>JAFZNE010000036.1 GCA_017553035.1 Lachnospiraceae bacterium
ACTCAGGCCATCCAAACAGCGGTTTTCCGAGTATCACGGCTCCGGGTACATGAAGAGTCATCGCAAATGGTGCAATGACCGAAAACAGCACACGCAGCGGCCCCGGAAATGTGTCGATCGGGTACTGCCGCATTTCATTGGTCGAGCAACGAGCATACCCATATACCATAATAAGCCTCCAAACTGTCGAGAAAGGGTATCTCGACTTTCTTATACAATTTTCGCCTATTTTAAAGATGATTTCAAGTCTGTTTTTAATGTATACGATAGGAACTGTTTTCATGTACATCCATCATCACATCTGAATCTTCATCTTATGGTTACGTTATTTTACCGTTTCCTTATCTCCGTTGTCTTTACATCTCCCCCGGCAGCTATCCTGTAAATCCTTCCCTCATAAGGCTTCAGCTGCAGGAAACGCGAATATTTCTCCGTTCCGTGCGTTCCGAGGATCATATGTCCTTTTTTGTATTCTACCTCACCGATATTGACCTGTGCGGGTTTCCCTGTCATATTAACTGCGATCAGCAGTCTCCGGCCGTTGTATTCCCTGATATATGCAATAACATGGGGATCGTTCTTCGCGATCATGCGGTAAGAACCATAATTAAGCTCATCATTCAGATGGCGCAGCCGTATTAGCTCTTTGTAAAATACGATTACCGAATTGCTGCTTTTCAGATCATTTTCTACATTGATCCCGGTGTAATTCGGGTTTACCTTCATCCAGGTTGTGTTTCCGTCGGTAAATCCGGCATTCTCCTGCCCGCTCCACTGCATCGGCGTACGCGCATGATCCCTTGTCATCTTCTGAATGACCTTCTTTGCGACCGGTGCGGGAAGATGCATCATGCTCTGCAGCATCTTGTAATCGTTGATCGCTTCGAAATCCTTCCATTCTGCGGGCTCGAGCGGACAGTTTGTCATTCCGATCTCTTCGCCCTGATAGATAAACGGCGTCCCGAGCATCGTGATATTGATCATCGCAAATGCTTTCGCGGATTCACGTCTGTAATGCCTGTCATCTCCGAAACGCGATACCGGACGCGGCTGGTCATGATTCGAAATATAGTTTCCAAGCCATCCGCCGCCCGATTGCACGCCGCTCTCCCATCGGTCGAAAATATCCTTATACTCGCGAACGGTCCAGTGATACAGTTTTCTGAAATCGAATTTGCCAAGCGGTCCGCAGCCGATCAGCGCCAGATCAAACTGGAACATCATATCAAGCTCGTCCGTTCCGGGTCCCGTGTACCCAAGCACCGCATCAAGCGGCGTAACCATGCCCTCGCCTACGGTAAAACAGTCATAATGCGAAAGCACCTTTTCATGCATTTCCTTCAGGTACTCGTGTGTTTTGGGAAGGCTTACGATATGTTCAAAAGGAAAATCAAGCTTTTTCGGATTTCCGCTGTCAGGCAGTCCTTCACGCTTGGCGATGGCATTGATCACATCCAGCCTGAAACCTGCTATCCCGCGGTCCAGCCAGAACCGCATGATATTCCAAACTTCTTCACGCACTTCAGGGTTGGCCCAGTTCAGATCGCACTGATCCGGTGTAAAAAGCGTCAAATAATACTCGCCGCTCTTAGCATCCTTCTGCCATGCGCTTCCGCCGAATGCCGACATCCAGTTGTTGGGCGGGATCGTACCCGAAGTCACGGGAAGCTTATATCCCTTATGGACACCGGCATCTCTGCCTTTTCTGAAAATGTAATAATCACGGTATTTACTACCGGGATCATCTACAGCCTCCCTGAACCATTTGTGATGACTCGAAGTATGATTTACGACCAGGTCCATGACTATCCCGATGTCAAGCTTCTTCGCCTCGCTCACAAGCCTGTCGAAATCCTCCATTGTTCCGAATTCGGGATTGATCGCACAATAGTCATCAATATCATATCCGTAATCGTGATTGTGCGAAGGATATACCGGCGACAGCCAGATCGCGTCAACGCCCAGGCTCTTGATATAAGGCAGTTTTCCGATCACACCGCCCAGGTCTCCGATCCCGTCGCCATTCGAATCTTTGAACGATCTGGGCCAGATCTGGTATATGACTTTATTTTTGAAATCGTAGCTCATCTTCCTGTTCCTTTCCGTTAAAATGCCCTATTGGGGCATACCATGTCTTTATGAGGCAAAGTTTTACGGGCTTCCATAAAATATAGTAACATGGTCGGATATTTTTCGCAAATTCCATTTAAAAAGATCAGGACCAAACAGAATCTGGCCCTGATCTTTTTATGCGCATTAAATAAAACCAAACAAGTCTGTAATGCAGATTAGTGAACACCTTTGACTGTGACACGCTTATAGCGCATGCGGCCGGTGAACTTCAGGATTATGACAGCTGCCAGCATGATCACAAAGCATATGACAAAGATCAAAACATTGGATAATTTCCCCGAACTGCCTGTTCTGCCCGGGAAGCTGCCCGAACCGAAACCGCCCATATTCGGCATGTTTTCCGAACTGAAGTTGCTCATGTCGGGCATATTTTCTGAACTGAAATTACTCATATCAGGCATATTTTCCGAACTAAAACTGCTCATGTCAGGCATGTTACCGGAACCAAAACTATCCCTGTCAGGCATGTTGTCGCGATCGAAGCCGCTCATACCGGAACTTCCGCCGCGTCTTGAACCGCCTGCATCCGATGAATTTCCCGAATCCGATCCGGTATTGCCCGGTACATTTCCGGTATTATTTTCTTTATCACCGGTCGCATTCCCTGTATCGGAGCCTGTAGTATCGGCTGTGTCCGATGTGTCCTGCGAGGATGATGAACCGCGCTTGTTTTTGTTGGATCTTATCTTAAAGCTTCCAAAATTGCCGCCCATATTGAACTGCCCCATAACAGTCACATCAATTGATGAAGCGTCAATCAGTGTTGACGAATCTTTGCGCTGTCCGTCATCGGTTGAAGGAATGGTACCGTTCAGCTGTCCGTCAATGCTTTCGGCGCGAAGTTTGATCGTCTGATAGAGCATTTCCGCAGCAGTCTGATACTCGCTGTAATTGTAAAATGCTGTCGGGTCGGTTTCTACCAGCTTGTCGATCTGGTTCCTGATACGATTGTACACTTCATCAAATCGGCCACCGTTCACATATTCATCTACCAGCTGCTGAAGATACTCATGGTATTTCGCGAGATATTCCTCGTTTTCAAGCAGTGCGTCGAAGAAATGCGTTCCCGAAAAAGGAGTATCGATCGCATCATTGATCATTTCTGACGCATTTCCGGAAGCTCCCATGGACATTCCGCCGAGTGACAGATTATAGTCCCAGGGAAGTATGTTAAGCTTTCCTTCATACTCATACAGATAATAATTATGCGCCATGCTGCCGGAAAGACTATCCATATTTACGGAAAATGTATGAACCGCCATGTATTTCAGTACATTATCGATATCGAGATAAGTCTCGAGATCGGTGCCTTCACTGATATTCTTCAACGCGGTAACAACCCTGCGCCGGTCGGCCTTGCTTGTTCCGGTGATCGCGCTGTTCCAGATGGTTGAATAGCTGTCGAGATCGTCATCGGAGTAATTAAGGTTCGAGCCTCCGTTACCACCCATGGAGAATCCTTTATTTCCGCCATCTCCATCGGGTCTGCTGCGCCGCTCCGAACCGCTCTCGCTGTTCTCGTTGCTTCCGCTCTCGCTGTTTTCACTGTCTTTGCCGGTTACATTTCCCGGATTGAAGCTGTCTCCACCCGGCATATTCCCCGGCTCAAAGCTGAATCCGCCGTTTCCGCCATTTCCTCCGGGCATATTCCCGGGGTTGAAACCGGACCCGTCACTGCTCCCGCCTTCACTTCCGTTGCCGGGCATGTTTCCGGGGTTGAAATCGGATCCGCTCCACTGGCCGTCTCCGCCGAACATACTTCCCGGATCAAAACTGAATCCGTTACTGTTTCCGCCTTCACTGTCTCCATCCGAACTCTTGCCCGAACTGCCGGATGATTTTTGACCGCCCATTTCCATACTGTCGGGCTTGTACAGCTCACCATCCTGTGTTCCGTAGTTTCTCAGCATGAAACTGTCTTCAACAGCCTCAAGAGCGAGATAAACACCATAGTATTCACCATTCAGGGACAGTTCCGCATAATTGTACAGCGAAGCGTCTGCGCCGAGATATTGAAACATGTCGTAAATGATGGCTTCTTTCATATTCGTCGCATCGGCATAATTGTTATTCAGGATCAGTTTATCAAGTCCGAAACAGGTCTGACCTTCGACAAAATGGTCAAATTCCAGCTTCAGGCTGTACCTGTCACTATCCGGATTCATGGCGATCGACGAAAGGCTGGTATTGCCCTTCGGACGTATCCCGACCGAGTAGAATTTCGTACCGTTGACCACGACATCACAGGTATAATATTCCTCCGATGTGGCATTGGCAAGCATCTTATCCCACTCGTCCGAGTCCATCAGGATATTGATACTGATGATCTCATCGGTATCAAACAGCTTGTTTTCATATTTCAAATGAACAGCGGTACCGCCCATGGCCTCCGAGAGTTTATCCGCAAAAATGACCGCAAGGAAGCACAATATAACAGCCATTGCCGTAATTGCGGCAATGATCTTGTTTATGTGTTTATTTGTGACCATGATCTACCTCCTGACTTCCGACTCCCGCATTAAGCCATGTATTCACCGTTGAACATAACCAGCGTTGCCGCCGATACACCTGACACCTTCTTCACGTTGTTCACAAACGCGGTTGCGGCATCCTTTACTCTGATTTCTGCAGTAAGCTCGATCCCTGCATCGGTAACCGTCTTTGACTTAACGATGAACTTGCTCACATTATTTGCGATAACGCCCATTGCGCTGTTCTCGGCTTTTTCATCCGCACAGTTAACGATCAGGATATACGGAGAACCGTTGTGGAATTTCCTGTTTACGAACAGCAGGAAGATAACACCGATTATTACCGATCCGATTATCGCAAGAGGTATCATGCCGGCACCGATCACGATTCCCGCTGCAAGAGACCAGAACAGGAATACGATCTCCATGGGTTCCTTGATAGCCGCACGGAATCTGACGATCGAAAGCGCACCTACCATACCGAGTGAAAGAACAACATTGGATGTTACTGCCATGATGACAAGTGTCGTAACAAGCGAAAGTCCCACAAGTGACATTGCAAATCCCGTGGAATACATAATTCCGCTGAATGTTTTTTTATAGATAAGGAAAATGAACAGTCCGACCACGAGTGCAAATACCATGCCTATCAGTGTATCGACTGCCGAAAACTCCGTAATGTTCTCCAGAAAACTTGATTTAAAAATATCGCTGAATGTTATCATTTGTTTTATTCCTCCGAAAAATTATTTAAAAATGATCAGAAAACTTATTTATCAACCTCAGATTTTTTACCCGTATCTGCGGCAGGCGCCGTATTTTGAAAAGGCCTGCTGGCGGATTGCCGGTGTTTGCACTATAACCTGAATGATCTCAGGCATGAATGCATCATATTTAACCTCCAGAAGCATATCCTGCGGTGCATCCGTCGCGCTTATATCCTGCACGGTCTTTGTAAGGAATTCACGGTTAAACAGGCTTGTCCTGATCCTTGAGTCAAAAGTCACTCTGACATTTCCGGGCTTGTAAATATATGGTTCCCGGACATAGGATACAAGGACACGCGGTACGAGCCGCTGATAATTCATCTTTGCATATAATTCCCTGACAAGCTCTTCCGGATGCGTTTTCATCCAGTCAAGATCATTTGCGAGAATCTTTCTGCATTCATCCTCCGTAATGGCCGCATCATATTTCAGACACAGATCATCTATTTTCATTTTCTTTTCAAGTGTGATGAAAGAAAAATCGTCATTATAATAGCGGATCCTGAATTTCTCACGTTTTGCGACACCGTCGATCTTCTCTTTAAGAGCTTTATCATCACAATTGTCAAAATAAATACTTCTGATCTGGTATGTTCCGTTATCCGAAACATGCGGATCGGGTGACATTATAGCCCTCAGCCTTCCTCTTATTGCAAGATATTCGGAAAAAGAAATGCTGTATTTCATTTCATGACGGAAATGTTTTTCCTGTTCCACAGTCTTTCCTCCTTTCCTCTTTGAGTTTTTTCCATGATACATTCATTCATTGAATAAGCTGTGATTAATTTGTGAAAAAATTGTGTTTCACAAATTGACCACGAAAGATATAACTCCGTCCTTCCACCCTGCTCTTATATCGCCATCATACCGGCGGCATATGCTTTCCGCTATGGAAAGACCGATCCCGTAGCCTCCCTTATCAATATTATGTGACCTGTCTTCTCTGTAAAAACGGTCGAAAAATCTGTTGCAGTCGATCCCCGCACCGTCCCTGTATGTATTGGAAACCGTCATTCTCATCCTGAACTTCCCATGGCGGACGGAGCTGAGAGATATTCCCACGGCACCTTTTTCATCACAGTACTTGATCGCATTATCAACCAATATCGTAGTCAGCTGACGGAGTTTGCCCTCATCGGATGTTACCATTACATTTTCTTCTATGTCTGTGTTCAGCGTTTTCCCGGATTTCTCCACCAAAGCCCTGTAAGGAGAGATCGTCTGCATTACAGTCTCCGAAGCATTGATTTCCTCCAGTTTGCTCTTATCTCCGTTTTCTTCGGCCTTGGCGATCATTACAAGGTTCTGGATCAGGCCATTCATATGGTCAACCTGCTTTAAGGTCGATTGGGTCCATTCATTTTCTCCGCCTACAACTTCCATCAGTTCAGTATTCGCCCGGATGACTGCCAGCGGGGTTTTCAGCTCATGACTTGCATTGGTAATGAATTGCTTCTGTCTTTCAGTACTTTCTATTTCGGGCTTTATGAGTTTCCACGAAAAAGCCCATACCAGTATAAACGCGATGACAAATGCCGCTAAACATGTGATAACGGTTGCTCCGAGAAGCCTCTTGGATGAGGATATTTCAGACGTACAGTCAAGAATGGTAAGAACAATGCTGCCATCATCCTTTTCTGTCTTCTGAAAATAATATACTCCGTAGTTTCCGAAAGTATCATCGTTTGCCATTATCTGTTCGGAGTACTTCTGAACCAGTTCCAGCTCGGTATCATTAACCGCGTTGCTCGAAAAATAAGTTATTCCTATTTCATAATCAACCTCCATCAGGAAAAAATGATTATGTCTGTATTTTGGAGAAAAAGCATCAGAAAATGACGGCATGAACGGCATATCACCCTCACCCATCTCGGGTGCGTCACTGATCATTCCGTTGCTCTCCCCGATGTTATACAGTGTATTTCTTATAGAACGGACAGTAACGGTATAACTGACGAGATTTATCACGCTTCCGATAAAGATCATGACCAGAAGGAAAGAGAGCATGGCTATGATAATAAACTTTCTGCGTAAGGCATGGATTTCTTTTATGCTCATTATTCCGTTCCTCCCTGCTCAGACTTGATGACAAGCGTATATGTTCCGCCCCGTTCTCCTTCTATATCTACTTTAGAACCTATGGATGCAAGTTTTCCTTTCAGATACGATACATACAGCCATACGGTATCGGGCCGGGCGTTCCTTTCGTTTTTCCATACTTTTTCCAGAATATGCTCAGTCGAAAAACCTATATCCACATTGGCCAGAAACATCTGCATCAGCTCGAATTCTTTTACAGACAGGCTTATCGAATTCCTCGCGGAAAGTGAAAATGTCTTTGGATCAAGTATCAGATCCTCATACTCATAAGAAACACTTTCATACTCCATATAACGCCTGGTCATGGAGCGGATGCGTGCCAGCAGTTCTTTCATTGCGAACGGTTTGGGCAGATAATCATCCGCACCGGCATCAAGCCCGGCTACTCTGTCGTCGATCTCTGCTTTGGCAGTCAGCAGGAGCACCGGAACCAGAATGTGGCGTTTACGCATTTCTTTCAATACCTCTATGCCGTCTTTTCCGGGCATCATGATATCAAGTATCACGCCGTCATAATCGGTCTCGAGGATCTTCTGCAGTGCTTTTTCTCCGTCAAAGACGCTGTCGACCTCATAGTCTTCATGTTTCAAAATTGCTGTTACAGCTTTATTCAGGTCTGATGTATCTTCTGCTAAGAGTAATTTCATATAACCAACCTCATGTCATTATCAGTTTCTTTATCGCCTGCATTGAAATGTCCGTGGATGCCAGTTCATCGGCACATCTTTTCAATTCATTGCTGATCAGTTCTTCATTTCCCGTTATATTCTTTTTATATTTCATGTGATGTTCCAGCGCCGCCCACGTATCCATTGAGATGGTCCTAAGCTGTATCTCACAGTATAGCCCTGATTCCGACTGTACGATCATGTGGTAGCTGCGGTATCCGTTTAGTTTTGCGTTTTTGATGTAATCCTTTTCCCTGATCACCACATATCCTTCCATCTCAGTCAGATAATCCTTGATGAGATAAACATCATCAAGAAATGCGCAAACTATCCTGACACCGATCGCATCATATATTTCCGTCAGTGCATTTTCGCTCGTCTCCGCAAGCCCAAGGTGTCTGCATTTTTCACGCATACTCTCATCCGACTTTATCCGTGTAAGAAAATGTTCTATCGGATCCATCCCGCATTCCGCTGTGATCCGCTCTCTTATTTCGGAAATGCGCCTTTCCACATCAGCCAGCACCTTTTCCATTTTCGGAAGGTTGTCTCCGTATATACTTTTATCAGTCTGCTTCTCGCTCACCGGATCCATAATTATCACCCCATTCTTTCCAATATTGACAGTTTCCCGAATCCAAACCCTGTAATCATGGTAAGATCGATCCGTGAATTCTTTGTGAAAAGGATGTGAAATCAATGTGATAAAAGGCCGGAAATATTCGCTGTCATAAACAATCGAGTAGGCTGACTCCTACTCGATTCGACGGGCCATCTCGAAAGCAAAGCTTTCTCGATGACCGTTTGCTCAGCCCTCAGTCAGCAAGCAAGCTTGCACTGAGGGCATTCGCTTATCGCACAAAAAACCTCATGTCGTCCGGGTCTGTCTCTTGTAATCATCACGGGATCTGTTGTAAAATAAAACCGGTTTGAAGCATTCTCATTTGGATTATCCGGGGGAGACAGTATGAAAAAACAAGGTTTGATCATAATATCGATAATATGCGCTATATTCTTTTCCTGCTGCCTGCAGGGCTGTTTCAATAGATCTGCCGACAACAGCGGCA
>JAFZNE010000037.1 GCA_017553035.1 Lachnospiraceae bacterium
ATTCTAGGGATTCCACGCTGATGTGTTTCGGGCAAACAATCGCAAATGAGCTTGCTCATTTGTAAACAAGTGGATAGAATTTCTTAGCCGGTCTGAGAAAGCACATTTGAAAAAATCGCAACTGTCTGAGCGTTAGCGAGTTTTGCGATTTTTTCAAACGGGTGTGCTTTTGAAAAGCGGCTTAGAAATTCACAACGCGGAAGCCGTTTGCCGAAACATATTCAGTGCGGAATCCCGTAACTAAGTCAGGCAACATCACTTACAGATATGAGTCCCACGATAAGCCACGATAAATAAACTAGATTATTGATTTACAAAACCCATTATGCTATTCTTGAATATGCGAAACATGGAGTCAACAGCTGTCAGCCCGAACTGATCGAAGCAATGCCGGCGGAGGTGGATTATGATAATTGCCTTTATAATTTGGAGTGTATGCTGTGCCGTTTTTATTGTTATAGGGATAATTGACTGGCGATCGAAGAAGCCGGTTGGATTCTTCACGGGTGTAAAGCCGCCGGAAGTGACTGACACAATAAAATACAATCGTGCGGTCGCGAAATTATGGTTCGTCGTTGCGATATTGTTTGAAGCATTGGGAATTCCGTTTCTGTTTGCGAAGCAGAATTCACCGGTATATATTCTGACGCTGGTCGGGACAGTATTTTGCATGTTGGGATTGGCGATCGGATATACGTTCATCGAGAGTAAATACAGAGTTAAAAAGAGATAACAGGAGTTAGTTTATAATGGACCAGAGTAAGATAAGGAATTTTTGCATTATTGCACATATAGATCATGGTAAATCTACACTTGCCGATCGTATTATAGAGATGACCGGACTGCTTACATCGCGTGAAATGCAGGAGCAGGTTCTTGATAATATGGATCTGGAGCGGGAGAGAGGCATCACGATCAAGGCGCAGACGATCCGTACTGTCTACAAGGCGAAGGATGGCAATGAGTATGTGTTTAACCTCATAGATACTCCCGGTCATGTGGACTTCAATTACGAAGTTTCACGAAGCCTTGCGGCATGCGAAGGAGCGATCCTTGTAGTCGATGCGGCTCAGGGTATTGAAGCGCAGACACTTGCCAATGTTTATCTTGCTTTGGACCACAATCTTGAAGTTTTCCCGGTCATAAATAAGATCGATCTTCCGAGCGCGGAACCGCAGCGTGTTATCAATGAAATTGAGGATGTAATAGGCCTTGAAGCGCAGGATGCCCCGCAGATCTCAGCGAAGAACGGCATCAATATTGAGGATGTGCTTGAGGCGATCGTTCATAAGATCCCCGCACCGACAGGCGATGCTTCGGCACCGCTTAAATGCCTTATTTTCGACTCTATTTATGATTCATATAAGGGAGTTATCGTATTTGTAAGAGTTATGGAAGGTACGATAACGAAGGATACCCGCATCCGGATGATGGCAACCGGAGCAGAAGCGGATGTTGTCGAGATCGGTATTTTCGGACCGGGACAGTTTATACCGTGTGATGAGCTTTCGGCAGGAATGGTCGGATATATCACGGCTTCGCTTAAAAATGTAAAGGATACCCGTGTCGGTGATACCGTAACCGATGCGAATAAACCATGTGCTGAAGCGCTTCCGGGATATAAGAAGGTTCTTCCGATGGTTTATTGCGGAATGTATCCTGCGGATGGTGCAAAATATCCCGATCTGCGTGATGCCCTCGAGAAGCTGCAGTTGAATGACGCATCCCTACAGTTCGAGCCCGAGACTTCGGTTGCGCTGGGATTTGGTTTCAGATGCGGTTTCCTCGGACTCCTGCATCTGGAGATCATCCAGGAAAGACTTGAACGTGAATACAATCTCGACCTTGTAACTACCGCTCCGAGCGTTATTTACAAGATATACAAGACCAACGGCGAAATGATGGACCTTACAAATCCCACGAACATGCCCGATCCTTCCGAGATCGAGCATATGGAGGAACCGTTTGTTGACGCGGAAATCATGGTTACGACGGAATTTGTCGGTGCGATCATGAAACTGTGCCAGGAGCGGAGAGGCGTATATAAAGGGATCGAGTATATGGAGCAGACCAGAGCGCTGCTCAAGTATGATCTGCCGCTCAACGAGATCATTTACGACTTCTTCGATGCGCTGAAATCAAGATCAAAAGGCTATGCATCGTTTGATTATGAATTAAAGGGTTATGTACCTTCGAAGCTTGTTAAACTGGATATTCTCGTAAATAAAGAGGAAGTTGATGCGCTAAGCTTTATCATACATGAAGAAGGCGCCTATGAGCGCGCACGCAAGATGTGTGAAAAGCTGAAGGAGAATATCCCGAGACAATTATTTGAAATCCCTATTCAGGCAGCGATCGGAAGCAAGATCATCGCACGCGAGACCGTAAAGGCAATGCGCAAGGATGTTCTTGCAAAGTGCTACGGCGGCGATATCACACGTAAGAAGAAGCTTCTTGAGAAGCAGAAGGAAGGTAAGAAGCGCATGCGTACCTTCGGTAATGTCGAGATACCGCAGAACGCATTTATGAGCGTACTGAAACTGGACGATGAAAGCTGAAGCCGGGGAAAGCTGATCAGGCTTTCCCTGCGCGAAAATCATTTCGCGAAGATAGCAGCTAAAAAGTGAATTTAACAGAAAAAAGAGAAAAAAGACCATGGCGGGTTAACCATGGTCTTAATTATTGTCGTAATATCAATTACAGTGTATTAACTGCCTTTGCAAGATTGGAGATCTTGCGAGCAACAGTGTTCTTATGATATACGCCCTTTGATGCAGCCTTGTCAAGATAAGCAGCAGTCTCTTTGAAGCTCTCTGTTGCAAGTGCCTTGTCGCCGGCAGCCACAGCGGCAAGAACCTTCTTGGTAAGGGTTTTGCTCTTGGACTTGATCATCTTATTTCTTAAAGTCTTGGTCTCGATGACCTTGATTCTCTTCTTTGCTGATTTAATGTTAGCCAATTCCCAGTTCACCTCCGTCCCGAATTAGTTGGCGTTCCGACGCAGTTTCCGCCGAAACGGTACATTTCATTGATGACTTGTTCGCGGCAGATCCGGACACGGACGTTCAGCCGCACACATACGAAAGATATTTTACCTACTGATCGGGAAAAAGTCAATAGGAAAAATAAAAAAACTAAATATAGTTCTTTCACTTGTTTTACACACTAAAATGTAGTAAAATAAAGTGATATACTTTATCCATTTATCATAATGGCGTAAGTCTGAAAATCCCAAAAAACTGGGATGAAACAGGCATCTTAGGATATTGTTAATACCTGAATGATGTTTTGTATTATCCCCGGAGGTTAAAAATGCGTATTGCCGATATTATCAAGAACAAAATGACTTTTTCATTTGAGATCTTTCCGCCGAAGAACGATCAGCCGCTGGAGCCTCTGACAGAGGTGATAGGCAAGCTGAAGACGTTTAATCCGGATTTTATCAGCTGCACATACGGTGCAGGCGGAACGAACAGAGGCAGAAGCCTTGAGATCTGCGAGACCATCAAGAAGATGGATGTCGAGTGCCTTACCAATATGACTTGTATCGGCAATACCAAAGAGGATCTGAAACGTTACATAGATGAGTATATCGGAGTAGGGATCGAAAATATCATGGCGCTGCGGGGCGATTTCCCCGAGGGAGCTGAGCAGACCAACGGCGATTTCGCTCATGCGGACTCCCTGATCGCATTTATCAGATCGGAATTCCCCCAGCTTGGCATCTCATGTGCATGCTATCCGGAGAGGCATATACAGTGCCCGACAACCGAGGAAGATATAGCTCATCTGAAAATAAAACAGAATAATGGTGCGGAATTGGCGATCAGCCAGCTGTGCTACGACGTAGATGAATTTTCGAGATGGCTTAGCAGGATCCGCAAGGCGGGAGTTACGATACCGATCGTTGCGGGCATCATGCCGGTTATCTCGGCGAACGGCGTAAAGAGAATGAGTTTGTTCAACGGTTGTTCGATACCGAAAGAACTGGCCCGTATCCTCGGCAAGTACGAGAACAGCCCCGAAGATTTTAAGAAAGCGGGCAAGGAATATACGGTTAATCTGCTGTACAGGTATATAAATGCGGGATTCAACGGAATGCATATTTTCACACTGAACAAGTATGATGATGTAGCGGACATTGTGACAATGTCGGGTATACGAAGTCAGGATATCCAGCTGGGTTAACAGGCAGGCCGGAGGGGGTCCGGTTTGGTGAGAATGGAAGAATTGATGAGGTGAAAATTATATAATGACTGCAAATAGTGAAAACAGGCCCGGTAAAAGCAGGCCCGATGAAATGAGATCACATGTGGTTCAGGAAAAGAACGATATAAGAAAAAAAATAAGCCAGCAGAAATCAAAGCTTATGACTCTTGATATTTGCCGTTTTTCCAGACCTATTATCGACAAAGTGGTTTCAATGCCTGAATTTATCGAGGCAGAGGCTGTATATACATATCTGGAGTACAATCAGGAGATCATTTCCCATCCGATCGTCAATAAGGCCTGGGAGATGGGTAAGCGTGTGGCTGTGCCCAAGGTCATGAACAAGAAGATGGATTTCTATTACATCGAAAGTTTCGATGATGTATTACCCGGATATATGGGGATCCTGGAACCGATAGTCAACGAGATCGCCGATGAAAAGAAGGTATTTGTTGTAATGCCCGGTATTGCTTACGATCTTGATTTTAACCGGATCGGATACGGCGGAAGATATTATGACACTTATTTTGCGGAACATAAAGATACTGAATTCTTCAAAGCTGCTCTGGTATATGATTTTCAAATAATCGAACACATAAACTGTGAGCCGCATGATATTCCCGTTGATGCGATCATCACGACTTCGCGTATTTACCGTAGAAGCGAGAACATGATCAAAAATGAAGCTCCGGGAAGTAACGAAAACAACAATAACAATAATCTGGGATATTGAATGATCAATAATATGGAACCTGATAATGAGTTAATAAGGGCATTAAACGAGATCGAGATGTTCGTGCTCGACATGGACGGAACATTTTATCTGAGCGAGGATATCATTCCGGGATCAAATGAATTTCTGGAAAAAGTTACTTCAACCGGCCGCAGATACATGTTCTTTACGAACAATTCCTCAAAAGACAAAAGACTGTATATTGATAAACTGGCCCGTATGAACTGTTTTATCGGGCCTGAAGATATTTATACATCCGGTGATATTACGATCAATTACCTGAAAAAGTATCATCCTGACAATACGATTTACCTAATGGGCACGCCTCCGCTCGTACAAAGTTTTGAAGAAGCGGGGATCAGGCTGAAGCAGGACCTGAATGATACGGCGGATATCGTGGTAGTGGCATTTGATATGACACTTACCTATGAGAAGCTGGAGCATGCCTGCACACTGATCAGAAATGGTGCGACTTATATTGCCACCCATCCTGATATCAATTGTCCGGTGAAAGACGGTTTTATCCCCGATTGCGGAGCATTCATCGCTGCGATCAACCTTTCGACAGGAAAAACTCCGAAGATACTCGGTAAACCTTACCCGGAAACAGCGGATATGATCGAACTTGTGACCGGAGTTCCGAAAGCAAAGACCGCATATGTTGGGGACAGGCTGTATACCGATGTTGCCTGCGGAGTAAAGAACGGTGCGAAAGGAATACTGGTACTTTCGGGTGAGACAAAGGAAGAGGATATAGAGAAGTCCGATGTGAAGCCGGATTTTGTGTTTGAGCGGATTTATGATATAGGTGCTTTATTACGATAGCTCTTTATATGTTGTCTTGATCTGCGGGATGAAAGGAAAGACAAATAAAGTAAAAAAGGATTCGTTAAATGAAAATAAAAGCA
Organism: Lachnospiraceae bacterium; assembly: GCA_017553035.1. GTDB lineage: Bacteria > Bacillota > Clostridia > Lachnospirales > Lachnospiraceae > RUG11977. The sequence continues at coordinate 5,850 of JAFZNE010000037.1, forward strand.
AATATAAATATCGATCTTACCGGTCTTAAAAAGCTGAAGGATAGATTAAATGAAAGCAATTTCATGAAGCATCTGCGTACGATCAATACGCACAAAAAGATAGTATTTATCCATTGCCTGAAGGCAGGGATCCCGCTGCAGGGGCTGCTTCACGATCTGTCGAAATATTCACCCAGTGAGTTTTATTACGGTATCAGGTATTATTCGGGTACAAGAAGCCCCAACGAAGGAGAACGCGAGGATTACGGATATTCCAAAGCCTGGATGCATCATAAAGGCAGAAATAAGCATCATTTTGAATACTGGACGGATTACAATATTCAGGCCAATAAGGTAATGCCGGTAAAAATGCCGCTGAAATACGTGATCGAAATGTTCTGTGACAGGGTCGCAGCCGGTAAAGTGTATAAAGGAGCGGATTACACAGACTCGTCGCCTTATGAGTATTTTGACAAGGGCAGGTCGAGGAGAACGATACACCAGGAAACAAGCGATTTTCTTGAAAAATTACTGAAAATGCTGGCGAAAAAAGGCGAGAAATACACTTTCAGGTATATAAGAAAGTATAGAAGAAAACATGATGATTATTGATACGGAGGATGTTCATAAATGGAACTGATAAAGAACGGAGCTTATCTGGTAAACGGACGCGAAATTGTTGAAAATGATGAAAGAGCCGGTGCGAAACTGTCCGCATTGGGTCTGAACATCAACTCACAGGCAGATAAGGACAACTTAAAGAAAAATACAATAGCTTACGGTATTCTGACCGGACATAATACAGGTGCTGACAACACACATCTCAAGATAAAATTCGATAAGATCACTTCACATGACATTACTTATGTCGGTATCATCCAGACCGCGAGAGCAAGTGGATTGAAAGAATTTCCCATACCTTATGTTCTTACAAACTGCCATAACTCTCTGTGTGCGGTAGGAGGAACCATCAACGAGGACGATCATTTCTTCGGACTTACCTGTGCAAAGAAGTTCGGTGGTGTTTATGTTCCCCCTCATCAGGCGGTTATCCATCAGTATGCACGTGAAATGCTGGCAGAATGCGGTGGAATGATACTCGGTTCCGATTCGCATACCAGATACGGAGCTCTCGGAACGATGGCTGTCGGCGAAGGCGGCGGCGAGCTTGCAAAACAGCTTCTCGGCAAGACTTATGATATCAATATGCCCGAAGTTGTCGGAATCTACCTTGAAGGCGCTCCTTCATACGGAGTAGGACCTCAGGACGTTGCGCTTGCGCTTATTGCGGCTACATTTGATTCGGGATTTGTAAAAAATAAAGTCCTGGAGTTTGTAGGCCCCGGTATTGCCAATCTTTCGGTTGATTTCAGGATCGGCATCGATGTTATGACGACCGAGACAACCTGCCTGTCATCGATCTGGGAGACCGATGATAAGGTAAAAGAGTGGTTTGACATACACGGAAGACCTGAAGTATATAAAGAGCTAAAAACAGCTGATGCTGTATATTATGATTCGTTTATAAAGATCGATCTTGCTTCTATAAAGCCCATGATCGCGATGCCTTTCCATCCGAGCAAGGCTTATCCGATCGCGGAAGTGCTTGCAAGTCCCGCAGATTATCTGCATGAATGTGAAGAACGTGCAAGAGTTAGCTTTGGCGACAGCATCAATTATTCGCTTGCCGACAAGCTTGCAGACGGAAGGATCCGTATAGATCAGGGTATAATTGCGGGATGTGCCGGCGGCGGGTTTGAAAATATCTGCGATGCGGCCGATATCCTGCGCGGAGCCGATATAGGCAATGACAAGTTCTCATTGAGCGTTTATCCTGCATCAATGCCTGTTTATATGGAACTTGTAAAGAACGGAAGGGCAGCCGATCTAATCGAAGCAGGTGCTGTTATCAAGACCGCATTCTGCGGACCTTGTTTCGGAGCAGGCGATACACCCGCCAACAATGCATTTTCGATCAGGCATTCGACACGTAATTTCCCGAACCGCGAAGGTTCCAAACTTCAGAACGGCCAGATCTCATCCGTTGCACTTATGGATGCAAGATCGATCGCGGCAACCGCAGCCAACAAGGGCATTCTTACAGGTGCTGACGAGCTTGAGGGAATTGATTTCACCAGACCGAAGTATTTCTTCGACAAAGGCATCTACGAGAAGAGAGTGCTTGACTGCGTAGGCAAAGCTCAGCCCGGGACGGAGATCCAGTTTGGTCCGAATATTAAGGATTGGCCTGAAATGAAGCCTCTCGGACGTGATCTGCTTGTTAAATGTGTGAGTGAGATACATGACCCTGTAACCACGACCGACGAACTTATACCTTCGGGCGAGACTTCGTCATATCGTTCGAATCCTCTCGGACTTGCAGAGTTTACGCTTTCAAGGAAGGATCCCGAATATGTTCCCGAAGCCAAGAAGGTAAGAGCCCTGGCGGATCAGGTATCCGGTAAGGCGGGAGACGATCAAAGTGCCGAAATCATCGATGAGTATAAAAATGTGATCGATGTACTTAAATCTGCCGGTATTGAAACAGATGAATCAAAACTCTCGATCGGAAGCACGATCTACGCGAGAAAGCCCGGCGACGGTTCCGCACGTGAACAGGCTGCATCATGCCAGAAAGTGCTCGGCGCATGGGCAAATATAGCAAAGGAATACGCCACCAAGCGTTACCGCTCGAACCTTATCAACTGGGGAATGCTTCCTTTCCTTTATGACGACGAGGATATCCGTAAAAATGATTATATTTTCATTCCCGGTATTTACGACGCGGTTAAAAACAAGACTGAGCAGATCCCGGCTGTGATCGTACATGACGGTTCGGTCCGCAATGTTTCTTTCAGACTTGGTGAGCTGACAGATGATGAACGCACGATCATCCTTGACGGATGCCTTATTAATTACTACAAACATTGAATTTAAGCATATTTTAAGTTGGAACAACTACGTATCTTTTGAAAATAACGGTTATGTTATTCCGGGTTGCCGGTGAAAGGACGTATGCCTATGATCAATGATGCAGTCAGATTGAATAATTATGCTGTTGATTTTGCCGATAATATGTCGGGCGGCGCATTTATCTGCAAAACTGCGGGAGATCATGAACTTCTGTATGTTAACAAAAGACTGGTTGAGATCTTTGAATGTGAGTCAACAGAAGAATTTATGGACTTCGTCGGCGGAACGTTGAAGGGATTTTTCAATGTTACGCAGTATGATGTTGTTTTTAATGACGCGAAATCACAGTTCTGGAACCGCAATGTTTCTTCGGGGCATCTTTTCTTCAATATAAAGACACGGAAAGGAAGAGTCATTGAGATTGTCAATCACTGGAAATTTGTAAAAAACAAGGATGGTGATAACCTCATTTATGGGATGATCTTCAATTACGAACCTGAGGATATTGTTGAAGATTTCGATCCGGTAACCGGGCTGTTCGGCAAGAAAAGATTAAATCATTACATAGACAATGAACGTTCTTCGATGGTAAACGGTTCGAAGTACACGGTAGTTTACCTGAATATAGTTAATTTCAAACTTCTGAATATCGAGAACGGCGCTGCGGAAGGCGACAAATGTCTGAAGATCCTTTCCGATGTGCTGGTCAGATGCTTCAAGGATTATTATCTCGCAAGGCTTTCGGACGATCACTTTGCTGTTTTCGGCAAATATGAAGATGTAGTAATACGGGCACAGGCTGCAGAGAAGGAATTTACCGATATTTATGGAAAATATTTCAATGTTTTCCTAAAATTCGGCATTTATGAGTTCGAATACGGCGACGATTTCGACGCTGAAGATGCGCTTTCTCGTGCAAAAGTTGCCTGCGACTATATAAAACGTGATATTAATTCGAATATAGTCGAGTATTCCGATGAAATCGTTGAAAATATCAAAACCCGCGAATATATCATCAGAAATCTCGATACTGCGATCGAAAAAGAGTGGATAAAAGTTTATTTCCAACCTGTGATCAGATCTCTGACCGGAACACTGTGCGGCATGGAATCGCTGGTAAGATGGATAGATCCCGAGATCGGTTTTCTGCCGCCTGACAGGTTTATTTCCGTACTCGAGAATGAGCGTATAATCCACAAACTCGACAGTTATGTCGTTGAAAGAGTATGTAAATATTTAAAAGAACGGGTCAATGCAGGATTGGCGGTAGTGCCGGTTTCGGTCAATTTTTCGCAGATGGATTTTCTGATGTGCGATATGATCGAAGTCGTTAACAAACTTACCGAAGAATATGATATTCCACATGATTACATACATATAGAGATAACTGAGAGCATGATCGCAGCAGATGAAGCGATGATGCACCGGATCATTGACGGGTTTAAAAAGTACGGTTTCGAGATCTGGATGGATGATTTCGGAAGCGGTTATTCTTCGCTTACGGTTCTGAAGGATTTCAGATTCGATACACTGAAACTCGATATGAAATTCTTATCGCCGTTTACCGAAAAATCCATGAGTATCATTCGTTCTGTAGTTACAATGGCAAAGAACATCAATATGAAAACCCTTGCAGAAGGGGTTGAGACCAAAGAACAGCTTGATTTCCTAAAAGAGATCGGCTGCGGAATGATACAGGGCTATTATTACGGCAAACCTGAACCGATAGAAAAAGTATTTGAGCATATTTTTGAAAAGAATATCACGATAGAAGCCCGTAAATGGCGGCATTTTTATGAAACGGCCGGATTTAACGTAATATATACTGATTCACCGCTCGAGATCATAGAAGATGACGGTAATGATTTCAAGACACTGTATATGAACGAAAGCTACAGAAATCAGATATTTGATTCACAGTTAAGTCTTGAAGAAATAGACGAGAGGATATATCACAGCGCATCGCCTTTGGTTGGCAAATACAGGGAATTTGCCAATATGATCGAAAAATCCGGACAGCAGGAAACATTTTATTATACAAGCAACGGTATGTACCTGCAGTTTACCGGACAGGTTCTCGCCGAATGTGACGGGCATTATATAATCAAAGGGTCGATAGTCAATCTGAATATTGACGAGCGCCAGCGTGATTCGGACAGGCTTGATAAAAAAGCAAGACAGCTGAATCTGCTGTTTGAAACGGTTCTGCTCGTAAATATCAGGAATAATTCTGTTGTGCCTCTGTTTGGCGGCTATAAATATTTTAAATCGGGAACAGCCAACAGGAACGATCTTCAAAGAAGCATTAAGATGATCGAATCTGAAATAGTTCATCCCGCTGAAAGAGAAAAATGCCACGCATTCCTGTTGCTATCAGACTTTAAAGAACGCGTGGAAAGTACCGGTAAAGGATTTATAAATGATACATTCAGGGTGAAACAATCCGATGGAAGCTTTCAGTGGAAAGAATTTTTCATTATGATGATCCCGGGTACTCTCGGAAATGAGTATCTGTGTTGTATGAAGAATTATACACCGAACGCTGCCGCGCTGCAGAGAGATGATCATACTGATAAAAAAGCAGAAAAACAGACCCCGGATGATACCGCACAAAAGAACGATCTGCAGAAAATACACGAAAACGTTGTTTACGACAGTGTCAGTCTGTGGAATAATCTGATATGGAATTCGAACCTTAAGATATTCTGGAAAGACAAAGATCTCCGTTTCGTTGGTGCAAGCCGGGCATTTCTGGATTATCTCGGATTTGGATCGATAAATGATATTTTGGGTAAGAACAGTGAAGAACTGAATCTTCATGTCAAGAACGATCGGCTCAGGGAAAATGAAGAGGATGTAATTAAAAAGGGTACGATCCTAAGGAATGTCTTTGGAAACATTATTATAAAGAATATTGTAAGAGATGTTGTTTATGATGAGATTCCTCTGTATGATGGTGATAATATAGTAGGACTATTGGGCAATTTCAGGGTTAATGCTGATGAGCTCTCTCTGATAGGCGCTTACAGGGGTGATGCGCGTATGGATCCCGTTACGGGGCTGTTCAATGCTCATGGGTTCCTGGACTGCCTGATAGACTATGCGTCCAATTATCATGAGAATGATCAGGACTACGGGATAGTACTGATCAATAACAGGAAATTTTCTAGAATAATCGATACATACGGTAAGGAATTCTCGGAAAAAGTCCTGAGAAAGATGGCGGAATGTATTAAGGATACTACTGTAGAAAACTGTTTTATCGCAAGACCAAAGGATTCCATATTTGCTTTGATCACTGCAGTTATTGACAAGGATAGTTTTAATGATCTTGTTTCAATTATCGAGGAAAACCTTAAAAGTATTAATGAAGTTGACGGTAACAGTATTACAATGAAATTAAATATTGTTTCGAAGATAAGATCTGTAGAGAATCTTACTGATGAAGTTTTCTATGTACGTGCGCTTAGAGAAGTTACCTGAAATACACGGTTTTAGTTTTAGTGAGAAAATTATTTTAGTAATATTGAAATGAAAAAACGGAGGGATACGGAAATGGGAAAGATAGTGATGAAAACACCGATCGTTGAAATGGACGGAGATGAGATGACAAGGATCATCTGGAAGATGATCAAGGATGAACTGCTGCTGCCGTTTATCGATCTGAAGACGGAGTATTATGATCTGGGTCTTGAAAACCGCGATAAGACCGATGACCAGGTTACAGTGGATTCGGCCAATGCGACCAAGAAGCTCGGAGTTGCCGTTAAATGCGCGACCATCACTCCGAACGCCGCAAGAGTTGAAGAATACAATCTGAAGCAGATGTGGAAAAGCCCGAACGGTACTATAAGAGCTATCCTTGACGGTACCGTATTCCGTGCTCCGATCCTTGTAAAAGGCATCGATCCGCATATTCCTCACTGGACCAAGCCGATAACCATCGCAAGACATGCTTACGGTGATATTTATAAGGCTTCGGAAATGAAGATCGACGGACCAGGCAAGGCAGAACTTGTATTTACCGATGCAAACGGAAATGAAGTAAGAGAACTCATCCACGAGTTCAAGGGCCCAGGCATCATCCAGGGAATGCACAATACCGATGAATCGATAAAGAGCTTCGCGTACTCATGCTTTAATTTTGCGATCGATACGAAGCAGGATCTGTGGTTTGCCGCAAAAGACACCATTTCCAAGAAATATGACCACAGGTTCAAGGATATCTTTGCCGAGATCTATGAGAACGAATTCAAGAATAAGTTTGCTGAACTCGGTATTTCATACAACTACACACTGATCGATGATGTCGTTGCAAGAGTTATCCGCTCGGACGGCGGATTCATCTGGGCTTGCAAGAACTACGACGGAGATGTTATGAGCGATATGCTCGCTACAGCTTTCGGTTCGCTCGGAATGATGACTTCAGTTCTGGTTTCGCCTGACGGCAAATATGAATACGAAGCAGCTCACGGCACTGTACAGCGTCATTATTACCTGCATCGTGAAGGCAAACCTACTTCGACGAATTCGGTTGCTACGATCTATGCATGGACCGGTGCGCTCCGTAAGAGAGGTGAACTTGACGGAACACCCGAATTGTGTGCATTTGCCGACAAGCTTGAGAAGGCTGTTATCGATACCATAGAGAGTGGCGTGATGACCGGCGATCTGGCTTCGATCAGTACACTTCCCACGGCTCACAAGGTAAGTACCGAAGAGTTTATCGCAGCGATCAGGACTGCACTTGAGAAGCTGATATAAGTAATACTGTTTAAGAATTATTGATTTGTTTTTATTTTGTTTTAATATAACTTTATTCTTTGTCTGTTGATAATGATATCCTTATTTGCTATCATTCTGTGATAGCCGGACAACAGCCGGAATAAAGTTTTTTTGGGGAAGAGAGTAGGATATGCTGAAATTAGAGAACATCAAAAAGGATTATGTAGTAGGTGAGAGCAAAGTCGCCGCACTTAAAGGCGTAAGCGTCGGATTCCGCGAGAATGAATTTGTATCGATCCTCGGTCCTTCGGGCTGTGGAAAAACTACGCTGCTGAACATTATCGGCGGTCTTGACAAATACACATCGGGTGATCTTATCATCAACGGTGTATCAACAAAGAAATATAAAGACAGAGACTGGGATTCGTACAGGAATCACAGTATAGGCTTTGTATTTCAGACCTATAATCTGATACCGCATCAGAATGTTTTGGCGAATGTTGAGCTTGCGCTTACCCTGAGCGGCGTTTCCAAGAAGGAAAGAAAGCGCAGAGCAAAAGAAGCGCTGATCAAAGTAGGCCTCGGCGACCAGCTGAAGAAGAAGCCCAATCAGCTTTCGGGCGGACAGATGCAGAGAGTTGCGATCGCTCGTGCGCTCGTCAACAATCCTGATATCCTGCTTGCGGATGAGCCTACGGGCGCGCTCGATACCGAAACAAGCGAACAGGTCATGGATATCCTTTCGGAAGTAGCCAGCGACAAGCTCGTAATAATGGTTACACACAATCCCGAACTTGCTCAGATATATTCTACACGTATTATCAGACTGCTCGACGGTAATATAATTTCCGATACCGCACCGTTTAACGATGATGAAGAAGAGTCCGATAATCCGCTTGGCACATCCGGCAATCCTCAGGAATTTGCGGGCGTTGAGAATCCTAGATTCTGGAAAGATACCGTTACAAGAGAAGAGAATGCTGCAGCTAAGGCTGAGATGCTTGTGAATGAAACTGTTCTGAATACTCAGGAGAGTGCCGGTGAAGTGAATGCGGCACCTGTTACTGCCGGTGAGATTGTACAGGATGCACAGACTTTTGAAGCTGCATCAGAGGTAACCGGAAATGCTGCACCTGTTTCTGAGGCGGCCGCAAATGCTGTAAGCGAAACTGTATCAGAAGGGGCTGCAAATGCAGTTACTGAGGCTGTATCAGATGCAGCCGGAAATACTGCAACTCCAGGGGTTCATAACGAAGCAGTAGAACGTGCAATTTCTGAGTTTGTAAGAGCAAGAGACAGAGCGCATCAATATGCGGATTCCTGCAAGAAGAACGCGGAAAGACTTGCCGAACTTTCAAAACAGCTTGAAAAGACTGCATTTACGAAGTCGGAAAAGAAAGAGGCCGCAAGCAAGAAATCAGAGGCCGCCAAAGCTGAAAAAGCTGCCAAGGATGCAGAGAAAAAGGCGATCAAATCGGATGAAATCCTCGAGAAAGAGACCAGGAAAGCTGAAAAGCAGTATGGAGTAAGTACCGGGAAGAAAGCCGACAAGAAAGAAGATAAGGCAAAAACAGAACAAAAAGATAAAAAAGCTGAAAAGGTAAAGGAAGCAAAAGCTGATAAGAAATCCGACAAGAAAGAAGATAAGAAGGCGGATAAAGCAAAAGACGCTAAAACTGCCGACAATGTAAAGAAAAGCACAAATTCTGCCAAGTCAGGCAATACAAAGAAATCTTCCGATACGCAGGATGGCAAGAAACGCAAGAAGCTCCCGAGAACTTACATGAAGCTTTATACCGCGCTGGCTCTGAGTCTAAACAATCTGATGACGAAAAAGGGAAGGACTTTCCTTACCGCATTTGCCGGAAGTATCGGTATTATAGGTATTTCACTTATATTGTCTTTGTCCACCGGTGTACAAGCGTATATTGACAGCGTTGAAGAGGACACTTTGTCGAGCTATCCCGTAGCGATAGAACAGTCGACAGTCGACATCTTGAGTGTTATGAGCAACCTCAAGAAAGAACAGGATAACATCGAGCAGCATGAGGAAGGCATGATCTATACAAACGAGATCATGACCACCATGATGAAGATGATGATCGAAGAGGCAAGTACAAATAACCTAAAGGATTTTAAGGCTTTCATCGAAAAGAACAATGACAAATTCAAATCGCTTTCTACCGATATTTCCTATCTGTATTCGACAAACCTGAACCTGTACAGATCCGATATCGAGAACGGGATTTATCAGGTTTGCCCTTCACAGGTATTTTCGAGCATTGGTATGCGCGGAATGGGTGGAAGTTCAAGGCTGATGAATACGGAAGTGTTCCAGCGCCTGATCAACAATGATGATTTGTTGAAACAGCAGTACAGCGTTGTTGCCGGTCGTTTCCCCGAAAGATTTGACGAAGTCGTTCTTATCGTAAGCAATAATTATGATGCTGTAGATTATACATTCTATACTATTGGTATTCTGGACAAGAATGAGCTCGGGGAAGTATTTAAGAAGCTTTATGCGGGCGAGGAAGCGGAATTGCCGTCAACCCGTTCGTATACTTATGACGAGATACTCGGAGTGTCGTTCAAGCTGATGCTCAATTCGGATTATTTTGAAAAACAGGAGGACGGTACCTGGGTTGATAAATCCGATGATGAAGTATATATGACCAACAAGCTTGCCAACGCTCATGAAGTTAAGATCGTCGGCATCCTCAAGTCGGAATCCAACGCGGCGATGAGCAATCTGTCCGGTATTATCGGCTACAGGACCGATCTGATGGATTATCTGATCAATGAGGTTAATAAGTCGGAAGTAGTTACCGCACAGAAAGCAAACAGCGATACCGATATTTTCACCGGCATCAAGTTCGACACAGGCGAAGAAGAGCAGGAAGCCCTTACTATGGATATGCTCAAGGCCTATATAAGTTCACTTCCCGCCGATCAGCAGGCAAGCTACGCACAGTCGATCGAGCAGATGCGAGGCTACGGGATGGATGATAACAGGATCCTGGAGACCTTTGCATCGGTAATGGCAAAACAGACGACTGACGCGACATATGAAGGAAACCTGAAGAAACTCGGTGTTTCCGATCTTGCTGAACCTACAACGATCAATATTTATCCGAAGGATTTTGAATCGAAAGATTCGATAATGGCGCTGGTTGACGAATACAATGCTTCACTTCCCGAGGATGAGAAGATCAAAGTGTCCGATTATCTGGGCCTGATACTGGATTCCGTTACAACGATCATCAATGCGATCAGTTATATCCTTATCGCATTTGTATCGATCTCACTTGTAGTATCGTCGATAATGATCGGTATCATCACATATATTTCTGTTCTTGAAAGAACAAAGGAGATCGGTATCCTCCGTGCTATCGGTGCCTCCAAGAAGGATATTTCACGTGTATTCAATGCCGAAACACTGATCGTAGGATTCTCGGCCGGTGTGCTGGGTATCGTGATCGCAGAACTTCTGCTTATCCCGATCAACGCGATCATCTACAAACTGACTGATATCAAAGGCCTCGCAGTCATGCCGCCGGTTGCTGCCGGTATACTCGTACTTATCAGCATGCTGCTGACATTTATCGCAGGACTGTTCCCTTCGAGGATAGCAGCCAAAAAAGACCCTGTAGTTGCACTCCGTACCGAATAGGCTTGAAATATAAATTTGATTGGAATATAATTTCGTTAGCTTATTCAAAGGAGCTTGTGTTTGATGGAAAATGATACCGGCATGCGCAGGGCTGACGAAATGGAGCGCCGCAGACGCAAAGCAAAGTTTGTCAGACGTGTGAAAATAAAGAAGATCTGTGCCGCCGCTGTTTTGTTCCTGATGTTTGCCGGAATATGCCTGGCTGTGTTCGGGATCGGTTTCGGGATCTACAAATTCATATCATCCCGGAAGATGGTTGAAGAACCTTATTCGGCCGCCAATATGACCAATATAGTTCTGGTCGAAAATGTATTTACCGAAACATACAGACTCGCGGACGGGTTTGATTCCGACGAATATACCGATGATGAATATTATAACGAATTTATACGTTTAGCCGCGGAGGATCAGGATCCTTCAACGCTGAACAACGGTGGGCAGAGCACTGCAAGGGTCGGATCCGAGAGTGAAAAATATACTCCCGGCAAAAAAGCACTTGTGGTCGTAGATGCGGGACATGGAGGAAAAGACAGCGGTGCCGTAAGTGAAAATGAACTGTATGAAAAGAATATGGTTCTGAGCATTGCGCTCTATACTCGCGAGGAATTGATCAAAAAAGGTTACGGAGTCTATATGTCAAGGACCGATGATACTTTCGTCGGCCTGAACGCAAGGGCTCAAAAGGCCAATGAACTTGGCGCGGATGTATTTGTGAGCATTCATCTCAACTCATATCCGCAAGCTGAATCGGTTGCGGGAGTTGAAGCCTGGACATATGATCGTGAAGGAAACCCCGAATTTGCGGAGATCCTTGCCGAACATGTTTCCGAGGCAATGAATTCACGAAACAGAGGTGTTTCATTTGCGAAGAATCTTGTCGTAACAAGCAAGACCAATATGCCGTCGGTAATAATCGAGTGCGGATATATTACGAACAAAGAAGAATTGCTGAAACTCAATTCCGCGGAGTATCAGCAGAGTGTTGCCAAGGCAATAGCCGAAGCGGTTGATGAGTTTTTAAATTGATCTTATATATAAATGGAGGCGTTTTATAATGACAATGGTAGATATTTATTCAGGATTTCTCGGAGCGGGCAAGACCACGCTTATCAAGAAGCTTATCGCAGAGGCATTTGCTCCGAAATCGGAAAAGCTGGTGCTTATCGAGAACGAGTTTGGCGAGATAGGCATTGACGGAGGATTTTTGAAGGATTCCGGCATTGAGATAACCGAAATGAATTCAGGATGTATCTGCTGTACACTAGTTGGTGACTTTGGCGAAGCCCTGAAGAAGGTTAAGAAGCAGTTCAACCCAGACAGGATACTGATCGAGCCCTCGGGTGTAGGAAAGCTTTCAGATGTTATCAAGGCTATCCAGGACGTTGCTGAGGATGCCGATATCACTGTCAATAATTTCATTGCGGTTGTTGACGCGTCGAAATGCAAGATGTATATGAAGAATTTCGGTGAATTCTTTAACAATCAGATCGAATACGCCAAGACGATCATTCTGAGCCGTACCCAGAATGTCAGTGAAGAGAAACTTGCCGAGGCAGTTAAGCTGATACGTGAACACAATGATAAGGCAGTGCTGATCACGACTCCCTGGGACGAGCTGACAGGTGAATTTATCCTTCAGTCGATGGAAGAGAAGTCCAAGTTCGAAGACGAACTGCTTGAGGCAGCCGGTATCTGCCCTGAATGCGGACACCATCATGAACCCGGCGAGGAATGCGGACATGATCATCATCAGCACCATCATGACGATGATGAGGATGAACATGAGCATGAACACCACCATCATCACGATGACGATGATGACGATGAAGACGAGCACGAGCATCATCACCATCACCACGATGATGACGACGATGACGATGAGCACGAGCATCATCATCACCACGACCATGATGAAGATGACGACGAGCACGAGCATCACCATCATCACCATGACCATGACGGACACCATCACCACCATCATGCGGATGAAGTATTCAGCAGCGTTGGCATCGAGACAACTCATAAATTTACCGAAGAAGAGATCTCGGAGAAGCTTGAGAAGCTCGATAGCGCCGCATACGGCATCGTTCTTCGTGCGAAGGGTATCGTTGCTTCCACTGAAGGTGAGTGGATCCATTTCGACTATACTCCCGGAGAGCAGGAAGTACGCAGGGGATCAAGCGATGTTATCGGACGTATCTGCGTTATCGGAAGCGAGCTGAAGGAAGATCTCGTAAGAGAACTGTTCTGAGATAAGATATCTTCAAGTCAGAGCAGGTTATTTACGCAGAAACCTCTTTTTTAAAGAAATGGTTTGTTTAAGTATTTATATGACCACATGAATATTGGTTATTGATTTTAGTGATATGTTTTAGGAGAATCATAAAATGGCTGAAAAACCGGTTTATATTATCAACGGATTTCTTGAAGCCGGTAAGACTGTTTTTATAAGAACAACACTCGAAGATCCGGAATTCATCAACAGAGACAGGACTCTTCTCGTTGTCTGCGAAGAAGGTATTGAAGAATACGATGCCAAGGCACTTGAGAAAAGGAATATCTTCGTTAAATATGTTGAGGATTTTGAGGAGCTTACGGCGGAATTTTATCAGGGACTTGAGAGGGACTACAGGCCCGATAAGATAATATTCGAGCTGAACGGTATCTGGAAGACCGAGGAGTTTCTTGACACTCCGATGCCGAGAGAGTGGATCGTCGTACAGATGATCACGATCGTAAATGCCGTTACTTACCCGAATTACATCAGTAATATGCGTTCCATGATCATGGAACATTTAAAATACAGCGATACCGTTATTTTCAACCGCTGCACGAAAGAAACCGACAGGGTTTCGATCAGAAGGACGATCAAGCCGCTGAACAGAAAGGCTCAGATCATATATGAGGCCGATGACGGAGTAGAGCTCGGAGATGAAGAGGAAGATCCGCTTCCTTTCGATATCAACGCAGACCCGATCGTGATCGAGGATGATGATTACGGGCTGTTCTATCTTGACGCCCTCGACAATCCGAAGCATTACGACGGCAAGACGATCTGTTTCAAGGCACAATTCTATCATGATGACAAGATGCCGAAAGGAGTGATCCTTCCCGGCAGATTTGCCATGCAATGCTGCGCGAATGACATTTCATTCATCGGATTCCTTGCAAGGCTTCCGTTCAATCTCAAGGACGCGGTCGCTACGATCGCAAATAAGGATTGGATCTATGTCCAGGGCAAGGTGAAGATCGAGTTTAAGAGAGAGTACAGGGGAAAAGGTCCCGTGATCTATATCAGTTCGCTTACTCCGACCCAGAAAGCCGAAGAAGATGTTGTTTACTTCACATGATAATCCTTGACTATTTCAAGATTTGTGTATATAATATTTTGCTGCAGGCTTTTACAGTAGGAAATCTAAATGTACAGATCGGAGGTAAAAGTTGTTAAAAAGCATGACCGGCTTCGGGCGATACGAGATGGAGAATCTTACGGCGAAGATCACGGTTGAGATGAAAGCCGTCAACCACCGCTATTGTGAGATATCACTCAAGATGCCCAAGAAGCTCAATTATTTTGAAGCTGCGATCCGAAACCTTCTGAAGAATTACATCAACAGGGGCAAGGTTGATATTTTCATTACCTATGAAGATAAGACCGAAGGAACTTCCTGTGTAAAGTACAATCAGGAGATCGCGAGAGAATACTTTGAGCAGATCACCAAGCTCAGCGATGATTTTAAGATCGACAATGACCTGAAAGCATCAGTGCTTGCGCGTTTCCCCGAAGTATTTACGATCGAAGAGCAGCCTGTCGACGAAGAGGAGCTGTGGAGCTTTATCAGTGAATCGGTCAAGGAGTGTGCCGAGAGATTCGTCAAGACACGTATCGATGAGGGCGAACACTTAAAGAACGACCTGATGAACAAGCTTGATTCCATGGTAGGCATGATCGATTTTATCGAAGAAAGGTCACCCCAGGTAGTCGACGAATATCGCAACAAGCTCTATGCCAAGGTAGAAGAGCTGCTTGCCGACAACAAGATAGATCAGGCGATACTCGCAACGGAGATCACGATATTTGCCGACAAGATATGCGTGGATGAAGAAACCGTCCGCCTGCGTGCCCATATCGCAAATATGAAAGGAACGCTTGCGGAAGCTGAAAACGTGGGACGTAAGCTTGATTTCATCGCTCAGGAGATGAATCGTGAAGCAAACACGATACTTTCCAAATCGAGCGACCTTGAGATCACGAATACCGCGATCAATCTGAAGACCGATATCGAAAAGATTAGGGAACAGATACAGAACATCGAGTAATTGAGGAATTGAGTAACAGAGAGGAGTTAAAAGAATATGATTCATCCTTCATACAACGAACTGCATGATGTGATCACCAGTGAAAGAGAAAACGACGATCCGCTTCTTTCGAGCAGATACGCAGTATGCACCGCTACAGCCAAGCGTGCTGAACAGCTGATCCGCGGACAGGAAGCCCTGAGCAATATCAAGAGCGGCAAGCCCTTATCGATAGCGATCGATGAGATCTATACCGGCAAAGTGAAGGTCCTGAGCGAGGAAGAAGCCGAGAAAGCTCTTGAAGAAGCTTCGTTCGGCAGTGAAAATGAAGACTGAAAGCCTTTGATCTTGGGCAATGTGTGAATTATTTGGTAAAATAAATATTGGCACTTGAATTTCTGAAAGATTTTAGATAAAATATTTAAGGTTTGAGAAGAATTAATTTTCTTTATAAATTTTTAGGAGGATATTTCAATGGCAAATGTAAGAGTTGCAATCAATGGTTTTGGCCGTATCGGTCGTCTTGCATTCAGACAGATGTTTGGTGCAGAGGG
Organism: Lachnospiraceae bacterium; assembly: GCA_017553035.1. GTDB lineage: Bacteria > Bacillota > Clostridia > Lachnospirales > Lachnospiraceae > RUG11977. The sequence continues at coordinate 21,990 of JAFZNE010000037.1, forward strand.
TTATGAGGTTGTTGCTATCAACGATCTTACCAGCCCTAAGATGCTTGCTCATCTTCTTAAGTATGATTCGGCACAGAAGCCCTACGCTCTGAAGGATACCGTTTCCTACAAAGAGGGCGAAGGTGACGGAGAAGGCTCCATCACAGTTAACGGCAAGGAAATCACGATCTACAAGAAAGCTAACGCAGCTGAACTTCCTTGGGGAGAACTTAAGGTTGACGTAGTTCTTGAGTGCACCGGTTTCTACACCAGCAAAGAGAAGGCACAGGCTCATATCGATGCCGGCGCTCGTAAAGTAGTTATTTCTGCACCCGCAGGCAAGGATCTTCCTACCATCGTTTACAATGTAAACCATGAGACACTTAAGGCAAGCGATACTATCATTTCAGCAGCAAGCTGTACAACAAACTGCCTTGCTCCCATGGCTAAGGCCCTGAATGATCTTGCAGGCATCAAGTCCGGTATCATGACAACAGTTCACGCTTACACAGGCGATCAGATGATCCTTGACGGCCCTCAGAGAAAGGGCGACCTTCGTCGTTCACGTGCAGGCGCTATCAACATCGTTCCCAACAGCACCGGTGCTGCAAAGGCTATCGGCCTTGTTATCCCTGAGCTTGATGGCAAGCTTATCGGATCTGCACAGCGTGTTCCTACCCCTACCGGATCAACCACGATCCTTATCGCTGAGGTAGAGAAGAGCGTTACCAAGGAAGAGATCAATGCTTACATGAAGAGCGTTGCAAATGAGAGCTACGCTTACAATGAGGACGAGATCGTTTCTTCCGATATCATCGGAAGCACCTATGGTTCGATCTTTGATTCGACCCAGACCATGGTTGGCGCTAATAACCTTGTTCAGGTTG
>JAFZNE010000038.1 GCA_017553035.1 Lachnospiraceae bacterium
CCCCCGGTTGATAGAAATATTATAGCGTATTGATTTCCTCAATACAAGAAATAATTACTTTCGTTTTTATGGAATAAAAAACAGGCCCCGTCTCCGGGGCCCATTCAATTTAAACATCAGATCTTGAAGAACTTGATCTCCTCAAGCAGTGCGTCGGAAATATCCTTGAGCTCGGTAGCGCTCTGTGAAAGCGTGGTAACCGCAGCGGACAGCTCCTCTGCCGATGCGCCTGTCTCCTCGGAAGAAGCGGCGTTCTCTTCGGAAATAGCAGACAGTGAATTCATTACATCTACGACAACATCCTTTGCGGATGCGCAGGTATTCGCCTCTTCAGAGATCTTCTTGATCTCGTTTACGGTTTCCTTGATGTCGTTGATCATGCTGCCGATGGACTCAAGAGTCTTCGCAACGGCCTTCTTCTGCTCGGTATTACCGTCCTTAACCTCAAGCGCGGCAGTAACGGCAGCCTCCGACTGAACGAGCAGTCCGTCCATCTCTTCTCTGATCTCGCCGGCCATAACCTTTGTGGAATCAGCCAGCTTGCCGATCTCTTCCGCAACAACCGCGAAACCGCGTCCCGCTTCTCCGGCACGTGCAGCCTCGATCGAAGCGTTAAGTGAAAGCAGGTTGGTCTGTGTAGCGATCGAAGTGATGCCTTCAACCTTCTCGCCCATGCTCGATACGGCTTCTTTTGTAGCGGAAATGGTCTTTTCGATCTCATCGATCTTATCTGACATCTCATCGGATGACTTCTTAAGGTCTTCAAGCGATACGGACGAAACCTCCGAAGCCTTCTTCATGTTCGCGGCAAGGTCTTCCAGATTCGAGGACTGCTCCTGAACCTCTCCGATAGCCTTTCCGATATTGATAACATTCTCGTTCGCGCTCTGGATCTCGGTAGCCTGCTGTGTAGCACCGCTCGCGATCGACTGAACGGAATTCGCGACATCGTTCGTGGTTTCCGCAATCTGATCGGACATGTCGGAAACGGCATTTGCCGATGAACCTACCTGATCTGCGGAATTCTTGATATTTCCGACAATTCCGGCAATCTTATCGATAACCGAATTTGTATTGCGGACCATCTCTCCGAACTCATCCTTACGATCGGTATGATCGCTCACGGTAGAGAACTGACCGTCTGCCAGCGCCGACATCGATTCGTTGATGGTCTTAATGGGCTTTGTGATGCTGTTCGCGAAGAATACTCCGATCACAACCGCAATGATAAGAAGGATCACAGCAACTAAAACGGACTGCATCGCAGTACGTCTCGCAGTTCCCAGGACAGCGTCCGAGGTCTTGTTGAACATCACGATATACTTTGTGATGGGTTCCTTTTCATATGCAATATATACGGAATATCCCTTTCCGGTATCTGCGTTATAATAGCCTTCATCTTTTCCGGATGTAAAGAAATTGGATCCGCTTCTGTCTTCAACTTCGCTGTCCGCGTCCAGACGATGCTCGGAATGTACGGCAACGATACCGTCCCATGCTACGATGATCGCCTCTTCGCTCTCACCGGTGGCATTATCCAACAGATCATAGAAATAGTCCAGATCAAAGTTTCTCTGTACGATACCTACAACGGAATTACCGGCCTTTACCGGAACCGAAATGGTCAGCATGCGCATTCCGTTTGACTTAGAAACCAGGACATTCGAAATATAGGTCTTGCCTGCCATGGCTTCTTTGAAATAATCACGCTCGTCAATGACTACGCATGAACCGTTCGTTCTGACGATCTGCTGTCCGGAAGCGTTTGCAATGGCCAGCGCGTTTCTGCTGTCTGCAGGATCGTCTCCGAGAATGTCGGCAGCGTCTGACGCGCTCTTCTCGATCTCATCAAGCGTTATCACGGGATTGCCCGTAAGATATTCCCTGACCGTGGGCGAAGCCGCCAAAGTCTTTATCGTGGCGATATTTGTCTCGATAACCTTGGCAAACTCGGTCTCAATATAGTCTGCCTTTGCTCCAAGCTGTTCCTCTGTATCCGTCAGAGTACGGTTAATAGAAGTCTTGTAGCTGATGATACAAACTATCAGAACAGGTATCGAGACCAGCAGAACGATCATGATCAAAAGCTTGGTCTTTACAGAGTTAAAATTAATGCCAAATTTCTTTCCGTCCATGTGATATTCCTCCTGATAAGGTTAATGCAAAATACATTATCACAATAATATCACACCGTATGCAGATTGTCCATATTTTAGCATATGTTATTTTCATTTTGTGTTAATCGTATTTTCTCTTCTCTTTTGCGAAATCAATTCACTTTTTCACATATAAATGTTATACTTTAATCAGAGTGTATGCGTATGCATCGCATTTATATTTTTACGGGAGGATAGTCATGGATATTTCGGATATTTTGAACAAGCTCAGCAGCAAACAGATCAACGAAGTAAGCAAGAAATCAGGTGCTTCAAAAAGCGATATCACTGAGATCCTGAGCGCCGCTCTCCCGCTTCTTTCGGGAGGAACAAGTGAGAAGGAGACCGAGAAGAAGGTCTCGAAAAAGACCGGTCTTTCACTTGATACGGTTACTTCGGTACTCGGAAGCGCAGGACCCATGCTCACAGGCATCCTCGGCGGCGGTTCCGGCAGCTCCTCGAATTCCGGCAGCTCCGCGGGCGGACTCGGTTCACTTCTCGGCGGATTGCTCGGAGGTTCAGGCAGCTCCTCAGGTTCCTCATCAAGCTCAAATTCCGGCAGCCTGCTCAGCGGTCTTTTCGGATTGATCGGCGGAACTCAGGAAGAGGAAGAAAA
>JAFZNE010000039.1 GCA_017553035.1 Lachnospiraceae bacterium
GTCATCACAAGGCCCTTAAAGCCCCATTCCCCTCGCAGGATGGTTGTATTAAGATCGAAGCTTCCGGCTGTCCACAGACCGTTCACGCTGCCATAAGTAGTCATGATCGTTACGGCGCCGCCTTCTTTGACTGCCTTTTCGAAGCCCCTCAGATAAATCTCGCGAAGCGCTCTTTCCGAAATAACGCTGTCCATCGAATGTCTTTTTGTTTCCCTGTTATTGGCGCAGAAATGCTTTACAGTGCCCGTAGTGCCGCCTTTTGCCAGTCCGTGGAGCTGTGCTGCAGCGATCTGTCCGGTCAGGAACGGATCCTCGGAAAAATATTCAAAATTTCTTCCGTTCAGGGGATGCCTTCTGATGTTCATTCCGGGTCCGAGCAGGCATTCAACCTTATTTGCGCTCATTTCATATCCGGTAAATGTAAAGAGTTCCTCCTGCAGGCCGGTATTCCAGGAGCAGGCAAGCAATGCCCCGCCCGGCAGCGCGAAAGCCTTGGTCCCGCAGTCAAGCCTGATGCCCGAAGGCCCGTCGCTACAGCACGCGCACGGGATGCCGTATTCTTCAAGGCGTTTTGACACACCCCCGAATGCCGCAGCTGTTCCTGCCGTAACCCTGGGGCTTCCCATTCCTTCACCGCGTACGATGCAGGCAAGATCTTCATCAGCAAGCTGGGCTATAAACTCATTCATTGAGTTTCTGCCTGCCGCAACATCTTCCAGTCTGATATTTATGTCACCCGTATATTCAATCTCCTGCGGGATCGCGGCGTTTCTCCTTGCTTTCTCATCAATTGCCGATAACGGGACAGGTTCGGATCCGGGTCTGCCGTTTTTGTTGATCATTCTCTCGAACGGCTCTACAGGAGCAAGAGCGCTCTCAACATGCCTGATGACAGTTGTATCCGCAAGTGTTACGGATACTGCGGATATTTCCGGTACTTCCGATACTTCCGATATTTCCGGTATCTTTGATGTACCCGAAATTCCTGTTACTTTGGTTACCCTAAATGTTCCCGGTGTTCCCGCATCTCTTACATTATTTGCGACATAAAATGTATACAGTCCTTTTTCAAGAACATATGAATATCTGAATCCGGTAACTCCGCTGTCATCATATGAAGCAATGTCTTCGGGACTTATCGTTACAGTGATATCTTCACTCTCTTTGGGCTTAAGCAGCCGGGTTTTCTTAAATCCACACAGTACGCGGGCAGGCTTCCCGAGTTTTCCCTGCGGGGCTTCGCAATATACCTGGACTACTTCCTTCCCCGCAAAAAGGCCTTTGTTTGTCACTTTTACGGTGATCATGAGCTTCCGGTCACGTATTTCCGCAATATCCGACAGAGTGTGCATTGCAGGAGAATTATCGGTATTTCCCGCTTTTTTACCTTCACTATGACCGTCGTTTGCGGATATCGTAGCATCCAGTCTTACATTTTCAAATTCAAAATCCGTATATGACAGCCCATATCCGAAAGGATATCTTACTTTATCTTTCGCAAATGTCTCAAAGTAGCGGTATCCGACATAAATATCCTCACAGTAAAAGTCCTTATCCCCGTCGCCGAAATGTGCGTCGGAAGGGTAATCTTCCACGGAATACGCGATCGTATCGGTAAGTTTTCCCGAAGGGCTTACATTTCCGAGAATAACATCCGCGGTTCCGAGGCCGCCCATCATACCGCCCTGCCATACATACAGGACCGCATCGGGTGATATCGTGTCAACAAAGCTCATGTCAATGATCGAGCCGGTATTCAGACAGACGATCATCTTTTCAAAATGATCCCTTACCTTGCGCAGCATTGACATTTCTGATTTGGTTAAAAGCCAGGAACCTTCGGTCCTGGAGTTATCCTTGTCCTCGCCCGCAGTCCTTCCGATAACGCAGATCGCATATCCGCAGCGTGATGCGGCCGCTTGTACTGTATCGTCGTCAAGCGGCATTTCTTCCTGTGACCAGGGTTCACCGCCCCAGCTTGCGCCGCGGTCAAACGGATGCTCCCCAGTCCATTTTTCATAGATCCCGAGCAGTTCTTCATCAAGTTTCGCGCCACGCAGCTTCAGCCCTTCCGGAATGTTGATCACGTGGGAAACATTGACCATTCCTCCCGAACCGGTCCCGCTCTTATAATAATCAAGCTGTATCCTTCCGAATACAGCTATTTTCTGATCTTTATCAACCGGGAGAACCCTGTTTCTGTTCTCCAACATCACAATACCTTCCGCTACCGCCTCTGCAGCCTTTTCTTCGTATTTTTTCCAGTCAAGTATCATAAGTCCACCCCATCAATCCCCGGAAATCTTTGCGCCGCCCGCGCAGAACGGCGATTCGTAAATTTTCCCGTGTACGAAATAGTTATATGACCTGCATCCTCCGCCGCAATATTCCCCGAGCTCGCATTCGGCACATTTGCCGGTAAGCAGGTTTTTGGTAAATTTGCGGTTGTACGCAAATCTGTCCGGGTCCTCCCAGATTGTATTCAGAGACTCATTTCTTAAGTTGCCTTCGTTAAAATGTTCATCGTACATCGATTCGCAGCCCCTGACATTTCCGACGCTGTCAATACCTATTGATGTGAGTCCCGCCGAGCATCCTTTAAAATATGCCCTTCCGCTTAAGTTTCCGCGGATCGACCTTTCGGCTTCGGTAAAATAACCTATATTGTCGGCAACTCCCATCGCAAACGGAGCTTCATACATATGCCTGCAGACAAAATCGATCACGCCCATCATATCGAATTTGTAATCAATACCGTTATTTGCGGCATTTCCCATAGGCGAACAGGCCTGAAGCTGCCATGCGTAGATTGTGTATCTGCGCAGCAGCGAATACATTTCTTCGAGATAATTGACATTTTCACTGTTAAGAGTGCTTATGACAGATACCGGGATGCCGCCCGAAAGCAGGACCTCGATCGCCCTTACGGCCCGGTCTCTTCCATCGGGGTATCGTCTTCACCGGTATTATTTTCGGGACCCATGTATACACCTTCTGTTAATGTATCTTCATCGTTTCGTATGGGAGGACCTGCATATACCTTCTCCATCGAGCCCGGTTTTCTTTTTCTCATCATGTCCGGACCGGCGTATACACACTTCATGCGTTTATCATTCATGGTTTCGGGACCGGCATAGACTTCCTTGGTTTGGCTTGAAGAACTTGTTCTGAAAGGATATATCTTTTGAAAAATATTTTTAAAAAAGTTTTTCATCGGCCGCTCCTCCTCGTATTTTCAGACTCATATTACAAATAAATAATATCAAAATCTGCCTGTTCTTTCAAGTAAAAGAAACGCAGTCTCAGGCTTTTGGCCCTGACTGCGTTTCTGTTATGTTTTAATTTAACCGGGATCAGAACTTGCCGGCCTTAGCTGCCTCTTCGATCGAAACTGCGGTGGAAACGGTCATACCAACCATCGGGTTGTTGCCGGCACCGATCAGACCCATCATCTCAACGTGAGCGGGAACCGATGAAGAACCTGCGAACTGTGCATCACTGTGCATACGGCCCATGGTATCGGTCATACCGTAAGAAGCGGGACCTGCAGCCATGTTATCGGGATGAAGTGTACGGCCTGTTCCGCCGCCCGATGCTACTGAGAAGTACTTCTTACCTGCCTCAAGACGCTCCTTCTTGTAGGTACCTGCAACGGGATGCTGGAATCTGGTAGGATTGGTTGAGTTACCGGTGATGGAAACGTCAACGTTCTCTTTCCACATGATAGCAACGCCTTCGCA
>JAFZNE010000040.1 GCA_017553035.1 Lachnospiraceae bacterium
AGGGTCACCGGGCAGGTGAGCACGGTCGACGTGGAATGTTATGCAATACGCCTTGAACTCTCAGGCTACGGTAAAGCAGGAAAGAAGATCAACAAATTCCTGAAGACGGTTGTTGTTTGTGATCCTGACTATGTATTCGAATTTGCGGAACTTGATGCGAATGAAAGTGTTATAGAATATGCCGAACCTTATCATGACCGTGTTCGCTCGTGGGTGGAATATAATGATGGCAAATATCTGAGTGTGACCGTATCGAGGGAAACATGGAATGGTGGAGTCGAAAACACTTTCCATACCGGTTATACATTTGATCTGAAGACCGGCAAAGCAGTATCGATCACCAAAGCTACGGGCTGGACACTGAAACAGATAAAGAAGCGCATTTCCGATAACATGAAGGCGGACGGAGGATATTCTGAAGAGAATTTTGCGTATCTGGAAAGCCTAAAAGCATCGGATTTCCGCTATTATCTGAAGGACGGAAACAGATGCTATGTAACTTTCGGACCGTATGAAATCGGTGCCGGCGGATGGTTCAGACAGTTTGATTTCGAATTTTAAATATAGATCAAAGGCCGAGCTTATTGCTCGGCCATTTTTATCAGTTCTTCCTCACTTATTATCGGGATACCGAGTTCTTTAGCGGTTTTGTTTTTGCTGCTTGACGAGGTTACGTCATTGTTGATCAGGTAATCGGTGTTCTTGGTGACGGAGCCGGTTACTTTACCGCCATGGTTTTCGATATAAGCTTTGGCCTCAGTGCGGTTTGCAAAATGCTCGACCGAACCAGTGATAACAAAGGTCTTCCCGGCTATGGCCGAGTCGCCCGCAATCTCTAAAGGCGCAGTCAATGTGACTTCCGCAAGAAGATCATTGTAGACCTTTAGATTATCTTCATTTGAGAAATAGTCCGTAAATGCTCCGGCAAGCACATTTCCGATCTTGTCGATGCCTGATAACTCTTCAACGGTCAAAGACGGGATACGTTCAGGATCAAATGAAGCGTAACGGCAGATCAGCTTGGCATTTGCGAGTCCGATATTCGGGATCCCCAAACTGTAGATTACGCGGTCAAGAGTGGTTTCTCTTGACTTTTCAATAGCTGCGAGCAGGTTCTCACAGGATTTTCTGCCAAAACCGTCCATGGATGCGATCTCGCCGAAATGCTCTTTTAACCTGAAAATGTCGGCAAGACTGTGGATCAGGCCTTCGGCGATCAGTTTCTCGACAGTCGCTTCCGACATTCCGTCAATATTCAGTGCGTCACGCGATGCCATAAGGGCGAAGAGCTTGATCTTCTTGGCCGTACAGGAAGGATTGGGGCAGAGCAGGACTCTGATGCCGTTCTCTTCACGGACTACGGTCGGAGTATGGCATACGGGACAGACCGTTGCTACGAGAGGGTTATGGTACAGATTTCCGGTGTTCTCGATCGGAATACCGGCTGAGGTAACTGAAAGACCGGCAGGAACCCCGGCAGACACGGTATTTGCATATGTGCTGCTTGCGGTAAGTGCGGTGTTGGGATTTCCGGAAACCGCGGCGTTGGGACTGCCGGAAACAGAGTAACTGCCCGACTGTGTCAGATTGTCCGCGATCTGCGGGATTATCATGTTTGCTTTATATACGGTAACGCGGTCGCCTGCGCCGAGCTTCAGCTCTTCCATGATGCTGATATTGTGGAGGCTTGCGCGTGAAACGGTGGTGCCTTCAAGCTCAACCGGGTCGAAAATGGCAACGGGATTGATAAGTCCTGTCCTTGAGGCGCTCCATTCGACTTCGCGCAAGGTGGTCTCTGCCTGCTCATCGGCCCATTTGAAAGCAATGCCGTCTCGAGGAAATTTCGAAGTCCTTCCGAGCGAATTGCCGTAGGCTATGTTGTCGTAAATAAGGACCAGGCCGTCCGAAGGAAAGTCATTTGAGGATATCTTGCCCGAAAAACGCTCGATTGCCTCAACAACGCTGCCAGAGTCAACAAGTTCGCGTTCAACTACATCGAAACCGAGTGATGCGAGGAAATCCAGCTGCTCATGCCGGGTGGTGAAATCCGGGTAATTGCCGCCTGCATTATCCGTATCATTTGCGGAAGCAGGATCCATATTCCCGGCTATCGATATCAGAGCAAAAGCATACAGATAGACACTCCGCTTTGCAGTAATGCTGCTGTCGAGCTGGCGGACTGAACCGCTGCACAGATTACGGGGGTTCTTATATTTTGCATCTGTTTCGGGTATCGAAGCATTGATCTTTTCAAAATCGGAGTATCTTATGATCGCCTCGCCACGCAGGATGAGACGGCCCTTATATGAAATTTTGAGCGGCAGATTCTTAAATGTCCTGGCATTGGCGGTAATGATCTCACCAACCTCCCCGTTGCCTCGGGTTACAGCCTTGACAAGTTCGCCGTTATCATAAGTGAGCACCACGGTAAGCCCGTCCATTTTCCAGGACAGCACACCTTCATGGTCACCAAGCCATGCCGCGAGTTCTTCACGGGACTTTGTTTTATTGAGCGAGAGCATCGGTGATCCGTGGCGCTCCTTGGGAAGCTCCGAAACCACCTCATATCCGACCTTCTGGGTAGGACTGCCCGCGAGCACTATGCCGGTTTCATTTTCGAGCTGCTGCAGTTCGTCATACAGCCGGTCGTACTCGAAATTGCTCATGATCTCCCTGTCTTCCTGCTCATACACCCTCGCCGCCTCCGAGAGAAGCGCGGTAAGTTCGGTGATACGGGATTTTTGTTCATCTAAAGTCATAAAGATATACCTCTTGTTTTTTTAAGTCAGTTTTCTGCAGGCTTGATCTTATGATCCTGCATTGCGATTTTCCAAATAAAGTCTCTTTTTCATCAGGAGATGATCGAAAAAACAAATGTATATGTACATGATACATCAACCGGCGTTCCCTGCCAATACATATGATCAAATAAAAATGAAGGAATTTCCGAATACCGTAAACGTTTTCTCTTGATTATATACGCTCTGATAATATACAATATGAGTAGTAAAGGAGGATTATGCCATGAAAAGAAGTGAAGTACCTGTTAATCTGACCTGGGATCTGAGCCTGATCTATAAAAGCCCCGAGGAAGGCTGGAAGGCAGCCGATGAGCTGCTTGCGCTCGGCAGGAAGGTTGAAGAGGAATACAAAGGCAAATTAAAAGACACTAAATCTATCGTTGACTGTCTGCATATCTGTGAAAAAATGTCGGATATTTCCGGCCGTGTAAACAACTATTTCGGACTTGATATGGAAACCGATTATTCCGATTCGGAGAAGGTCGCAAATGCAAATAAAGCAAGCAGCATCGCGATAGAGGCATTTACCATGACAAGCTTTGTCGATTCCGAGATCATCGAAGCCGACAGCGCGGTCCTGGAGGAAGCGATAAAGATAGGCGGAAGCGTTTCCGAAAAGCTGCGCAAGATACTCAGGGCCAAAGCCCACTATCTGAATCCCGAGACGGAGAAGGCGCTGACCGCCCTCGAAGAATTTATGGATACGCCTTATGATGTTTACAATCAGGCGAAGCTTTCAGACATGCGCTTCGACGACTTCACGGTAAACGGTAAAACTTATCCTTTAGGCTACTCTTTATTTGAGGATGAATACGAGTATGAGGCGGACACTGATGTCAGACGCGCGGCGTTCAGACATTTTTCGGACAAGATCAAACAGTATGAAAATGTAACCGCCACCGCATACAATGCACTTGTCCGCAAGGAAAAGACGCTCGCGAACCTGAGGGGCCACAAGGATGTTTTCGATTATCTGCTCTTTGAGGAAGAAGTTGAGAGAGAGTTGTACGACAGACAGATCGATGTGATCATGGAAAAGCTTGCTCCCCACATGCGCAAATACGCGAAGCTTCTGCAGAAGATCTACAAGCTTGATAAGATGACCTATGCCGACCTGAAACTTTCGGTAGATCCCGACTTCGATCCGAGAGTCAGCATTGAGGAAGCAGAAAAGTATCTGGCCGACAGTCTTGCGGTAATGGGGGAAGAATATGTGGAAATGATCCATAAGGCATTTAAGGAAAGATGGATCGATTTCGCCACCAATGACGGAAAATGCACCGGCGGTTTCTGCTCAAGCCCTTACGGAGTTCCCGCTTCGTTTATCCTGCTGTCGTGGCAGAGCCGCATGGCAGATGTATTTACACTGGCGCACGAGCTCGGACATGCAGGTCATTTCAAAGAATGCAACGCAGCACAGGGCTGCTTCGATACCGAAGTTGCCACCTATTTTGTAGAGTCACCGAGTACGATCAACGAACTCCTGCTTACGGGCTATCTTGAGAAGACCAATCCCGATCCCCGCTTCAAACGCTGGGTTCTGGGCTGCACCGTCGGCAAGACCTATTATCACAACTTCGTTACTCATCTGCTGGAGGCAGCTTACCAGCGTGAAGTCTACAAGCTTATAGACGCGGGTGAGAGCGTTCAGGCCGAAACTCATTCGGAGATCTTCAAGGATGTCCTCACAAAGTTCTGGGGCGATACCGTGGAACTTACAGAAGGGGCAGAGCTGACCTGGATGCGCCAGCCGCACTACTACATGGGACTGTATTCGTACACATACTCTGCAGGCCTTACGATATCTACCGTAATGAGCAAGAGGATCCTTAATGAAGGCGCGCCTGCAGTCGAGGACTGGAAGAAAGCTCTGAGAGCCGGAAGCACCGTAAATCCCATGCAATTTGCGAAGATGGCCGGAGTGGACATTTCCACCGACAAGCCTCTGCTTGAAACGATCGAGTACATCGGCTCGCTGATCGATGAAATGTGCGAGCTCACCGAGCAGCTGGAAGCTTGATGGGGATGGTTCAGGTTACTGACTTAGTGACGCCATGGCAGCGGCCATATAAACTGTACACAAACTCGCTCGCGCTCTTAACCGTTCGCAACGGATGCTAAGCGCCCAAAATACGGGCGCTAAGCACCGGCGACGGTTACGGTTTGCTTAACAGTTATATGGCCGCCGCCATGGCTGTAATTATGTAGTTTATAATACAATTCATGATCAATGTAGATTACCCAAACATTATGGTAGATATTTGTCTTTGAAATGGTACTTAATACGATTCCGTTAAAAATGCCTGATATAAAAATCAAGCATTTTTCTTTTGTTATGAAAGGCTCATCATTCAGCGCGGAATCCCGGGGTATAATTGTAAATCATAGTACAAAGAGTGATTTAGGATGCGGGTGATTACAGCTGCGCCCGCAGTTCTTCGAGCTCCTGAGGCGTCAGGTTGCGGTAAGTTCCGGTCTTGAGCCGCCCGAGCTTGATATTCATGATGCGGACGCGCTTGAGCGAGCGGACACGATAATCGAGAGCTTCGCACATGCGGCGGATCTGGCGGTTGAGCCCCTGGGTCAGAATGATCGTAAATGTATCGCGGCCCGTCTGCTCGATCTTGCAGGGGAGAGTGACCGTATCAAGGATCGGGACTCCGGCTGCCATTTTCGACAGAAAATCCGGTGTGATGTCCTTGTTAACACGCACATTATATTCCTTCTCGTGATGATTGGAAGAACGCAGGATTTTATTGACGATATCGCCGTCATTGGTAAGCAGGATCAGCCCTTCCGATTCTTTGTCAAGCCTTCCGATCGGAAAAATACGCTTCTCATGCGAAATAAAATCGATAATATTATCGGGATCGCGCTTATCCGTGGTGCAGACGATACCAACCGGCTTGTTGAAGGCGATCAATATGAGATCATCAATGCGGTTGACCGGCTTGCCTTTATAGGTGACCGTTACATGCGGATCGGTGATCCGGCTTCCCATCACGGCTTTTACACCGTCGATCTCGACAAGTCCGGCTTCTATGGCTTTGTCGGCCTCACGCCTTGAACACACTCCCGCGTCGGTGAGAAATTTATTTATACGTATGCCCTTATCCGCAGGCTCATTTTCAAAAATCTGTTTCTTGGTTTTCATTCATAACCTCCTGTCGCAAGAACAGCGATCGGTTGACTTATATCTGTTCAGAACAGAAACATCGCAAGCAGAAGTCCGCCCATTCCCAGCCCGAAAGTCAGGCCCAGAGCGGTAGTGATCAGCGAATACCGGTCAAAGACCCGATGGAACCGCCTGTTCAGAAAGACAGTGCAATCCTTATCGGCCCGGTACAGCTTCTTGCGAAATATGCCTTCTTCCGGGAAAATGCAGGGATATTCGGTTCCTCCCGCTTGGGAAGGACCTCCGTTTTGGGAATCCTCAGGCAAAGTATCCTTGTCCGTGCTGCCTTCGTAAACAAGATAGTATGCACACTTGTATCTGTCCGAACGATAAGCCGAATCAACTCTTACAAACCGTGCCTTTTTCTTCTTCGAGAATATCAGCAGGATAAGAGCGATCGTAAATATAATGACCATTGCGGCGCACGTTGCGAGCATTATCCCGGAAAGCCCGATGTAGATGTAAATGGGCTTGCCGATGACCACGCATATTACAATGGCGATAACAAAGAAGAAGATCAACAGGCTCATATCAAAATCCTTATTCTTCGAGTTCCCATTCGTTTCCAAATGCGATCTGTGCGAAATTGTAGAAACCGAGGTACCAGATATTGAAGTCGTGTCCGCCGTCCTTTTCCTGCCACATGAAATTTTCATTTTCGACGAAAAGATCACTGAGTGCGGGAAGAGATTTGGCTGCTGCGGAAGCACTCCAATATGCGATATTGTCCTGAAGTCCGCAGATATTGTAGAAGAAATCAACTTTGTATTCTGACTTCCCGACCTCTGAAGCTACCTTGGAAGCTGCATATGAGGTAGGAGCTGCCGAGAATGCACCGAACCAGCTGAACAGGTCAAGGCATTCGCACATTCCGATATTGATCGTCTGCATTCCGCCCATAGAAAGGCCGGCCATAGCACGGTGTGTACGGGTTGCGGACATATCGTATCCGTTCTCGTCGTATTCGGCATAAGTCGCATAGTGACTCTCGATATAGGGGATAAGGTCGTTGCGCAGCTCGTAGCCGAACTTGTAGAAGAGATCATTACCCGATACACCGGAAAGAGCTGTAGCTTTATCACAGGCGGTTACAATGATGAAAGGCTCGACATCTCCTTCTTTGACCAGATTGTCCATAATACGTTTCAACTGTGAGGAAGCACCGTTGCCAAGACCCCATTCGTTCTGGTTGCCGCCTATACCGTGGCAGAGGTACATTACATTGTACTGCTTGGATTCATCGTAACCGTAAGGCAGGTATACATAAGCTTTCTTTTCAACATCGGGGCCGTCGCCGAGATAGTCTTTCGCCATATAAGTTATGGATTCGACGTTTCCGGTTTCATCATATACTCCGGAAACGTACTTTGTAGGGATACGTAAGGAAACTCTTGCACCCTGGGGAATCGGTGTGGGAGTGGGCTCCGGCGTGGGAGTGGGCTCCGGCGTGGGTGTGGGAGTGGATGTAGGTGCTTCGGTGGGCGCCTGGGTCTGTACGGGCTCTGTAACATCACCGGATCCCGAACCGGCTGTATTAGCCGAGGAGCAGGCTGCTGATGATAATATAAGGGCTGCGATAAGCAAGATGGAAACTATTTTATGCATTTGTTTTAAAACCTCCGATATATATTGATCAAATGAACATAATGTCTGTCCGGATGTATCTGCGCGAGTCAGTATAGCATAATTATCATCCGTTGTCGAGTGTCAGTTAAATGCCGCTTAAGATGACAAAAATCAATCAAAAAATATCTGTATATGGTTAGAATGGCTGAAAAATCATGCGTTATTATGATTAAGGAAAAATGAAATGATCGGAAACCATCAGGATCATATGTTTTCCGGGGGATTGAAAGATTATTACGAAAATAAAACGGAGGGATGATTTTGGGACCTATAGCACCTAAGGATCCTGTTAAAAAGCGGGATTTCTTTTATATTATGTCTGAGAAACAGATCTCGGCGGCTCCTGCGCCTGACGGACGCGGAATATGCCATATTTACGAGGATGGAGGGCGGATGCTCTCGGCAGCGAAGATAGTCGGAGGAATAACGGACGAAGCCGAGATCGATCTGCTGAAGACGACGGAAGGCTTTAAGAAGCTGGTATTCGGGATCGGCGTTTCGGTGATGTGCTCTGAAGTCAAGCAGTGTGACTTCGCATTCCAGATGTATGGAAAGAGTGATCCGTATGTTTCCGGAACTACGATCAAACAGACCGTTTCAACCGACGGAGTGGAATATCTGATACCGCTGAGCGAGATAAGCTGGTCGGATGACGACAATGTTCCGGGGCAGATCAGGTTTGAATTTGAAAAGAACGGCATGCTTGCTACCGTCAATGTAAGGTTCTATCTGAATGACGGTTACACCGCTCCCAATCTCGAGGAGAGAGATGCGGTCGATCTGAACTGCGATACTTACCGGAAGATGCTTGATGCTTCGGTCGTTTCAAGGGGAAACCCTTACAGACTGCGCAAGGCGGTTGAAAAGGCTAAAGCAGGAGAACCTGTAACTTTGGCCTTTATCGGCGGTTCGATAACCCAGGGCGCCGGCGCTACTCCGATCAACACAATGTGTTATACACGCAGGATGTTTGAAGCATTTACGAAGAAATTCAATTGCGTGAGCAATGCAACATATATCAAAGCCGGTGTCGGCGGAACTCCTTCTGAGCTCGGAATGCTCAGGTACAGAAGGGATGTTCTTCAAAATGATACTGCGGCTCCCGATATCGTAGTCATCGAGTTTGCCGTTAACGATGCGGGTGATGAGACCGAAGGCGAGTGCTATGAGGCTCTGATCCGCAAGGCAATGAACGGCCCGGGACATCCGGCGGTATTGCTGATCTTCTCGGTATTTGCCGATGATTACAATCTGGAAGACCGCTGCATACCGATCGGTGAGCATTATGATCTGCCGATGACGAGTCTGAAACGGTGCGTTACACCGCAGTTTTACAAGACTCCGGATGAGGGCAGGATCATTTCGAAAGCACGATATTTCTATGATGTGTTCCATCCGACCAATCTCGGACATCAGGTTATGGCCGACTGCCTGATGAAACTGGTTGAAGAGTGTCTGGCCGGCGGCGAGGGTTCGGACAACAGTGTGTCATCCGGCAAGGGAGGATATGATCTGAGTACCGGGCCGGCCTTCAAGAGCGCCGATTTTGAAAATGTGGAGTTGTTCGACCGCACTACCTGGAGAAGCAAGAGCTTCGACGATCTTAAAGCCGAAACCGAACGCAGGGGAAGCACTATCGCGGAACAGATCGCGCAGCAGCTCAAGACGGACGGCAACGATAAAACAGCTTCAACAGGAGAATTTCCTGTTGTCAGCGTGGATTACGGCAGTTTTACCGAGCAGGATAAGATGCTCCAGGCCTGCGAATACAATATGGATCCGCAGGTTACACCGATATTTACGGAAAACTGGATGCACAAGGCCGGTGAAAACATTCCGTTCGAAATGGAAGTCAAGTGCAGGAGACTGCTGATAATCACCAAAGATTCCTTTGATGTAAAGGACGGGATCGCCGACATCTATGTAGACGATAAGTTCGTAAAATCGGTTAATCCGAGAGATATCGGATGGCCGCACTGCAATCCGCAGATCATATACCGCGGTGATGAGAGCGGTGTACATAAGGTTAGCGTAAAGATGCACGAGGGCGAAGAGGATAAGAACTTCACGATCCTCGGATTCGGAATCGTAGAGTGAAGGGGGATAACAGATATGATCAGGAAAGAATACACGGCAGAATACAGAAAGAGAGCAAAAGAGCTCATTTCCAAAATGACTCTGGAGGAGAAGGTATACCAGCTCCGTCATCCCGCGCCCGCAATCCCGAGACTTGGGATCAAGGCGTACAATTACTGGAACGAAGCACTTCACGGAGTTGCAAGAAGTGGTGTTTCGACGGTATTTCCGCAGGCTATCGGCATGGCAGCAAGCTTTGATGCCGATCTGATCGGCAAGGTAGCTGACAGGATATCGACCGAAGGACGTGGTAAATTCGCGGCTCAGGACGAATTTGACGACAGGGATATCTACAAGGGCCTGACTTTCTGGGCTCCGAACATCAATATTTTCAGGGATCCCCGCTGGGGACGCGGCCATGAGACTTACGGAGAGGATCCATATCTGACTTCCAGACTCGGTGTCAGCTTCGTAAAGGGTATCCAGGGCGATAATGACAAATATCTGAAGGCAGCAGCCTGCGCTAAGCACTACGCAGTACATTCGGGCCCCGAGGCGATAAGACATTCATTTGATGCAAAAGCTTCCAAACAGGATATGAGGGAGACTTATCTTCCCGCATTCAAGGCTCTTGTTGAAGAAGCCGGAGTTGAAGCTGTTATGGGCGCATATAACCGTACCAACGGCGAACCCTGCTGCGGAAGCAAGACTCTGCTGATCGATATCCTGCGCAAGGAATGGGGATTTGACGGACATGTAACTTCTGACTGCTGGGCTATCAAAGATTTCAACGAGGGACATCATGTAACCGATACCCCCGCCGAATCGGTTGCCCTCGCCGTCAATAACGGCTGCGACCTGAACTGCGGAGATCTTTTCGCTTATCTGCTTCAGGCCGTTGAGGAAGGCCTGATCACGGAAGACAAGATCGATCATGCACTTGAAAATGTTCTGACTACAAGATTCAAGCTCGGTCTTTTCGATGATAAGTCAGGCAATCCTTATTCGAATATTTCCTACAAGGATGTTGATACCGACGAGGCAAAGGCGCTGAATCTGGAAATAGCAAGCGCATGTATCACTATGCTCAAGAACGACGGCATCCTGCCTCTTAAGGCTTCTTCATACAAGACCATCGGTGTTATCGGACCGAATGCCGATTCGAGAGCTGCTCTGGTAGGCAATTATCAGGGAACTTCTTCAGAATATATCACTGTTCTCGAAGGCATCCGTGAGGAAGCAAAGGCTGACGGTATCCGCATTTTCGCATCCGAAGGCTGCCATCTGTACAAAGACAGGACCGAAGGTCTTGCGCTTGCGGGCGACAGGATCTCGGAAGTTAAGGCCGTATGTGCCAACAGCGATGTGGTTGTAGCGGTTATGGGTCTTGACGCAACACTCGAAGGCGAAGAGGGCGATACCGGTAACGAGTACGGCAGCGGAGACAAGCCCAACCTGAAACTGCCCGGCCTTCAGCAGGAAGTTCTTGATACGATAGCTGCAAGCGGCAAGCCTTATGTTCTGATAGTGCTGTCGGGAAGCGCACTTGCGCTCGACAATGATGCCGACAGAGCCAATGCGATCCTTCAGGGCTGGTATCCCGGCGCACAGGGCGGCAAGGCGATCGCACAGATCCTGTTTGGTAAGAAGTCACCTGAGGGCAAGCTCCCCGTGACCTTCTACAGTGAGAAGAACACTCTTCCCGATTTCGAAGATTATTCGATGAAGGGCAGAACATACAGATACATGACCGAGAAGCCTCTGTATCCGTTCGGATTCGGCCTCTCGTATACCGATTTTGATGAGAAGATCACCTGCGTGAATGTAAAGGCTTCTGACGGACAGACATCAGGATATGGGGTGGGTGATCCTGTATCATTCAAGGCAGGTGACAAGCTCGATATCAATGTCAGCTGTGCCAATACAGGCAAATACGACGGCGGCGCGACGGTTCAGGTATATGTTGAATCAGGCATCACAGGCGCTCCCATCAGACAGCTAAAAGGCCTTAAGAAGCTTCATGTGGCAGCAGGGGCAACAGCAGATACGACCGTGACTCTCGATGAGAATGCATTTGTTATTTTTGACGAGAACGGAGAAGCCAAACTCAATCCCGGCACATACAAGGTCTATGTCGGCGATTCACAGCCCGACGCCCGCAGCGCGGAACTGACAGGTAAAACATGTGCTGCTTTCGAAGTTAAAATTGGATGACAGAAATAATGATCGCCGGTTTCATGCTTAAGTACGAAACCGGCGGTTTTTAATAATCTATTATTGAGGCTTTATATGACGTATAGGATGGATAAACTAAAAGGAGGTCGTTCATATGCTTGGGGTGTGCTTATTATTTGTGGGGATCGTTCTGATCAATAACGGGGTATGTACATTATGGAAGATCAATCCGAAATCCGCCGCTGTCATGAATGTCTTTGTAGGCGGGCTGTCGGTGATCATCAATGTGCTGAGCCTTACCCGGGGAAATTACTATGCCGCGGGTACGGGGCTTTTGTTCGGATTCACCTATCTGTTCGTGGCGATCAACAATATTTTTGAACTTGATACCAGGCCGTTTGCCGTATTTTCGGTATTTGTCGCGATCAATGCTGTGATCTTCGGTATAGTGGAAGGCATTACGGGCAGCACTGTCCTCGGGATCACGCCCGACTGGCGCTGGGCTGTCATCTGGTGGCTGTGGGCGATACTTTGGGGAAGCGCCCTGTTTTCAGACATCCTCAAAAAGAAGATCGGAGCGCAGGTTGCGGTATTACAGATATTTGAGGGAGTGATCACTGCATGGGTACCGGGCGTTCTGATGTTGCTGGGCATGTGGTGACTTTGCGAATCGACTAAAAATCGACCGGATTTGCATTTTTATGTAGATTTTTATGGTGAACCATGCTATAATCAAAAATAGCACTTCATAAATATCTTTTTCGGAGGTTGTTATGGTAAGTACACAAGCAAACGATTTCAGTCCCAAGGAAGAGATTAAAGCCGCAATCAGCAAGGTCAGCGTCTGTTATCTGGCTCTGATGATCATTTTTACGCTGGCTTATCTGATCGAATTTTTCAAAGGAGCCAGGACCATAGGCTACATTGTGATATTCCTGGTTATCGGATGGGCTCCGTTCATACTCGGTAAGATCATTTCCACGCAGTTTGACAACTGGGAAGCCGCCAAATGGGTATACGTTGTAGGATATACGATCCTGTATGTGTTTGCGCTGCTTACGGGAAGGGCGACCACATATGTTTACCTTCTTCCGATGATGTTTGTATTCATGCTGACTTCTGATGTGAAACTTATGGCAATAGTCGATGGTATGGCTGTTGTCGCAAATCTCATCTCGGTCGTGATCAATTACATGTCTACCGAAGATAAGTCCGGATTCCTGGCCGATGCCGAGATACAGGTTCTTGTAATACTTGTGTGCGCAATATTTGCGATCATTACCGTAAGGTTCCTCAAGAATAACAATGAGCGCAAGCTAAGCAGTGCATCGGAGAGCGCATCGAAGATATCCGGAATGATGGATCAGATATCGGCGATGGTCGATGAGGCCAAGGTACGTATTGAGACCTCGAACAGCCACGCAAAAGAGATAGATGAAAATGTTACTACCTGTGAAAATGCCATGACCGAGCTTGCAAAAGGTGCCGAAATGGTTGCCAATACTTCGGAAGCACAGCTGGTGGCTACAAAGGAAATGTTCAATACCATCGAAGAACTCAAGCAGATCGCGACGAGATCTGCGGAAGATATGGAAAGCGTTTCGAGCGAGATCAACACATGTATCGGTGCGAAGGATTCGCTTGTTAACGGTATCACCAGCGTGAACAAGAAAGCCGCATCTGTTGAGGAGAGGGCACGCACGCTCTCGGCAACCGCTCAGACGATGAACGATATCATCGAGATGATCAATGAAGTCGCAAGCCAGACACAGCTCTTAAGCCTCAATGCAAGCATCGAAGCCGCAAGGGCAGGTGAAGCCGGGCGCGGATTTGCGGTTGTAGCAGGCGAGATCGGAAGTCTTGTTGAACAGACGACCACCGCGACTTCCAAGATCTCAGATAAGGTAAGCGAGATCAGACAGGAGATCGAGACGGTCGTTACCGATATTTCCGAGATCCGCAGCGAAGTAAGCGCTCAGGCAGACAACAGTATCGAGATGGGCAGACAGTTCGACGAAATGGCCGGTCAGGTCAATGAAGTTCGTAACGGTATCAGAAAGCAGAACGAGGCCGTTGATGTGATCTATGCTTCGGGAACCAGCATTTCCGACAGTATTTCGACGTTATCCGGCGTAAGCGAGGAGACTACCGCATCCGCCGAGCAGACACTGAGACTGCTGCATACTTCGGCAGAGTCGATCGAAAGCCTGACCGGAGAATTAGGTGTGCTGAATGAGCTGATGAAGAAGTAAGGAAATTTACACAGTTACTATGGGGCTATTAACAAAAAGAGGGGGTAAAGATTATGTCAGAAAACTATGAAAACCAGGGACCTAAGTACTTATATTCCGCAGATGAGAAGGAAGAACTGCTGGAGTATATCGAGGAAACATTTGGCGAAGTAGGCGCGATGGGAGCAGAGAAGGTATCACCGGATATTGAACTCAACCTGCTGATCATCAAACCTACAGAGGATTTCCCTTACCTTACACTTGTAACATACGGTGCCGGTGCTTATAAGATGAATGTTCCTGAGGAACTTGCGGATCAGGAGCTAGAATATGCGGAGTATGTCATGCTGCTGCCCGGCGACTGGAATCTTGAGACTCCCGACGAGAACAGCTACTGGCCGGTGAAGCTGATCAAGGACTGCGCAAGGCTGCCGATCTGGACCGACAGCTGGATGGGGCCCGGACACACGACCGAATGCGAGGAGGACGAGGAAAGCTATGCTCCTAGTGTTGAATTCAACGGTGCTCTGATCAAACTTGCGGCAGATCATACCGATGAACTGTCGATCGTAACACTGTCATCGGGAAGAACAGTCAATTTCTATCTGGTAGTACCGCTGTTCCCCGAAGAACTCAGCTGCGCGATGGAGGATGGGACGAAGGCCCTTCTCGATATTTTTGATGAGTTTGAACTTCCGTATATGGTCACGGACCCCGAAAGACCGAGACTCAACGACATCATTGCCGCCGCAGAGGAGGCAGGACTGTTCGATGAGGATGACGAGGACGAAGACGAGGATTACGAAGACGACGAAGACGAAGAAGACAGCTCCGAAAACAATGTCCTGCAATGATATGGATCACGTTTATGATATAGAATTTTTCGATGAGATCGATTCTACGAACAGCGAAGCGAAGAGACGCATTGAATCCGGAAAGTATTGCAATGTTCCGGAATGCAGGCCTTTTATCCTCGCAGCTCATTCCCAGACTGCGGGACGAGGCAGACAGGGAAAAAGCTTTTATTCTCCGAAGGGCACGGGAGTCTATCTGACCGCCGCTTGCCCGATGGACTGCAGCATCGCAAGTCAGGTTACACTTACTTCGAAAGCTGCGGTAGCGGTATCGCGGGCGATCGAAGGTTATTTTGGCATAGAATGTTCGATCAAATGGGTCAATGATATTTATGTGAACGATCGCAAATGCTGCGGTATCCTTTGTGAAGCGATCAATGATTACGAGCATGACAGGCTCCGCTATGTGATCGTCGGAGTCGGCGTGAATGTAAGTACGGCCGAATGGCCCGATGAGATCGCTCAGACGGCGGGAAGCCTGCGTAAGGAACCTCTCGGCGATGAAGAATTTACCGGATTCGCACACCGGCTGGCCGATGAGATCCTGAAGGTCATTTATGAACCTGCCGGGGACGAGATGGAGTATTACCGGAACCATTCGTGTGTAATAGGAAACGAGATAACATTTTCCGAAAAATCCGAAGACGGAATGAAAATGTACAATGCCCGTGCGGTCGGGATCGACGAGAACGGGGGATTGATCGTGCAGGTGAACGACCGCGAAACCAGAACGCTTGACAGCGGCGAGATCACGGTAAGGGTTCCAAAAATGTGAGCCAAACGGGAACCGCATGGTACCATGGCTGATTGACTTGCCCTGACGGATGTGCTAAAATTTTTATTAATAAATTTAAGGAGATATTAGTATGGATATTCAAAAAAAGCTTTCACAGGCTGAGATCGATACACTGGTCGATGCGCTGAACAATCTGAAGAACTATGGGCAGGATCCCGATGTATCCAACGATCTTCTCTACAATCAGGTAGTATTGTCCCAGTCCGAGATCGACAGGCTGATCGCCTCGCTTAGCGGAGCGAAGGTTGAGACAGATCCTATCTGCAGGGAAGCGAATGTCGCCTTATCGCAGAAAGAGATCGATTCCCTGATCGATGCACTCAATACAGTCAAACAATACGATACCAGCGGAGCATTTGCGCAGGAGATCACACGCAACCAGACTGTTCTTTCTCAGAGCGAGATCGACAAGCTGATCGCAACACTTACCGGATTAAAAGCAGAATGAACGATTTTTGACAGGATTAACCGGAGAATTAATAACCCAACTGAATCAACAATAGACGGATCTGTAAGCTCAATCCCTTGAGAATTCAAGAAGATTGGGCTTTTCTTTTTTATGTATTTATACTTGACTGATCTGAGGCGTATATTTTATAATTATCAATTACAATGGAGGCATATAGTTATCTGCGGGAGGGCTTCGCATGAAGATTCCTACAATTTTAAAGGTTTATCTGAAAATATATTTATTATTGCTGATACTGCTGATCATCAATCTACTGTTCTTTACGGATTTTACCAAGAACTTCACCAGTAAAAATATTTATGATGTTAATGATTTTTCCGGTGGATGGCTGGATCCGAACGGACAAACGGTCGATCTTGACGATATCTCGGCGGAACAATACGGCGGAGAAGCTAGATTTACAAAAACATTACCTTCAATGATCAAGATCAATGAGGAACTGTGTTTCGTCAGCAGCAATGCCAATATCAGGGTGTGGATAGATGACAGACTCTGTTATGAATTTACCGGAAGTGATAATGCCACGGGCAAAGGTTACGGAAGGGCATATATTACCGTGAACATGGGCCCCGAGGACTCGGGCAGAAAGGTAACTCTTGAACTCATTTCCGTTTTCGAGAGGAAAAACGGCGGCAAGATCGGAAAAGTCTCGATCTGCGAGGCACCAGTGTTCAGGGCATCGATACTGAAAGGACGGCTGCTTCCGTTCATTCTTTCTGTGTTCATTACAATGTCCGGAATCCTGATCATAATCCTGAGATTCGGTATTCCGAAGACCCAGCCCCTGCCTTACAATATCGTGGCGCTGGGGCAGACACTGACCATAGCGGGCATCTGGTGTACGGGCGATTCCGGCGTTCTCCAGGTCATTTTCGGACATGTTGGATTCTGGCGGGTAGTGGATTATACGGCACTGCTGTTCATGATCACACCTATGCTCGGTTTCCTGCTTTCACTTGTTAAAAGGATCAGGAGGATTTTTTCACAGATCACATTTATTATGCCGATCGTGGTCGGCGTGATCCTTGTTTTCTGCAGATATGCGCTCGGGATCGATCTTGAGCGGCTCGATTTCCTGATCTATTCTGCATATTGCCTTACTCTGATTGTCTCGGCCTGGATACTTATCGATAATGAGCTGTACTGTCGAAGGAACAATTCCAAAGCCAGGATGCAGTTCTTCTATATCGGGGGAGGAGCGTTCTTCCTCGGTGCGGTCATCGATATCTGCCTGGTGATCAAAAACAGGAATAATGTGATTTTCGAACGCGGCTATTTTGTACGCGTCGGGATCTGCATATTTGTCATAACCATGGTCGTTAAGGTCATGAAATGGTGGTCCAACGAACAGACTTCGATCGCAAGGGACCGTTTTGTAAATGCGATCCTTCAATATTCGATGTCATCATCGGATGCCGATGTCAAGATCGGCCTCGTAATGGAATATCTCGGAAAAGAACTGAAGGCTGACAGAGCTTACATTTTCGAAGAGGTCAAAAATAACCTGTTTGACAATACTTACGAATGGTGCGCTCCCGGGGTCAGCAAGGAGATAGACAATCTGAAAGGCCTGCCTTATGAGGGAGTGATCGATGTCTGGTACGACGAATACAAGAAGAACAATGCAGTTCTGATCTATGATCTTGAAGCATATAAGAAAATAAGCCTCAATATGTACGAAGTCCTCAAGCCGCAGGGTATCAGGACTCTTATCACCGCACCGCTCGAAGTCAACGGGAAATATATCGGATTCTTCGGTGTTGACAATCCGCCCGCCGATATGATGAACGAGATACGGGAAGTGCTGAGGCTTCTGGCGTACTTTATTTCCCAGCTGATCGTCGAGAAGCGGTACGAAGACAAGCTCGTTTACTACAGCTATTATGATTCACTTACGGGTGCGAGGAACCGCAGGGCGATCAAGGAATTTGAAGACAACGATTTTGACCGTACAAAGCCTTATGGTTTTATCATGTGCGATATCAACGGACTCAAGATCATGAACGATACCCAGGGGCACGAAGCCGGTGATGCGCTGCTGACGGATGTGACGAAGAGCCTGATTTCCGTATTCGGAAATGATAACGTATACAGGGTCGGCGGAGATGAATTCGCCGTATATGACTGTACAAGCGATAAAGAGACCTTCCTTGCCAGGATCGAACAGGCCAGAAAAAATATAGCCGACGCCGGACGCAGCGTTTCGATGGGCTATATTTACAATGATACAGGCGAGCAGGATCATGAAAAGATCAAGGTTCAGGTCGACCAGCTCATGTATGAGGAAAAGCGTAAGTACTATGAGGGCAGACATGACAGAAGACGCTGAGAAAACAGTTATATTTTTGTGATAATTTACACTTGCAATAAGTTGTTTGTAGTGTTACAATCTTTCATTAAGTAATGCTTTAAAGTCATAAAGTGTTATTTGCGAAAGCTACGGAGTTCAGACAGATAATGAATTTGATCGACAAACTGAAGAAATTTGTTATTATAACCGGGCATTACGGATGCGGCAAGACCAACCTCGCGATCAATCTTGCGATCGAGGCTGCTTCTGCGGGCGAGAAGGTAACGATCGTCGATATGGATCTTGTAAATCCATATTTTCGGACTTCGGATTACCGGCCCTTGCTTGAAAAGCACGGAATAGACGTTATCACGCCGGTATTCGGTGCGACCAATCTGGATATCCCGTCGCTTCCCGCTTCGATGTATTCCATTTTCGAAAGAGAAGGAAGGGTCATAGTAGATGTCGGCGGGGATGATGTGGGATCTACGGTACTTGGCCGCTTCAGACCGCAACTGATGAATACCGATTACGATATGGTCTATGTGGTCAATCGTTTCCGCAGCATGACAGTTACCGCACAGGAAACGGTGGAGATCCTGCGTGAGATCGAAGGTGTATCGAACCTGAAAGCCACAAAGATCGTCAACAATTCGCATCTGATGTCGGAAACTACCGACGCGGAGATACATACGGGAATTGAGTATGCGGCAGAGGTTGCCGGACTTACGGGACTTGAGGTCATCGCAAATACGGTACCGGAAAAGGCCATAGCAGACGGTAAGGTGGATCCCGGAAAAGTTGATAAGAACTATGTTGTCAAAATATATTCGGGACCGGGGTTCGTCTGATTCATTAATTATTTAGAAAAAGGTAAGGAGGATTAAGGCATGGCAAAGATTACGATCAACGAGAGCCTGTGCAAGGGTTGTGAAATGTGTGTCAATGCCTGTCCCAAGCATCTTCTGGAGCTTGCCAAGGACAGGATCAATGCAAAGGGCTATCATCCTTCACAGATCACCGACCAGAGTCAGTGCATCGGCTGCAAGTCGTGTGCGATCATGTGTCCGGATGTCTGCATAACTGTTGAAAAGTAAAGAATCAAATAGTGTTTATAGAATAGTATCAAGGAGATATGATCATGTCAGAAAAAGTATTAATGAAAGGAAACGAGGCTCTCGGTGAGGCGGCTCTGCGAGCAGGTTGCCGTCATTTCTTCGGCTATCCGATCACACCCCAGACAGAGCTTTCGGCTTATTTATCCAAGAAAATGCCCAAGGTCGGAGGAACCTTCCTCCAGGCTGAATCAGAGATCGCAGCGATCAATATGGTACTTGGCGCGGCAGGCAGCGGCGTTCGTGCCATGACTTCGTCAAGCTCACCCGGAATCAGTTTGAAATCCGAAGGTGTCAGCTACATCGCAGGTTCCGATGTTCCCGCACTGATCATCAATGTACAGCGCGGCGGCCCGGGACTCGGCAGCATCCAGCCTTCACAGTCGGATTACTGGCAGGCTACCAAGGCACTCGGCCACGGGGATTTCCAGTTGTTTGTACTTGCTCCTTCAACAGTTCAGGAAATGGCTGATTTCGTAGCACTTGCATTTGAGACAGCAGAAAAATACAGAATGCCCGCCATGATCCTTTCGGACGGTATGCTCGGACAGATGATGGAGCCCGTTGTCTTCCCCAATGAGACCGAGATACATGAAGGCGATAAATCATGGGCTGCATGCGGACACAAGAACGCACGCAAGCACAATGTTGTCAATTCACTTTATATCGAAGCCAAAGATCTTGAAAAGACCGTTGTTGAGCGCTATGAGCGTTACGAGAAGGTTAAGGCGAATGAGCAGAGATCGGAGAGCTATCTGACAGAGGATGCCGATATCGTGATCGTAGCTTTCGGAGCATCGTCACGTGTATCGAGAAGCGCGGTCAATGCAGCCCGTGCGAAGGGTATCAAGGCAGGTCTGTTCAGACCGATCACACTGTGGCCTTATCCCGAAACCGAACTTGAGAAGATTGTTCCGACAGCGAAGAAATTCCTTGTTGTTGAAATGAACATGGGTCAGATGATCGAGGATGTCAAGCTGGTAGTTGGCGGAAGAAAGCCTGTAGAGTTCTTCGGAAGAACAGGCGGTATTATTCCGACACCCGGTGAGATACTTGAAGCTATAGAGAAGATGTAAAGGAGAGAGAAGATGGCAGTAGTATTTGAAAAGCCCCATGCGCTCGCGGATGTTCCCTTTCATTATTGTCCGGGCTGCACGCATGGCATAGTTCACAGACTTGTGGCCGAAGCTATCGACGAACTTGGCGTTGAAGGAAATGCCGTAGGTATCGCATCGGTAGGCTGCTCGGTATTTGCATACAATTATTTTAACTGCGACATGATCCAGTCACCCCACGGCCGTGCACAGGCTGTAGCGACCGGTGTTAAGCGCGCTCATCCCGAGAACGTTGTTTTCACTTATCAGGGAGACGGCGATCTTGCCGCTATCGGTACCTGTGAGACCGTTCATGCCGCTACACGCGGTGAGAACATCACGGTAATATTCATCAACAATGCTATTTACGGAATGACCGGCGGACAGATGGCTCCCACCTCGCTTCCCGGCCAGATCACACAGACCACACCTTACGGCCGCGATGTCAAGACCGCAGGTTATCCGATCAGAATGTGCGAGATGCTTTCGACTCTTGACGGCGTTGCCCTTGCACAGCGCGTTACCGTAGACAGCGTAAAGCATGTCAATGAAGCCAAGAAAGCTATCAAGAAGGCATTTGAGAATCAGATCAACGGACTCGGCTATTCGATCGTTGAGGTTGTTTCAACATGTCCCACCAACTGGGGTCTTGCTCCCGCAGATGCGATCAAGTGGCTCCAGGACAACATGCTTCCTTACTATCCTCTCGGAGTTTATAAGGATGTAACCGCACAGCAGGGAGGTGAGCAGTAATGGCTAATACAATGAATGTACTGCTTGCCGGTTTCGGAGGACAGGGAATCCTGTTCACCGGCAAGGTTATGGTTTATGCCGCGCTTATGGAAGACAAAAACTTAAGCTGGCTGCCCTCTTACGGACCCGAGATGCGAGGCGGCACCTGCAACTGCAGTGTTGTTATCAGTGATGAAGCCGTAGGTTCGCCGCTTGTAACCAATCCCGACGTCCTGATCGCCATGAACCGTCCTTCGCTTGAAAAGTTCGTGGGAACCGTGGTTCCCGGCGGAACGATCCTTGTTGACAGCTCAACGGTGGATATCAAGGTCGAAAGAACAGACGTTACCGTTTACTATGTACCCGCGACGAAGCTCGCCGATGAGAACGGACTGAAAGGTCTCGCAAATATCATCCTTCTCGGCAAGCTCTACAAGGAAAAGGGCTTCGTAAAAGAAGAGTCGCTTGATGCGGGACTTCAGAAATGCATCCCGCCCAAGAAAGCCGCAATGCTCGATTTCAACCGCAAAGCGCTGAAACTCGGCATGGAGCAGTAAACTTCAGGGGTCAGTCGCACTTTATATATGCGAAAGTGCGGCGGCCCCTATCTTAATATCGCATACTAATAACAGTTAAGGGCTCTGTCCGGGATCATACCCGTCACGAGCCTCTTACTGT
The DNA here is from genome assembly GCA_017553035.1 of Lachnospiraceae bacterium. GTDB lineage: Bacteria > Bacillota > Clostridia > Lachnospirales > Lachnospiraceae > RUG11977. The sequence continues at coordinate 22,113 of JAFZNE010000040.1, forward strand.
TCACTTAAAAGTCGATCATGATATACGGATCTCTTTTTCCTTTTTCATCAAAATGATCATAATCAAAGAAACAGATCCGGTTCTTGCCTTTGTCTTTGGAGCAGTAGAGTGCCTTATCCGCGTAATTTGCTATATCGATGATGGTATCGCTGCGTTCCCCGATGGCAACATTTACCAGTCCGACACTTAGGGTTACACGATGTCCGTTAGGGTTTTCAATGTTGGGAATATCGGCTTTTCGTATTCTTTCACATATTCTGCGGGCTGTATCAATAACTTTTTCATCGCTGAATCCGTGAATTATCCCAAAGAACTCATCGCCACCATACCTTGCAAACTTAACCGAGGCTGTCTCTTCCTTAAGACATGCGCGGGCGACCTCTCTGATTATCTCATCACCTTTTGCGTGACCGTAAGTATCATTGCACTGTTTAAAATAATCGATGTCGATAAATACTGCTCCGATCTTTTCTTTTTTTGATGCGGCAATTTCGAAGAATGCCGTGGCTTCCTTCAGAAGAGCGGCACGGTTCAGAAGCTTTGAGAGCGGATCGCGGGAAGCGGCTTTCTCATTCTCATGAAGCTTATTGTTAAGCTTTATGATCTCATTCTCAGCTTCCATGTGTTTCTTATGAACGCTTAACTGCATATTGCGGATATCTTTTATTCGCCGGTCGTACAATTCATTTAGTTTCAGGGATGCTGACAAAGCTCCTTCCCTGTCGTTCTGAGACATTAAATAAGCTGCTTGTGCACGATATCTGATAATATTGTTCATGAGATGATCACATCTGTCGGCAAATAAGGTAAGCTTTTCAAGAGTTTTTTCCGCTCTTTCAAAATCCTTTATTTCGATGAGCCTGTGAAGGAGCTTCTCAAACATTTCGTAATTGATGTAATTGTCTCCGGCAGATTCGTCAAAGCTGAGGGACTTATCGAGGTATATTCCGGCGTTTTCAAGGTCTCCTTTTGAATAGAGTACTGATGCCCGGATCTCGTAATAAAGCTGGAGCCACATCTTAGGCTCTGCATTTTCTATACGGTCTGCCACAGTTTCCAGACATTCCAGAGCTTTATCATAATCACCGAGCTTTTCATAACAATCGGCAAGGTTCATGTAAGGCAATGAGGATGTCAGGTCGGAGTACGGCGCATTCGATGTCCGTTTGTCGAGTTCCATGCATTGTCTCAGCAGCTTTATGGTTGTATCATAATCACCGAGCTTTTCATAACAATCGGCAAGATTATTCATTGAATAGGATTCATAGGTACGGTTCCTATGGCGTTTTGCTATCCTGTATGCCCTGCTGTAGGACGAAAGAGCGAGCTGGTAGTTCTCCTGCGAAAGGTATGCCGCACCGCAGAGGTTGCAGGCTGTGATGACAGCCTTATAATCATTCGTATGCTCCAGTAGGGTAACGGATTTGATTATATACGGAAGTACGATATCCCGTTCTCCGCTTTGATAATAGCTAAAAGCCATGTAGTAGTAAGCCATTCCGAGAAGACGGAAATCCCCTGTTTCTCTGGCCTGCCTGATGATCCGGCACATTTCCTTCCGGAACCGTTTCGGGTTATTTATATTTTCCATATAGATATTGAGAAGAGTCTCTCTTAAGATGTCTTTTTTCATTTGATATCTCCCATAACATTTACAGTATCGAACCGGAAACGACGGGCCGTCCCAATCTGTCATACATTCGGAACCGGCTTTTCTGACATTATAATTCAGATAATACTGAAATGCAACTGCCGGGGTGTATTGAAATATTGAGGGAAAAACCGCACTTTCAAACTTAAGACAAGGGGCTATCATTGCGGCAGTTCCTTATTTTTTGTAAAAGTGTCGGGGATAGAGTAGATACTTGACAAAAAAAGAACCATATCATACAATAAACGTACGAAAAATATACAATATTCGTACGGGGGTATATTATGGTATCGGCAAAAAGCATGGAGGTCAGGGACAATTTTAAAGATTGGTGTGTTCAGGCGGCTGAAGGGGAAGTGATTCAAATCTCAAGACCAGGGAACAACTATGTGTATCTGATAAGTCATGAAACGTACGAAAAGCTGACCCGAGAGCGAAGGATTGCGGCATATGCTTCATATCTGCACGGAAAGGACAAGATCACAAATCTAAAACGATTGGCACAAATAGAGAATTTGCCCGAAAACTGGAATAATAACGGTGCAGAGAGGATTTCCGGAAACATCATTAAAACCGTACGAAAACTGTTGATGGGTCTGGAATTCCAGCCTGAGATATTTCCCACAGCTTGTGATGCCGTTCAGCTTGAGTGGGAAAACAAAAACGATGAGTATCTCGAAATGGAGGTATTGGAAGACTCGATCAACGTCTTTCAAATTGATTCCGAAGGCGGAGAACATCAGAATACAATTGCGACTGACGGTGCTACCGTGAAGAAGATAGTGAGGGAATTCTATGACAGAGCGGTTTGAGATGTATGAAAGACTTTATCGAGCTGTATATCCTCCCGATATAATGCCGATGTTTTGGAAAGTGAACGGTGAGATTTCATCGGCAGTGTTTAAAGATAAAAACGGTCTGTCGGTGGAACGGTCCGGAGACAGAGACGAGCCAAGCGCGATCAAAGATATGCTCCAGTATTTTTCGGGTTCAATTATAGCAGTTACGATGAGAGACTGTGTGTCCTGCGAAGCTGTTGTGGAATACCTTCCTACGAAACGGAGCATATTCCATTCTGAAATCCACGGATCAAAAGAAAGAAAACTATTATCACAATCTCAATGCAAACATCTTGCTAAGGCGGCTCGATTGTGCTTTACTTAAGACGATATAAGCCTCTGTATATCGATTAAAAAGGTATATAGAGGCTTATTCCATGCAACCTGATCAAATCTATAAAATAGGTGAAATTGTTGCATATCGTGTAGTATTATAATACTCAGTGGACATTTTGGATATGAGTTCACAGAGGATGGCG
>JAFZNE010000041.1 GCA_017553035.1 Lachnospiraceae bacterium
TTACGTCAGGACATCCTTGAAGACGTTGGCATGACCGAAGTTAAGACAGCAGACGATCTTAAGACAGTTGCACAGAAGGCAGCCGATCTGCATCCTGAATTCAACGGACCTGCAGACATTATCTTCAAGCCCCTTACCAGAAACTTTGCAGATGAGCAGTACACCTGGTGTGCATACGGTGATTCCGTAGTATACGGCGAGAATACAAGAAAAGCATACTGCTATTTCGAGACCGAAGCATTCAAGAAGGTTGCACAGTTCAACCAGAGCATGTATAATGCCGGCCTTTACGGCGATGAGCTTACCACAAACTACAATGAGCGTGATTCACGTATGCAGCAGGGAACTTACCTCTGGGTAGAGGGTTCACTCGGCAAAGAGAACGAGATCATCGCTTCCGTACGTGCAAACGATCCCAATGCAAAGCTTAAGAGCTTCCTGCTCAATCCTACAGCTGACAAGTACATCACCGCATGCGGCGGCGAGGTTCTGTGTGTACCTTACAGCGCAAAGAACCCTGCAGGCGCTATGAAGTTCCTCAACTGGCTGTACAAGAGTCAGGAAAACTATCTGTTCGCTCTGTACGGACCTGAAGGCGAGAACTACACTGTAGAGAACGGACGTATCGCATTGAAGGATCCTTCATTTGAAGGCTACTTCTATGAGTGGATGTTCCGTAACGCCAACTACACCATGTTCACTTCGGACGTTTCCGAAGACTTCATCAAGATGTACGATACATGGGATGACAACGCTAAGACAAGTGATGTTATCGCTTTCCATTTCAACAACGAGAACGTTCTTGAGATCGAGACCGCTATCAACGAGATCATCAACCAGCGCTTCACACCTATCGAGTGCGGCTTTGTTGACTTTGATACCAACTATCCCGCAGCTATCGCAGAGCTTAAGGCAGCAGGTATTGACCAGTATGTAGCAGAAGTTCAGAGACAGCTCGATGAATTCTTTGCAGTAAACGGTTATCAGCACTGATAAATAAACGATAACCAGAGGGCAGAACAGCCAAGCACTAAACTAGTATAAAGCATGATGCCGGGGTCAGATTTGTAAGTGGATTATTATGAACGGATCTGGCCCTGACGTCACATATGGGGTAGAAAAACAGTTATTTATCCGCACATTACGGAAAATGAATGAGAAAGTAAGCCAGAAGGGAATTACAATGGTCATGAAGGATATTATGAAACATTTCAAAAAAGCAGCCGCACTGCTTGCGGTGCTCGCGTTGCTGCTGTCGATGTGGCAGCCGGTGGGGCATACCGTATATGCGGCAGATGAAGGCCCGGTTTTTGAAATGGACGGAAACGGCGAAGATTGGCTGTATATCACGCCTGTTTTTTCAGCCGGAGGTATAATCACCAAGTTGTCCGCATTTACTCTGGACGGTACATTATACGGAAAGATGGAGCTTTCAACTTCCGCTAATTTTGATACCTGGCATATTTATTTCGATACGGACGGGGATACTACCAACCACCTGTATTTTAACGGAGCAGATTACCTGCTTGAAACGGATATCCTGTATGAGTACCAGGGTGATTCCGGTGAGTGGGATGGCCTTGTAGGTATGAGTGCACCTGTAGAAAGGGGACTTTCATCCGACAAGAAAACCCTCGAGTTCTCTTTCAGCCTCGCAGATATCGGCAATCCCGAGAAGATCGGGATCCATGCGGCAACGGTTTCAAACTGGGTCGATGTGGCCGACTGTCCGGCAACCGTAGGAGAATATCTTAATGTTCCCACCTATGAAGAAGCTCATTCTGATGAGATAGTGGGACTCACACCTCAGGAGCTTGAGGCATATATCGCAGCCAAGGAATTCTCGGGTGCCAAGAACCAGTGGGGTTCGATAATCTACGATGCGGTCAACCAGAATTCCAATCTGCTCGCACTGAAGGCTGTTACGGACCGTGAGAATCTGTATATACACGCAGATACCAAAGCTCTCAGCAACAATTTCACGGTTTATATCGAGACCGATTCCGCTACTTACGAACTGAAAGCCAACGGAACGATCTACAAGACAAAAGACGGCAGCAGGATCGATACCGGTACACCGATCAAGAATTATTATAAGGCGGACAGCGGATTTGAGATCGTTATTCCCACCTCCGAACTCGAAGGCGGGACAGATCTCTACAAAGTCAGGATGAAGGAAGGCAGGGAACTGCTTCCGGATGAAAATCCCGACGATCCCGATACTCCCGTATTTCTTGAGGTTACCGCTTCCATCGATCAGGATCCGCCCGCGATCACGCTTGACGGTAATGACAGCGACTGGGCGGGTATGGAGCCTATCGGCCATGGAGAAGGTTCTCTTGGCGATCTGTATGCATTTCGTGATAATGACAACCTGTATGTAATGACATACATCAAAGGCGTGACCGATCCGGAGAGTTCGGCCGCATATACGACAAGCTTGTTCATCGGCACGGATAATGATGACAGCACAGGTTTCATACATTCGGGATACGCACACCACAATACCGGTGATATGCTCTTCCAGGACTGGCATTCTTACGGTGAGGAGCGCAATCTTGAGTTCTTCTACGCGAAGGATCCCGTGATCCTCGAGTGGAACATGAAGAAGCAGTATGTCGAGGGTTATGACAAGGTATTTGCCGCAACCAAAGAACGCGGCACATATTGTGCGGAGTATATCGTACCGATAGCAATGCTTCATGAGATTACCGATGAGATCGGTGATGACATGTATATCTGTATCGACAGAAACGATGTACAGACAGATGAGGTGACTTACGAACGCATGACACCCGAAGGATTTACACCTGCAAGGGATCCTGAGAACGGTTCATTTGCGAAGGTTCCCAAATATAAGATCACATTTGACATCACAGCGGAAGATTTCGATTTCTCTGATTGGAATACCGTATGTAATACCGCAAAGCATCAGAACAACGTGAACTTTATCGGGATCAAGTCCGATGAAAAGCTCTACACGATGCTCACGGGCAACGGTGATCTTTCTACGGTAGTCCGTTACTACATTTCCACCGGAAATGCAGGTTATGCATATGATGGCAGAGAAAATGTAAATTACATTGTTGAAAACGGAAAACTGTATGAAGTAACAGGAAATAACACCAAGGCAGCCGAAGGAAAGAGCATCTATCAGTATTATGAATCGGATGCGGTCCTTATGCAGCTGTATCTGGAAGATATCGGAAGCCCTTCCTCGATCAAGATCGCCGCGGATGCAAATGAAGGTGAGTATGTCCTTCCCGCAGAAGGATATCTTACGATCAGCAAGACGATGGAAGAGAACAGGGAAGAAGGTCTGTTCTATCCGAAGGCTGCATATGATTTCCATAACAACCCCTATAAAGGCTGGGTTGGCTGGGCAGATATCAACGAGGGCGATGTTGATACCATCCTCTCCGAACATAATCTGATCTATGTGGATATCAAGTGGAGCGAACTTGAACCCGAAAAAGGCACTTATGCTTTTGACGCCATCGAGGAACAGTACCAGTTCAAGAAATGGCAGGCACAGGGATGCCGCATGGTATTCCGTTTCGTAATGGATAACCCGAATCTGATCAACGGTGATCCGAATATCAAGAGGATGGATATCCCTCAGTGGCTGTATGACGAGCTGGCAGAAGAAAATGCCGAGGGTGAAGGCGCAGGAACCTTCTACAATGGCGAAACGATCCTCGGAATGCTCGGAGGCGTAGGATTTTCACCCAACTACAAGAGCGAGAAACTGTTAGCATACCATGAGGCAGCTATCAAAGCATTTGCGGAACGCTACGATGATCCCGCGATCACGGCTTACGTTGAGGTAGGAAGCTTGGGACACTGGGCCGAGTTCCACACCTGGCCTACGGGAACCGGTGAATTCCCCGATCCCGAACTGGCTCAGAAATATATGAGCGCTTATGTAAATGCATTCCACAACGTACGCGTCGGTATCAGAAAGCCTTACGCGGTAGCTGCGGAAAACAACTGGGGTCTGTACAATGATATATTCGGTGTGACCAGCGACGGCGGTACACCTACATTCCTCGAGTGGGCAGCAAGCGGAAATACCGATATGCCCGGTTCTACCGAAGAAGACATAGCCGCAAGCGCGATGCCCGACTGGTGGAAACTGAACTATTCCGGCGGCGAATTTGCCAACGGTGATTTCAGGACCAATGCCCTGAATGAAAATATCTGTGCTGTACTTGACCAGATAAGGGACAGCCATACTACATGGCTCGGACCCTGCTCGGCATGTGATTTCAAGGTTGGCGATCCTCAGTATGAGAGCTTCCGTTACAACATCGAGACCATGTTCAGCACGATGGGATACAACTATGGAATTTACAGCCTGTCGAAGCCCGAAAGACTGATCGTTGGCGAGGATAACGCTCTGGCGATCACCTGGAACAATATGGGTGTGGCTCCGATATACTACAACTGCCCCGTAACGCTGATCCTTAAAGACGGCAGCGGGAAGGTCGTTTATGAGCAGGCACAGGATTTTGATACAACAACATGGTTACCGGGCAGAAGCACGGTTAACGCATCGATAAAAGTTCCGGCAGATATCGCTGCCGGTGAGTACACACTGGCGGTGAAGATGACCACGGCCGATTCAAGACAGGACGTGATCAGGCTGGCAATGGAAGGGGAGCAATCCGACGGATCATATGATCTGTACACCATTACGGTAGGCGGACCCGTTGCAGATGAAACACAAGAAGAAATTAAGAATGATCAGACCGGCAATACAGGAAATGAAACAGTAAACCAGCCTGAACCCACAAGCGCTACAGAGACCTCATCATCCAATACCGAGTCAGCGGCCCAGAGCGGTGAGCAGACAGCTAACAATGATGATAATTCAGGCAGTCATACCGTATTGTGGATAATCCTCGGAGTGGCAGCAGCCGCTCTGATCGGAGGCGGTATTACAATCTTTTTTAAGAAAAGAGGCAAATAATGAAACTTGCAATAATCGGAGCAGGACAAAGAGGAATGATCTACGCTAAATACGCATACGAGAAGGGCGGCGCCCAGATCGTGGCGGTAACCGATATCAATAAGGAAAAGCGTGATTGTGCATGTGAAGAATTCAACATCCCCCCTGAAATGGCTTTTAGCAACACGGATGATTTCTTCCGTCAGGGGAAGATTGCTGATGCCATAATACTGGCGACCATGGACAGAGATCATTATGACCATGCTATGGCAGCAATGGATCTGGGCTATGATATCCTCCTTGAAAAGCCCATTTCGCCCGATGTACAGGAATGCCTTAAAATCCGGGATAAGGCCAAAGAGAAGGGCGTGACCATTGTTGTATGCCATGTATTGCGATACACGAGATTCTTCTCGGCGATCAAGAAAGTGATCGATTCGGGAGAACTCGGAAAGGTTGTCACAATACAGCATGCCGAGAATGTGGGTAATTTCCATATGGCTCATTCTTTCGTCCGCGGAAACTGGCGTAACTCCGACCTTTCAAGCCCCATTATCATGCAGAAATCCTGCCATGATATGGACATCCTGTTATGGCTTGTGGGAAGCAACGCCAAGAAAATTTCTTCCTTCGGCAATCTTTCCTACTTCAAAAAGGAAAACGCTCCCGCAGGGGCCGCCAAGCGGTGTCTCGACTGCCCCTGCGAGGACCAGTGCCGTTTTGACGGGAAGAAGGCTTATCTGCCCATAAGGGGAGAATGGCCCGCTACCGTCCTTACGGAAGACCAGTCCGAAGAAGGTATCTTGACGGCGTTAAGGGAAGGCCCTTACGGACGTTGCGTATTTGACTGTGACAACAATGTATGCGATAATCAGGTAACTGATATAGAATTTGAAAACGGAGTAACCGCAACATTCCATTTGAGCGGTATGACGAATAAGATGCACCGTACGATCAAGGTCATGTGTGAAAACGGTGATATTTTCGGAGACGATTCGGAGGATTTCATCACTGTGACGAAGTATTCCGCCAACTCGCTGTATGAAGGCGAGACGCGCGAAATATCGGTCAACAGCGAAGAGGGCTTCCACGGAGGCGGAGATTACCGTCTTACGATGGACTTTATCAGCGCTCTGGAACATAAGGGAGAACAGGTTGAGATCCGTTCGGGCATTGAACAGTCGGTTGAAAGCCATCTTATGGCTTATGCCGCCGAACAGGCAAGACTGACCGACACGGTAATATTGATGAAAGATATAAGGTAACACGGAGGTTTGATTCATGAAACAGCCAGCATTGGTTATCATGGCAGCAGGCATGGGGAGCCGCTACGGAGGACTTAAGCAGATCGATCCGCTCGACGAGCACGGTCAGATCATAATGGATTTTTCAATCTACGATGCACTGCGAGCCGGATTCAGAAAGATCGTATTTATTATCAAAAAACAGATCGAAGAAGAATTCAAAAGATCCATCGGAGACAGGATCTCGAAGGTGGCGGATGTCGTTTATGTATATCAGGAGCTTGATAAGCTGCCCGAGGCAGACGCGAACGGTAATCCTTATACGGTACCGGAAGGAAGGGTTAAGCCCTGGGGTACCGGACATGCGATCCTGTGCTGCAAGGATGTTCTCGACGAGCCTTTCGCCGTGATCAACGCGGATGATTATTACGGACCCGAGGCATTCCGTATCATTTACGACGAGCTGAGCGCGAAATGTGACGACAGCGAGCGCGATTACTGCATGGTAGGTTACATACTTTCCAACACGCTTACCGAGAACGGTACGGTATCTCGCGGAGTCTGCACGGTGGACGAAAACGGATATCTGAAAGAGATCGTGGAAAAGACCAAGATCGCCAAGCGTGGCAGCGGAGCCGCATTTTCCGAGGATAACGGGGAAACCTGGCAGGATATCGCGCCGGATTCGATCGTATCCATGAACCTGTGGGGATTCAAAGCAAACGTCCTTGGTGAGCTTGACAGATCTTTCCGTTCGTTCCTTGATACCGAGTCCGGAAAGAATCCCTTAAAGAGCGAATTCTTCCTTCCGAAGGCAGTACAGGAACTGCTTGAAGAAGGTAAGGCAACCGTAAAAGTCCTGCGCAGCAGTGACAAGTGGTTCGGTGTTACTTACAAAGAAGACAAAGAAGATGTAGTAAATGCCATCAGACTGTTGAAAAACAAGGGAGTATATCCCGACAAGCTGTGGCCTGCAACAGATAAGGAATAGCATAATGACAAGAGAAGAAAAATGTGCTAATAAACTGGAGGCAGTACAAGCCTTCAGACTTCCGGGAAAGATCCTGAGCTGTGAAAAATATGGCAACGGTCACATTAATGACACTTTTCTGGTGATAATGGAAGAAGATGGCGCCGAGAAACGTTATATTCTCCAGCGTATGAACCAGGATGTGTTCAAGGATCCCGCGAAGCTCATGAACAATATAGTTCTGGTTACCGATTTCCTGAAAGAGAAAATCCGTGAGCGGGGAGGGGATGTAGAGAGGGAGACCTTAAATCCTCTCCGTACCGCGGACGGACAGTCTTTCTACGAGGATAGTATAGGCAGCTGCTGGAGAGTATATACTTTCATTACGGATGCCGTAAGTCTTGACCAGGTACGTACTCCCGAAGACTTTTACCAGAGTGCGGTAACGTTCGGAAGATTTTCCGGACAGATGGCTTCTTTCGATGCAACACAGCTTACGGAGACCATTCCCGATTTTCACAATACGCCGAAACGTTTTGAAACGTTCTGCGCGGCGGTGGAAGCGGATGTGTGCAACCGGGCGGCAGGTGTGCGCGAGGAGATAGCATTTTACGAAGCACACAAAGATGATATGGAGTATTGTGCGGGATTGCTCGCTAAAGGGGCGATACCTCTTCGGGTAACACATAACGACACAAAGCTCAACAATATCATGCTTGATATGAAGACCGGCAAAGGGATCTGCGTTATCGATCTTGATACGGTCATGCCGGGTCTGTCGGTGTTCGATTTCGGTGATTCGATACGTTTCGGAGCCAATACCGCGGTAGAGGATGAAAGAGACCTTTCAAAAGTTTCGCTTTCGCTGGAACTGTTCGAAACGTATGTGAAGGGTTATCTTGAAGGCTGCGGCGGAGCACTTACCGATGAGGAGATCAGACTTCTGCCTTACGGTGCCAAGAATATGACTCTTGAATGCGGAATGAGATTCCTTACGGATTACCTTCAGGGAGATACTTATTTCATGGTACACCGCGAAGGACACAATCTGGACAGGGCTCACACACAGATCGAACTGGTACGTGATATGGAACGCAAATGGGAAGAAATGGAAAAGGTAGTCTATGCTAATAAAGGGTGCTGAAATATTTACGGCTTCGGGCTTTACCGAAGCAGATTTACGGATAATGGGCAATAAGATCGCCGCGGTCGGAATCGACGCGGCGAATCCGTGTTTCCGGGAGGAACATGGGGAAGAAATTTTTGATTACAGCGGGTACAGGATCATCCCGGGACTTATCGACATACACACACACGGACGTATCGGGATAGATTTTACGACCGCTTCGGAAGAAGAAATCCACAAACTGCTCGGGGATTATCTTCATGCCGGTGTTACGGGCGTTCTCGCGACCGTGATGACCAATGACCGGAATGTGCTGCGTTCGGCATTTGAGAAGATCGGAAAGATCATTGACGAACAGCACGCAAGGCTTGAGGGATCCGTGCCCGACGACGGGCGTAAAGAAGCTTCGGTGCTTGGGATCAATTTTGAAGGGGTATGGCTTTCGCCTGCGAAAAAGGGTGCGCATCTGGAGGAGTATCTCGAGCTGCCGACTGTAGAAAGGTATGAGGAATACTATCGCGCATCACGGGAGAATATCCTGCTTGCGACAATAGCGCCGGAACTTGAGGGCGCATGTGAGCTGATCTCACTCAAAAAAGACAGGACACATTTTTCGCTCGGACATTCGGCGGCAACTTATAAGGAAGCCGTAAAGGCGATCGAGGCGGGAGCGGATCACGCGACACATCTGTTTAACGCAATGCCGGCACTCGGACACAGGGAACCCGGTCTTGTCGGTGCTTCACTTGATGAGAAACTGTATACAGAAGTGATCTGTGACGGTTATCACGTGCATCCGGCAGTGATCAGGATGGTATTTGACTCCAACCCCGGCAGAACCGTTCTTATTTCGGATTCGATAGCTCCTGCAGGGCTCAAGGACGGTGTATATGTTTCGGGAGCCCAGAAGGTAACGGCTTCTGGAGGAAAGATCCTTACCGACGACGGTACCATCGCGGGTTCGGGAATAAGCCTGTTCGAAGGCTTAAGACGTTGCGTGAAAGACTTCGGGATCGATGAAAATGAGGCGATCCGTGCAGCCACACTTTATCCTGCGAGATCTGTAGGAAAAGACAGCGTTAACGGAAGCATCAAAACCGGTAATCATGCGGATCTGATCGTGATCGACAAAGACTATCGGATAAAAGACATTTTTATCAACGGAACCCGGGTATAAAAAATCAGAACTTTGTTCAATTTCTACTTACATTTTTCTCCTTTTTGTGGTATACTCTATAGTGTGTGGCATAAGTATTACTATAACCCGGAAAGGAGGAGCGAATGTTTAATGTAGGTGAATTTGTGGTATTCGGTACCGATGGCGTCTGCATGGTAGAGAATGTCGGTGCGCTTGAGATGGAAGGTGTTGCCAAAGACAAGCAGTATTACACCCTTACACCGGTCGGCAAGAAGGGCAGCAATCGTATTTTCGCTCCTGTAGACGGGAAAAGGGTGGTAATGCGCAAGGTATTGACCGTTGAGGAAGCCAGGGATTTCGTTGAAAGCCTGGACGATATCGGGAGACTTAAGATCCCGGACGAACGTAAAAGAGAAGATACTTATAAGGCAGTACTCCAGAGCTGCGATCATATCAAGATAACAGAGCTGATCAAAGAAATGTATGCCCGCAGGAGCGAACGCGCGGCGGTGGGAAAGAAGCTTCCGTCGGTAGACGAGAGGTATTTTACCGCGGCGGAGAATTCTTTGTACAGCGAACTGGGATTATCGCTGAATATGGAGAAGGATGAGATCAGGAGCTTTATGGAAAAAAGCGCCGCAAGATAATGAAATTATATCGGGATGGTTGTTTTGAGCCGTTGTACGTAAAGTACAGCGGCTTTTTATTGAAATTGTCGGAAAATACACAAAAATCCCCTGAAGTTTTAGACAGAATAAATCCTTGCCTGAGGATGATATTGTGCTATAATATACAAGTGAAAGTTTTTGCATTGTACGGAGGACTGGTAATGCGGAATCTTTTTGAATATCTGGAAAATACAGGCGCGGAGCCTTTTGGACCGCAGGGACCGGCCAATGCTGATTATGCTGTATTCTGCCGCCTCTCATATATACCCTTCGCAGGGATCGTACCGGCTGATGAGAAAGGCGGATATGTATCTCTTGCCGATGCGGCGGAGCAGGTCATTAAGCTTGCGGATACCAACGGCGACGGAAGAAAGTACCACCTTCCGGCAGATGCAAAGCTTCTCGGTGAAGTTATCCGTTCGAAGCGGTACAGCGAGCTTAAGCTCGGACGTTATGTCGAGATATTCAACACTGCCAGGCAGGAGCAGTTCTGCGCGATGACGTTCCTGATCCCGGACGGCGGCTGTGTGGTCGTCTACAGGGGAACCGACGGATCGATCATCGGGTGGAAAGAAGATTTCAATATGGGATTCATGGATGAGCTTCCGTCACAGAAAGATGCGGTTGCCTACATCAACGATACTCCGGAGGATGCCGCGCGGAAGCTTTATGTGTGCGGGCATTCCAAAGGAGGCAATCTGGCAATGTATGCTTCGGCATTTGCCGAAGAAACGGTACAGCAACGTATAGCGGCCGTAAAGAGCCTGGACGGACCGGGCTTCAGGGACGGTATTACGGGAACGGAAGGCTTTATGCGGGTACTTGACCGCATGGAATCGTTTATCCCGCAGTCTTCGATAGTCGGAATGCTGCTGGAGCATAAAGAGCGTATTCATATCATACACAGCTGCGCCAAGGGTTCCAAACAACATGATATTTATTCCTGGGACATAACCGGTGATGATTTTACCGAAGAGGAAGGTCTGACATCAACAAGTCTCATGGTCAATAAGGCGATAAACACCTGGGCGGAAGATATGCCCGAAGAAAAACGCATGAAACTGACCGAGGGAATATTCGAAATAGTACAGGCAACCGAGGCGGAAACGTTGGAAGAACTGTTTGAGGCTAAAAAGCTGTTCGGTGTTCTTACAGGAATGGGAAAACTCGATGATGAAACAAAGGAACTGATCGGGCAGACCGGAAAGATAATTATGAGATCACTCCGGAAAAAGGGCTGAGAACAGAATGTTTTGGGGGATTTATGGATTTTACGAATGAAGAACAATATTTGTCCGATTGGACAGAGAAGGTAAAAAAGCTCGGAAGAGTCTTTATTTCCAATGGGATAATGTGGCTTTCCTGGTCCGGAACAGGTATAGAATGGGAATGCGACGGATCGTTTGCGCTGTATCTTCAGTCTGACGGGATATTTTTCAACGGACCCGAGGGACATATGCATGATGCGAGATATGCTCTGTACCGGGACGGAGAACTGCAGATAGACGGACGGCTTGAGACAAGGGAGAAGAGCATTTGCCTTCAGGCGGAAGGAAAGCACGTTTACAGATTTATAAAACTGTCGGAATCGGCAGATTCTTCGCTTGGGATCGTCTTGCTTGAAGATGAGGACGGAAAGTGCGATAAGATAATCCCGACTCCCGTTAAGAAGCTCAAGATCGAGATCATCGGAGATTCGATAACCTGCGGGTACGGAGTCGAGGGTAATCTGGAACAGACATATACAACAGCTACCGAGAATGTCTCGAAATCATACAGCTATATGGTTACACAGCGCTTAAACGCCGATTACAGCATTGTTTCGAAATCGGGAGCGGGTATGATATCGGGCTATACCGATACCGGAGATCGTAACCGGGATAACATCATTACGGACTATTATGATAAAATGGGCTGTTCGATGTTTGCGATCGGGAACGGATATCCGTCCGATTTTGAGTATGATTTTACTTTTGAGCCGGATATCATTATCCTGAATATCGGAACAAATGACCTGAGCTATTGTATACCGGCGGGAACACCGGGACAGGAGCCCCGTTTTGATGAGGCGGAGCTTGACAGCAGACGCAGGGAATTCTGCAGTACCTACAAGGCATTTATCGGGCATTTACGCAAGAAGAACCCTTTTGCCAAGATAGTTTGTACACTCGGTGCCATGGGCGAAGGCCTCAACGATATTGTTGAGATGGCGGTTTCAATGCAGGTTGCGGAAGGTGACAGACGTATCTACTGGCTGCCGCTCAGGGATCAGGATCCGGCTGACGGATACGGGACCGATTATCATCCTTCACCGGTAACGCAGGAACACCTTGCTGATACCGTTACGGAGTTTTTGGAAAAAATGATCGCCAAGGAAATATGATCCGGAAGCGGTTGAATATATGTAAAAAGTAATGTGGGAGGAAGTTGTCATGAGAAAGTTTAAAAGACTGTCGGGTCTGTTATTGATCATGTGTCTGATATTGACCGTGATCGCACCGGCAGGTGCTTTGGCCGTGGAGGACGGAGAATCCGGGGTCACCGAGAGCGTAAGCCTTTATACAGGCATGATCGCAAATAATGCGGTGATAGAAGCACGTAAGCTGGCTCATTTTTACAGTACGAACAGAAGTGTCGCAAATGTGACAAAAGACGGCAGGATACTTGCCATTTCGGAGGGCGAATGCACCATTTCCGACGGAAAAGGTGACAACATCGAGGTTGTAGTCGAAAGCTGTCCGTCGAATTACAAGAAGATAGCACTTACATTTGACGACGGTCCCGGCAATTACAGCGATGAGCTGCTGGATTTCCTGAAGGATAGGGGAATACATGTAACCTTCTTCATGATCGGCAATCTGGTTTCTTCCTACTCCAAACAGGTAAAGCGTATGTATGAGGAAGGGCACGAACTCGGTAATCACAGCTACACTCATCCCCAGCTTAACAAACTGTCCGCAGAACAGATAAAGAGTGAGATCAAGAAAACCGACGATGCCATATATAAAGCCGCAGGCGTGTATCCTACGGTAATGAGGCCCCCTTACGGAGCGACCAATACCACCGTATGTGAAAATGTCCACTATCCGCTGATACTGTGGAATGTCGATACGCTGGACTGGAAATACAGAGACGCAAATTATGTTGCCGAGCAGGTGTACAAAGGTGCCGCTTCTGGTAACATCATCCTTTGCCATGAAATACACAGGACCACGATCGACGGCGTAAAGATCGCCATCGACAAGCTGCTCGCCGAGGGATGGAAATTCGTTACCGTCAGTGAACTGCTTACCTGTGACGGCAGCGAACTGAAAAACGGCGCTAAATATTCGCAGAAAAAAACACTGATTGACGGTTCCGACAAGAACTGAAGAAGGGAGAACATGTAATGAAAAAGGGAACCTTTAAAGGCGGGGTTCATCCTTACGAAGGTAAGGAGATCTCGATGAATAAGCCCACGGCACAGCTTCTTCCCAAAGGAGATCTTGTATATCCGATGTCGCAGCATATCGGGGCTCCCGCAAAACCGATCGTTTCGGTCGGAGATCATGTATTGATGGGACAGACGATAGCGGAAGCGGGAGGCTTTGTTTCATCACCGATCGCGGCTTCGGTTTCGGGAACGGTCAAAGCCATACAGCCGACACTTACGGTATCCGGAGCAATTGTAGATGCCATTGTCATAGAAAATGACAACCAGTACGAACGCGCGCCGGGAGTCGGCGAGAAACGGGATTATACCAAACTGTCCAAGCAGGAGATAAGGGATATCATCCGTGACGCCGGCATAGTCGGAATGGGCGGTGCAGGTTTCCCCACATTTATCAAGCTTACTCCGAAGAACGAGGATGCGATAGACTACATCATTGTTAACGGGTCGGAGTGCGAACCTTATCTGACATCGGATTACCGCATGATGCTCGAGGAAGGCGAGAAGCTCGTTGACGGTTTGAAGATAATCCTGAGGCTTTTCGATAATGCAAAAGGCATTATCGCGATAGAGGATAACAAACCGCTCGCTATCGAGAAGATATCCGAGCTTGTCGCAAAAGAGGAACGTATCGAGGTCAAAACGGTCAGGACCAAATATCCCGAAGGTTCCGAAAGACAGCTGATATTTGCCTGCACCGGACGCAAGATCAATTCTTCGATGCTTCCGGCGGATGCGGGAGTCGTGGTCAACAACGTTGATACGGTCATTTCCATACATATGGCTGTTGCGGAATGTACGCCTCTTATCAGAAGGATCGTTACGGTATCCGGCGACGCGATCATGAATCCGCAGAATTTCAGCGTCAAGACCGGAACCCGTTACAGCGAAGTACTTGAAGCAGCGGGCGGATTCAAGGTAAGGCCGAAGAAGCTGATCTCCGGCGGAACCATGATGGGCCTGTCATTGTTCGATGTGGACATTCCCGTGACCAAAACAAGTTCGGCACTGCTTGCCTTCGAAAACGATCCGGCTGATATCGTTCCGGAAGGCCCCTGTATCAGATGCGGACGCTGCGTTGAAGCCTGTCCCGAGAATCTGATACCCCAGATGCTGATGTCCGCGGCCGAGAAGTTCGATGACGCAAGCTTTGAGGCAGTAAGCGGTATGGAATGCATGGAATGCGGATCGTGTACATTTGTCTGTCCTGCCGGCAGAAGACTGACACAGGCACTGAAACAGACAAGAAGAAGCATACTTGACAATCGTAAGAAGAAGTAAGGGAAGGAGAGAAACGCCGGTACGACGATCGGATGCAGGCAAGCCCGGTCCGGCGCGACACCGGTCAGAAAGAAAATGAAAGAGATGTATAATGTTTCCGCTTCTCCCCATGTAAGAAGCGGAGTCACCACGGCAGGTATAATGAGGGATGTGGTGATAGCCCTCGCTCCGGCCTGTATTTTCGGAATATACTGGTTCGGTCTTTCGGCTTTGCTCGTATTGCTTGCAAGCGTAGCCTCATCGGTAGTTTTTGAATACCTTTGGAGGCTTGTGGCTAAAAAACCCAAAGTTCCCTACGAATGCAGCGCGATCGTTACCGGTCTGCTGATAGGCATGAACATGCCGTCTTCGATCCCGTTATGGATCCCGGTAGTGGCCAGCGCATTTGCGATCATTGTCGTAAAAGAGATGTTTGGCGGGCTCGGGCAGAATTTCATGAACCCGGCTCTCGGAGCAAGATGTTTTGTAATGCTGTGCTTTACCGGCAGGATGACGGCTTATGTTGTAGAAAAGGCAGAAAGCTCTCATCTGTGGTACGGAGCTGCTTCAATAGACGGTATCACCTCGCCTACTCCGCTCGGAGCCCTCAAAAATCTTGAGGCCGGAGCAAGTGTTTCAAGTGCGGTAAGCCTTAAGGATATGTTCTTCGGATTTACGGGCGGTGTGATCGGCGAAACAAGTACTATAGCTATCCTGATCGGCGCGGCTTATCTGCTGTTCAGGAAAGTTATCAGCCTGCGTATCCCGGTGGCATATATAGCAACTTTTGCCGTATTTGCCCTGTTGTTCGGCGGACGCGGATTTGATCCGGAGTATCTTGCATGCGAACTGTGCGGCGGTGGACTGATGCTCGGAGCCTGGTTTATGGCGACGGATTATGTGACGAGTCCTATCACGAAGACAGGCCAGATCGTATTCGGAATCCTGCTCGGTATCATGACCGGGATCATCAGGATCGCCTCGAATTCCTCGGAAGGCGTATCCTATTCGATAATCTTCTGCAATCTGCTTGTTCCCGTGATCGAACGTTATACGATGCCGAGAGCCTTCGGCGTACTTCGTAAGAAGAAAGAAGGAGGTGCGGCGAAATGAGTGAAAAGAAAAAAGGCGGCCTAATACATGACGCGGTCATTTTGTTCATCATAACCATCATTGCCGCGCTTGCCCTGGGATTCGTATATGAGATCACCAAGGATCCCATTGCAAAGGCAGAGGTTCAGGCCAAGATCGATGCATACAAAGCTGTTTTTCCGGAAATGGAAAAAACCGAAGAAATATCGGCTCAGAAACTTGAACGGCTGAACGGTATCATAGCTGCTGACAGTGCTTATGAAGGTGTTACGATCGATGAGATACTCGCAGTAAAGGATAATTACGGGCTGCCGCTCGGATGGGTCATGACCGTTACCAGTACAAAGGGCTATGGTGGCAAGATAACCCTTACAATGGGAGTAAGCAACGGCAATTCATCGGGAGAAGCAGGAAGCAGCGGTTCCCGCGGAATGCTCAGAGGCGTTGAATTCCTTTCGCTTTCAGAAACCCCCGGTCTTGGTATGAATGCCAAGGAAGAAAAGTTCAAATCACAATTCAGAGATGCGGAAGTTCAGCAATATTCACTGAAAAAGAGGAATATCGCCGGAACGACCGAGATCGATGCGATATCCAGTGCGACGATCACGACTACCGCGGTCACAAGGTCAGTCAATGCCGGACTCAGGGCCGCGCAGGAAATGCTGAGCAACTGGAATGACAACAACGGGGACTGACGAGAACAGGAACTGACATAATATTATATATGAGGTTGTTATGAATAAGTGTACAGAACGCCTTTATAACGGCATAATAAAAGAAAATCCCACGCTTGTGCTGATGCTGGGAATGTGTCCGACGCTTGCGGTTACGACTTCCGCATTCAACGGACTCGGCATGGGACTTTCAACAACAGTGGTTCTGACGATGTCGAATATGATAATCGCAGCACTGCGGAAACTGATACCCGATAAAGTCAGGATGCCTGCGTTTATCGTTGTCGTAGCATCATTTGTGACGATCGTGGATCTGCTGATACAGGGATTTCTGCCGACGCTGAACGAAGCACTCGGCATCTATATCCCGCTGATAGTCGTAAACTGCATCATTTTGGGACGTGCTGAGGCATATGCGAGCAAGAATCCCGTATTACCTTCGATATTCGACGGACTCGGAATGGGATTGGGATTTACACTGGCTCTTACCGCCATCGGCCTGATCCGTGAGATACTCGGTGCCGGTACGGCATTTGGTTTCAGGATCATGCCTGAGGCTTATGAACCGTTTTCGATCTTCATTATGGCGCCCGGTGCGTTCTTTATCCTGGCGCTGCTTACCGCGATACAGAACAAGCTTAAACTGAAAAGCGCTACCAACGGTGATGCTCCTGCGACAGAGCCTCTGGCCTGCGGAGGGGACTGCGCATCATGCCACGGATATGTATGTGCTTCCAACCGCGAACTTCTGGAACGTATCGCCGATGAACAGGCTGCATTAAAGGCGAGCGCCAAGGCAGTAGCCAAGAATGCGTTCCCCGAAGGCGGAGCTGCGGTAAGCATGGCAGCAGCCGAAAACGGAGCCGGCAAGCAGAACAATGATGCTGCCGACGACGGGAAGGGAGGCGCCAAAGCATGAAAGCAATGATCTTACTTCTGATCGGAGCCGCCTTCGTCAATAACGCGGTATTATCACAATTCCTCGGTATCTGTCCTTTCCTGGGTGTTTCAAAAAGGACCAATACCGCAGTAGGAATGGGAACGGCGGTAATCTTCGTAGTTACCGCGGCAAGTGCCGTAACGTATCCCATACATGCATTTATCCTGGTCCCTCTCGGACTCGGATATATGGATACGATCGTATTCATCGCAGTTATCGCATCACTCGTCCAGCTGGTCGAAATGGTGCTGAAAAAGTTTATTCCTTCTCTGTACAAGGCTCTCGGTGTGTATCTTCCGCTGATCACCACCAACTGCTGCGTATTGGGCGCCGCCCTGCTCAATGTACAGAATGATTATAATTTCCTGGAAAGCGTTATCAACGGACTCGGAACGAGCGTTGGTTTCTGCATTTCCATAGTTATACTGGCAGGCATAAGAGAGAGGATCGAGGATAATGATATACCCCATGTCCTTAAAGGATCGCCCATCCTGCTTATTACCGCCGGTCTGATGGCGATCGCATTCTGCGGATTTGCCGGAATCCTGTGAAAAGTAATAAAATGATATATATTTTTCACGACAATTATTTTCGGAAGGAACGATTTGGAATATGAGTACATTTGTTATGTTCACCTGCGGTCTTTCATGGCTTGAAATGAGTATCGGCGCGATAGCGACAGCCGGAGGCGTGGTCGGCGCGACCGGACTTATCATCGGTCTGCTTCTCGGGATCGCTGCGAAGAAACTGGCCGTCGAGGTTGACGACAGGATCACCGCGGTCAGGGAATGCCTGCCCGGAAGCAATTGCGGCGGATGCGGATTTGCCGGATGTGACGCCTGTGCCGAGGCGATCGTCAAGGGCGAAGCACCTGTAACCGCCTGCGCGGGAGGCGATGCTGCGAAGATCGCGTCCATCATGGGAACCGAAGCCGGTGAACAGGTAAAGAAGGTCGCATTTGTAAAATGCAGCGGAACCTGTGACAAGACCAAGGTAAAATACCGCTATCAGGGAATCCCGGATTGCCGCAAACTTGCGCTGATCCCCGGACATGGCGAAAAGGAATGTATCTACGGCTGCATGGGATACGGATCGTGCGTATCGGCATGCAAATTCGATGCGATACATATAATCAATGGCGTAGCTGTGGTTGACAAGGAAAAGTGCGTAGGCTGCAGCGCATGCACGAAAGTCTGTCCCAACCATCTGATCGAATTGAAGCCTTATGACAACAAGTATGCTGTAGGCTGCAGTTCACGCGACAAAGGCAAGGATGTCAAGGCCAAGTGCACGACCGGATGTATCGGATGCGGTATCTGCGCGAAGCAGTGTGAATTCGGCGCTGTTACGGTCGAAAATAATATCGCGCATATTGATTATGAAAAATGTACAGGGTGCGGCAAATGTGCCGAGAAATGCCCTCAGAAGATCATAAAGTTAACGGATTAATATAATTTCGTTCGCTGCAGATCGGCGTAAGAAAGGAATGAATATGGACAGAGTTAGAAGCAGATATGCTCCTTCCCCCACCGGAAAGATGCATGTCGGGAACTTAAGGACCGCATTGTACGAGTTCCTGATCGCGAAGCATGCGGGAGGAGATTTTATTTTAAGAATTGAGGATACCGACCAGGGAAGACTGGTCGAGGGATCCGTTGATATCATCTACAGAACACTGGCAGAGGCCGGTATCATCCATGATGAGGGACCTGATAAAGACAAGGGTTTCGGGCCGTATGTACAGAGTGAGAGAGTAAAGTCCGGGCTGTATATGAAATACGCAAAGCAGCTGGTTGAGCAGGGTGATGCTTACTACTGTTTCTGTACAAAGGAGCGCCTTGCTTCCCTGACTACCGAGGCCGGAGGCGAGACGATCACTCATTATGATAAGCACTGCCTTTCTCTGAGCAAAGAAGAGGTCGAGGCGAAGCTGGCGGCAGGAGAGCCTTTTGTTATCAGGCAGAATATCCCGAGAGAGGGAACTACAACATTTACCGATGCAAATTACGGCGAGATTACGATAGAGAACTCGGAGCTCGATGACCAGATCCTGATCAAATCCGACGGATTCCCCACTTACAATTTTGCAAATGTCATCGATGACCACCTGATGGAGATAAGCCATGTTGTAAGAGGTAATGAGTATATTTCATCGACTCCGAAATATACGAGACTGTACCAGGCGTTTGGCTGGAAAGAGCCTACATACGTTCATCTTCCGCTTATTACCAATGAGGAGCATCAGAAACTGTCAAAGCGCAGCGGACATTCTTCCTTCGAAGACCTGCTCGAGCAGGGATTTGTTCCCGAGGCTATAGTTAATTTTGTTGCTCTTCTCGGATGGAGCAGTGCCGACAACCGCGAGATCCTGAGCCTTAAGGAACTTATCGACGAGTTCGATTATACCAAGATCAGCAAATCACCCGCTGTTTTCGATATGGTCAAGCTTCGCTGGATGAACGGCGAGTATCTTAAGGCAATGGATGAAGAGAAATATTATAAACTTGCCGAGCCTTATGTCAGAAAAGCCGTTACGAAGGATTATGATCTCAAAGCGATCGCAATGCTCGTAAAGACCAGGATAGAGACCTTGTGCGACATTCCCGATATGATCGATTTCTTCGAGGAACTTCCTGATTATGATATCGAGATGTATACTCACAAGAAGATGAAGACCAATTCGGAGAATTCTTTGACCGCACTGGAGGAACTCCTTCCGAGGCTCGAGGCACTCGATAAGTTTGATATTGATTCATTATCGGAACTTACGGCTGCTTATGTTGCCGAGAAGGAGATCAAGAACGGTCAGGCATTGTGGCCTCTTCGTACCGCGGTTTCCGGTAAGCAGACCACCCCGGGCGGTGCTTACGAGATCATGACGATCATTGGCAAAGAGGAGAGCCTTAAACGTATAAAGACCGGTATTGAAAAATTGAAAGCGGTTTGATAAATAAAACCTGTTGCACACAACAAAGAAAATATGCTATACTGTTCACACTTTACAGGTGCAGGGCAGTATAGCTTTTTTATATTTCAGGGGATTTATCCCGGCCCGGAACACAGCAGTAAAAAACAGAGAAAGGAGTTTTTGACTATAGTTTATGGAATTAAACAAGTCCCAGAGACTTGCGGTTTCATTTCATGAGGGAGCCATGCTGGTACTGGCGGGACCCGGATCCGGGAAGACCGCTGTGATCACAAACAGGGTGCTCTCACTGGTAGAAGACAGGGGCGTGCCGCCGGAGGAGATACTTGTGATCACCTTTTCAAAAGCAGCCGCCGAAGAAATGAAACAGCGGTTTATCAAGGCCGGCAGCGGCCGGTATTATCCGGTAACATTCGGAACATTTCATGCAATTTTCTTTCGCATCATTCGCGATGCATACGATTACAACACTTCAAATATCATCACCGATAACGAAAAAAACATATATCTGTCAGATGCCATGCGGGAAGCAGGGGTAACCGCGCAAAACGAGCGTGAGTTCAGGGAAAAGCTGTCCGCCTGTATCAGTATGCTCAAAAACGGGCAGGATATAAAGGAAGACTGTGACCATACTGCAAAAGATCCTGCTAAAAAGCAAAACTGCGGACTTCCGGGAATATGGGAAAAGGCCGGAAGGATGCTTGCTATGGCTCCCGAAAAGCTGCGTGCGGTTTTTGACGGATATCAGAAGAACATTCAAAATGCAGGTAAGATCGATTTTGACGATATGATGCTGTTATGTTTGAAAATATTCAGGGAGAGAAATGACGTCCTTAAATACTGGCAGGGCAGGTTCAAATATATCCTGATCGATGAGTTTCAGGATATCAATCCGTTGCAATACAATCTGGTAAAGCTTCTTGCCGTACCGGAAAACAATATTTTCGCGGTAGGTGATGACGATCAGTCGATATATGGCTTCAGAGGAGCATCTCCGAAGGTGATGTTCGAATTTGAGAAGGATTATAAAGGCTGCAGAAGGATCCTGCTTGACGTCAATTACAGATCGGGAGCTGAGATCACGGCCTGTTCATCGAAGCTCATAGCTGCCAATAAGGAAAGATTCAAGAAACGCATCACGAGTAAAAAAGGTTTGGGAAGTACGGTAAAGCGGCTGCATTTCACATCGTTTGACGAAGAAATGGAGCATATATGCAGGTTCGCAAATGAGCTGAAGGGATCGGGAAACGAATTATCCGAAACAGCGGTGCTTTACAGGATGAACAATCAGATCAGACCGCTCTATAACAGATTGCTGGGGCTGAATATCCCCTGCAGGCTCAGAGAAAAGCTTCCCGATATTTTCGACCACTGGATAGCGCAGGATATGCTTTCGTACCTGCGTATTGCCGGAGGAGGGACCGACCGGGCCGACTATATCCGGGTGATCAACCGGCCGGTAAGATATGTCGGACGGGACAGCTTCAGAAGCGAAAAGATATGCCTGAAGGATATTTATGCCGTAAATTCGGGGAAAAGGTATGTAACGGAACGCCTTGAAAAACTCGAAAAAGATCTTGATTTCATAAAGCGTCTCGATGTTACGGCAGCCCTGAAATACATCAGATACGGTGTGGGCTACGGAAAATACATCTCAGAATATGCCCGGTCAAAAAATACCGATGAAACCGAGCTGTTCGATATTTTCGACGAACTCACCGACAGTGCGCACGGATTCGGAACATACCGGGAATGGGCCGCACATATTGAGGATATGAAGGAAAAAACAAGGCTCCGTGCAGCCTCCGGTAAAAATACCGGGACAGACAAGGAGCCGGATGGTATAGAATTGATGACCTTTCACAGGTCTAAAGGACTGGAATTCAATACAGTATTTATAATAGATGCCAATGAAGGTTATGCTCCCGGAAAGCGGGCCGAAACACCCGAAGAGATCGAGGAGGAGCGCAGAGCCTTCTATGTGGCCGCTACAAGAGCGCGCAACGAGCTCTATATCTGCGATTGCGATGACAGACTCGGACGTGCCGTAAAACCGTCAAGGTTCATAAGCGAGATGGGCCTGTTGTGAACGGATCATTCTTCGTCTTCATCGTCAAGTGAATCGAGCGCATCCTGGAATGCCGCATCATCACACATTTCTTCGAAGTAATCTGCTACTTCCTCAAATTCATCATCCGAAACGATATTGTCGAGATCACATTCGCCGTCTTCGGTCTCGCTGAAGCGGTAGAACAGGAAATCGCCGTCGGGATCGTCTTCGGGCAGAAGGCATACATACTCACGGTCTTTATATTCGAAAATGCAGATAACGTCACAGACAAGTTCGGTGTCATCTTCTAAAGTTATAGTGATCTGATCAAGCTCGTCATCTTCTTCAAAAGTGTTGTTTTTCGTATCTTTACTCATATTTGAATCCTCCTGAAGGTTATGCTTCAACACTGTATTCGGTAACATCGAGCAGGGTCTCGCCGTCTATCTGCAATGCGCAGGGACGATCGAAGCTTACGTGTATCTTCTTGCCGGAAAAACTCTCACAGTATTTTGTCGCTTTTAAATGCTCTCCCTTGAAAATGTTGGGGAAGATCATAAGAGTTTTCAGCTTGC
Organism: Lachnospiraceae bacterium; assembly: GCA_017553035.1. Lineage (GTDB taxonomy): Bacteria > Bacillota > Clostridia > Lachnospirales > Lachnospiraceae > RUG11977. The sequence goes on from JAFZNE010000041.1 coordinate 23,045, forward strand.
CCGAGCCGTGCCATACCAGAACGGAAAGAGAACCGTCCGCGGCGTTTCTGTCCTGTGTGGGAACGGGCATCATCCCGCCTCCGTAAAAACGGCCTTTCATCGTGGGAGCAAGCCATACTTTTTTATACTCTGTTTTCTTGCCGTCGATGGTAACAACCGCATTGGCAGGTTTGAAATGGAACAGCAGACCCTTGATCGCAATACCGGCATAATTGATCTTGGTCTTTCCGGCAGCCCGCTCCTTGTCTCCGACCTCGCTGCAATAGCCGTCAATACCGAAGCCGACATTGTTGAAGAATCTGTAGGTCTTGCCTTTGACCGTAACCTTTGGAAGGTTGGTGATATATTTGCCGATATCCTCGGCAATATTGCCTTTCTCGATGCCGAGATCGCGGAAAAAATCGTTGCCTGTTCCGGTGGCGTAATAATCGATCCGCCTGTTTATTTCAAGACCGTCTGTATCATTGACGAAGCGGTTCAGGGTCCCGTCCCCGCCGCAGATGAAGATCACATCATCGGCTGCGGTCTTGTCGGGAATGTACTGCCTGATGTCAATTGCGGTAATGTCCTGTTTGATGATCTCGGGAGCCGGCGACTTGCCGGAAGTAAGCTTCTCCACGGCCTTTTCGACTTCCTCCGAGCCGTGGCCGTTATTTGATTTAGGATTAAATAGCATATGGTATTTCATCACAATCTCCTACTTCAGTGGGTTCTAAACTGTTTTTCATCGCGGCGCGGACTCTTGCGCCCAAAACCGCGGTTCCGCGGGATTCCCTGACTTCCTCTGCACTGATGACATCCACTACCTTAAGTCGGACATCAGTCCTCCTGCGGATATAATTCTTACGTATATTCTCCGTTCCTTCTATGGTCGTTACAACGATAGGAACGCCGGCCTTCTGCGCGATCTTGAACATCCCGTTATGGAAAGGCAGAAGCTCTCCGGAAAAACTTCTCGTTCCTTCGGGATATACACCTACGGAAACCGTATCGTTTTTCAGGAGCTCGGCAGCTTTATCTACGGTTCCGATCGCGTTACGCGGATTCTCACGGTCGATCGAAAGACAGCAGCATTTACGAATGATCCGTCCAAACCAGGGAATATGGAAATTCTTTTCTTTCGAAATGAATCCGAGATTGTACTTCTTAAATACGACCCACGCCGCCATCGGGTCAAATTTGGATCGGTGATTGGACACAAGAAGAAAACGGGTTCCTTCCGGTACATTCTCGAGACCCTCGGTTTCAACATTGATCCTTGCAACAAAGAAAAGCATCGCAAGGGACAGGTTCAACAGGAACCGGTAATAAGAACTGTCGCGGGTGTATTCTATCGGAGCGACCGCATATGCGCTGATCGTCATGACGATAACATATATGGCAAACATGGCGAGCAAAGCGATGAACATCCATAAGAGCACCAGTAAAAATTCTTTCATCGGGTTCACCTCCTATAGGATAATTTACTCCAGTTAGAGCATTATTTCAAGCTTTATTTTATCATGCAACGTGCTTGAAAGAGAGATGAATTGTTGATATACTAAAGAAGTACCGATAATAAAGAAATTTAAATGCCATTAAACGGTCAGAAGATGAAAAAAACAGAAAAGAAAACAGAAGGGCAGACCGGTTCGGAAGAACGGAATGCGATCCATATCGATATATCCGTCAGGGATCTTGTGGAATTTATCTTAAGATCCGGTGACATCGACAACCGTATCGCTCAGGGCGACATGAACGCCATGCAGGACGGTTCGAGGCTTCATAAGAAACTTCAGAAGGCGGCCGGCGAGGATTACCGCAGCGAGGTCAAAATGAAGATCGAAGCGGCGGCCGAATCGGACGGCGAATCGGTAGTTCTTGTTGTCGAAGGCAGGGCGGACGGTATTTTTACGTGCGATGAACTGACATATATCGACGAAATCAAAACGACACTCAGAAATGTAAAGAGCATGACGGAGCCTGTGGGCGTACATCGCGCACAGGCAATGTGTTATGCTTATTTTTATGCTTATGAGCATCAATGCGGGCGCGTCGGGATAAGGATGACTTACTGTAACCGCGACAATGAAGAGGTTGCCTATTTTAAGGAGACCTTCGGATTTGAGGAACTGAAAGAATGGTTTGACAAGCTGGTAAATGAATATGCGAAATGGGCCGTCTGGGAGATAAAATGGCGCAGGAAACGAGATGAGACCATAAGAAATGCCGCATTCCCGTTTGAATACAGGGAAGGCCAGAAGAAACTTGTAACAGCCGTTTACAAGACGATCGGCAGCGGAAAGAAGCTGTTCATCGAAGCCCCTACCGGAGTCGGAAAGACCATGTCGACCGTCTTTCCTGCAGTCTGGTCAATGGGAGAGGGCAAAACCGAGAAGATATTTTACGGAACGGCCAAAACGATCGCAAGAACGGTTGCCGAAGAAGCATTTGAGATACTCAGGAACAAGGGCCTGAAATTCAGGTCTGTTACGATCACCGCCAAGGAGAAATTGTGTGTTCTCGACAAGCCGGAATGTAATCCTGAGGCCTGTCCGAGGGCGAAAGGACATTTTGACCGTGTAAATGACTGTGTCTATGATATGCTGACACATGAAGAACGGATCGACCGCGACATCATTGCCGCATATGCCGAAAAACACTGTGTCTGCCCGTTTGAAATGTGCCTTGATGTGACATTGTGGGCTGATGCGGTAATATGCGATTATAATTACCTGTTTGATCCTACCGTGCACCTGAAGCGGTTCTTTGACGGAGAAAAGAAGAAATACTGTCTCCTTATCGATGAGGCACACAATCTGGTAGAGCGGGCGCGTGAAATGTACAGCGCCGAACTGATCAAGGAGGATATCCTGTCCGCGAAGATTGCATGTAAGGACGATTCCGGGGACGAAAATGACGAAGGCGCAGGATCCGGAAATAAAGGGAAAAAGAGCGGCAAAGGAAAAGACGACGGCGGACAGCTGAGTCTTTTTGATGAAGCGGACGGCCGGAAATCCCCGGCTGAAGATAAAAATAACGGAATACAGGAAAATAAAGACAAAGAAGGAAACCTCCGAAGTAAGATCGCACAGGCAAGAGGAAGGACCGCAGCGGCACTTGAGGCGCTCAATAAATCCCTGCTCACCCTGAAACGCGAAACGGACGGGTTCCAGGTCTGGGACGGATGCGACAGGGTGGCTCTTTCGGCGGAGCGGTTCTGCGGTATTTACGAAGAAGTCTCGAGAGATCTGAAGCTTGACACGGAAAGATCGGGCAAAGTTAGGGATGTATACTTCGCGGCCAGACATTTCGCCAAAATGCATGATGAAATGGAGGATGATTACGAAGTCTACAGTAACTACACGGAAGACAGGCATTTCAGACTGCGGCTTCAGTGTATGGATCCTTCGCGCAAACTGAAGGAGTATCTGATCCTTTCCGAGCATGTGATCATGTTTTCGGCTACGCTGCTTCCCATAAAGTACTACATGGAACAACTCGGCGGAGGCGATGAAGATTATTCCGTATATGCGCCTTCTCCGTTTGACAGGAACAAAAGGCTTTTGATGGTAGGGTATGACGTCAGTACCAAATATACCCGGAGGACCGATGACGAGTATATCCGGATCGCCGATTATATCGCACAGTTTACGGGTTGCAGAAAAGGAAATTACCTTGTATATTTTCCTTCCTATGCGGTTATGGAAGAGGTTGCGGAAAGAATAGGAGACCGGATCGAAAGCCTCAGCCTGCAGGGACGCAGTATGAGCGAACAGGAGAAAGAAGCTTTTCTGGAGGCATTTACCGAAGATCCCGATTCAACACATGTGGGGTTCTGTGTCATGGGCGGATTATTTGCCGAGGGCATAGATCTGAAAAATGACAGGCTTATAGGTGTCGCGGTGGTCGGGACCGGCCTTCCGATGGTATGTGATGAACGCGAGCTGTTCAGGAATTATTTTGATAATAAAAATGATTCGGGCTTCGAATATGCCTACCTGTATAACGGAATGAACAAAGTCATGCAGGCTGCGGGCCGTGTGATCAGGACAATGGAGGATACGGGAGCTATTTTGCTGCTCGACGAGAGATTCCTGAACAGGCAGTATCTGGAGCTGTTCCCGAGAGAATGGTCGGACTACCGAAAAGTCACATATAATTCCATAAATAAAGAGCTTGAAGATTTTTGGAAGATACATTAAAATATTAAATGATTATAAGTTTACAGTGTTGAAGTGAAAACCGTTAACATATAAGAAACTCACGATCATACTGGGAGAATATATGAAATATTATTTTATCGTTAATCCCGGATCAAGAACGGGAAAAGGTAAAGGACTGTGGGAAGAACTTGAGAACCGGATCGTCGCGTCCAAGATCGACTATGAGGTGTTCTTCACCGAAAAGGATGAAAGCGCGGCCGTCATCGCGGAAAAGATATGCCGCGAACATCCCGAGACCAAGCGTATCGTGGTTGCAGGCGGTGACGGGACCGTCAATGAGGTTATCAACGGACTTTCAAATTATGAGAAGATCATGTTTGGTCTTATTCCTACAGGTTCCGGCAATGATCTAGCAAAAGGTCTTGATATACCTTATGATGCAGAGAAGGCACTCTCACACGTCATCCATCCGAGAGAGTTCAAAAAGGTCGATCACGGATTTATAGAATATCTTGATGACGATACGGCACCCCGCAAATTCGCGGTATCGGCCGGTGTCGGACATGATGCGGAAATTTGCTATCATGCGCAGAAATCGCGCCTTAAAAAGTTCCTAAACAAGATCGGCATGGGAAGCTCGATCTACTTCATTATGGGACTGAAACTGATCTTTACCAACAAGCGCGCAAAGGTAACGCTCAAGGTGGACGGCAAACAGAAACTGGTATTTGACAAAGTGGTCTTCGTTTCCGCAATGAACACCCTGTACGAAGGCGGAGGCTATCCGATGGCTCCGGGAGCCGATCCGAGCGATGGCAGGCTGAGCCTGTGCGTGGTTGACAGGATCTCGAGGCTGAAGCACTGCTTCCTGATGACCAGGATCGGCAAGGGGGAGCATGTAAAGAGCAAGGGAGTACATATCATCAACTGCAGGAATGTCGAAATAGAGGCCGACAGACCTCTGATCATGCATACCGACGGTGAATTCGCAGGCCGTCACAAACATGTTAAAATGTCCTGCCTGCCTGAGCAGATCAGGATGATTTTATAAATTACATTATGTAAGGTTTAGGAGGGGAGTAAACAGTATGAAAAAGAAAACGTTACTGATCGCTGCCGCCGTATTTGTTGTAGTCATGGCAGTGATAACTATCGTGAATTGCACATCAGGTGCCGGCTTTAGCTTTGTCGGAAGCGCCTGGGCACTTCTTCCGCCGCTTGTGGCGATCGTCCTTGCGCTGATCACAAAAGAAGCATATTCATCGCTATTTATAGGTATTTTCCTCGGAGCGTACATGATCTCGGAATGCTCGCTCTTTACAACGGTCGATACATTTACGACAAGCGGTATCATTACCGCTATTGCAGACACATCAGGAGTTTTGTTCTTCCTGGTTATCCTCGGAATAATCGTAGCCCTGATCAACAAGTCCGGTGCTTCAAGAGCATTCGGAAACTGGGCTCAGCGTCACATCAAGACCAAAGCCGGCGCATTGCTTGCTACTTTTGTGCTGGGCGTTCTGATCTTCATCGATGACTATTTCAACTGCCTTACGGTTGGCTCGGTTATGTCTCCGGTTACCGACAGCAAGAAGATCTCAAGAGTTAAGCTGGCATATATTATCGATGCTACCGCAGCTCCGGTCTGTATGATCGCTCCTGTTTCTTCATGGGCGGCAGCGGTTTCAAGCTGTGTTGAAAGTGAACAGTATTCCGGAATCGAGCTGTTTGTACGTGCGATCCCTTATAATTTCTACTCGATCCTGACATTCGTATTTATTATCACGATCGTGATACTTGGATTTGACTATGGCAAGATGAGCGGTTTCGAGATCAAGGCCGAGAAGAACGGCGATCTGAGCATGCTCGATGTTGCTCTCAATGATGAGCGTGAGGAGTTGAGGCTCAAAGAAGAGGGTCCCGCCAATCCTGCCAAGGGAAAGATATTTGACCTTGTAATTCCCATCGTTCTGCTCATTGTCATTGCGGTATGCGGACTGTTGAGAAACGGTTATCAGAATATAGGTAACGGAGCTGTAGAAGCGGCAGTCGATGAACAGATAGTTGCCGCAGATGATCTGGCAGCACAGCAGGTGATCTACGACAGGGCAGTTGCAGAAGCATCATTTGTTGATGCATTTTCGGATACGGATGCCACGGTAGGCCTTCCCTGGGGTGGTATCGTTGCACTTGTGATAATCATAATATATCTTGTGGCGCGAAGGGTTGTAAGCTTCGAAGATGCGATGAAATGCGTACCGCAGGGATTTATTGCGATGGTACCGGCCATTACGATCCTTGTTCTTGCCACTGCACTTAAGAACATGACCGGATCTCTCGATGCATCTACATTTGTACAATCCATAATGGCCAACGCCAAGGGTCTGCAGTGGGCACTTCCCGCAATCGTATTTGTTATCGCATGTGTTATCGCATTTGCTACCGGTACTTCGTGGGGAACCTTCGGTATCCTCATTCCCATCGTTTCATCGGTATTCCCGGAGAGCAGCTCCTTGTTCTTCGTAGGAATCTCGGCGTGTCTTGCCGGAGCTGTATGCGGCGATCATTGCTCACCTATTTCGGATACGACGATCATGTCATCGGCCGGCGCACACTGCGACCATATCTCACACGTTGAGACACAGCTGCCTTACGCACTTTCTGTTGCTGCGATCTCGTTCGTATGCTATCTCCTTGCGGGACTTCTTGATCTTGCCGGAGTCGTATTCCTGTCGATCCCGATCGGAATCGTTCTGACAGTTGGATTCCTGCTTATTATGAAACGCGTAGTGAAAGACTAAAGGTAAAAAAGGAAAAAGGAAGGGAATTTTGAGATCATGAAGATTTGTTTTTCGACACTGGCGTGTCCGGATTTTTCATGGACCGATATTTACTCGATGGCGAAGGACTTAGGATTCGACGGTATTGAGATCAGAGGCATCGGAGATGATATCTCCGCGGTAAAATCACCGGTATTTCAGGGTGAAAGGCTGAATGCAACGATCAAGAAGCTGAAGGATCTGAAACTGGAGATACCCTGTCTGGCAAGCGGCTGCTGCCTGAAAGAGGAATCGTGCCATGATGCGGTAGTGGAAGAACTTACGGCATATATAGAACTTGCCGATAAGCTGGGTACGCCTTATATCAGGATCCTTGCAGATAAAGATCCCGAGCCGGTGAATGATATCAATGACGAGTATATCGTAAGCGTCCTGAAGGAAGTTGCCGCAGTTGCGGAAAAATACGAGAATGTAACCCTGCTTGTCGAGACCAACGGAGTATATTCCGATACTTTGAGGCTCAAGCGTCTGATCGACAAGACCGGGAGCAGAAAGGTGGCGGCACTGTGGGATATCCATCATCCTTACAGATATATGGGCGAATCGCCCGATGAAACGGTCAAGAACCTCGGCGACCTGATCCGTCACGTACATGTGAAGGATTCTGTAATGGAGGACGGCAAACCCAAGTACAAGCTCATGGGCGAAGGCGATATGCCTTTGCGCAATGTGTTTGCCGCATTGCAGGAGATCGGTTACAGCAATTATATCTCGCTTGAGTGGGTAAAGCGCTGGGCTAAAGATCTGCAGAGCGCAGGTATCGTATTCCCTCATTTTGCGCATTACATGGCACAGTACAGGGAAGAGAAGGCCTCCATGCTCCAGGATAACCGTGCGCATACAGGTAAATTTGTATGGCCGAAGGAGCAGCTGATCGACCTTACATTTCCGGATGTACTTGACCGGATGTGCAAGGAATTTCCCGAGCAGTATGCTTTTAAATATACCGAACTTGATTATACAAGAACTTATATTGAATTCAGAAATGATGTCGATACCTTTGCGCGCAGCCTGATAGCAATGGGTGTGCGTAAAGGCGATCACGTTGCGATATGGGCTACCAATGTACCCCAGTGGTATATTACCTTCTGGGCAACGACAAAGATCGGCGCGGTGCTCGTGACCGTTAATACGGCATACAGGATCCACGAGATCGAATACCTGCTCAGACAGTCCGATACGCATACTCTGGTTATGATCGAGGGCTTCAAGGATATCAGTTATGTCGATATCATCAGGGAGCTCTGTCCTGAGCTCGATGAATGCAAACCGGGCGAACTGTGCAGCGAAAGACTGCCGGTATTGCGTAATGTCGTAGTTGCCGGAGAGAAACATCCCGGATGCTATACCTGGGATGAGGCGGTTGCTCTGTCTGAGACGGTATCGCAGAAGGAAGTTGAATTCCGCCGCCGCTTCATCGACAAGAATGATGTCGCAAATATGCAGTATACTTCGGGTACCACCGGTTTCCCAAAGGGAGTCATGCTGACACATTATAATGTTGTCAACAACGGCAAGGCTATCGGTGACGGCATGGACTTATCGACTGCCGACCGTATGATGATACAGGTTCCGATGTTCCACTGTTTCGGAATGGTGCTTGCGATGACCGCATCCATGACGCACGGAACGACCATGTGTCCGATCACGGCATTTTCACCCAGAAAAGGCCTTGACTGTATCAATCGTGAGAAGATCACGGCATTCCACGGAGTTCCGACAATGTTTATAGCGATGCTCGGACATGAGAATTTCCCCAAGACCGATTTTTCGTACATGAGGACCGGTATAATGGCCGGAAGCCCCTGCCCTATCAAGGTTATGCAGGAAGTTGTCGACAAGATGAACATGAAGGAGATCGTCATCGTGTACGGCCAGACCGAGGCATCACCGGGTTGTACGATGAGCAAGACGACGGATTCGCTGGAAGCACGTGTGAATACTGTAGGCGGACCTATGTTCGGTGTTGAATGCAAGATCGTCGATCCCGAGACGGGCGCCGATCTGCCGGACAATGTCGACGGTGAGTTCGTTGCCCGAGGCTACAATATCATGAAGGGCTATTATAAGATGCCTGAGGCTACCGCAGCGGCGATCGATGAGAACGGCTGGCTCCATACCGGCGACCTGGCTCGAAGGACACCGGAAGGACATTACAAGATCACAGGACGTATCAAGGATATGATCATCCGCGGCGGAGAAAACATTTACCCGAAGGAGATCGAGGAGTTCATATATACACATCCGAAGGTTGAAGATGTTCAGGTCATCGGCGTTCCCGACAAGGATTACGGCGAGGAGATCCTGGCCTGCGTTATCCTGAAGGAAGGCGAGAGCCTGACCGAAGAAGAACTCAAGGATTACGTAAAGACTCATATGGCCAAGCACAAGGTTCCGAGATATGTTACCTTCGTGGATTCGTTCCCGATGAATGCGGCGGGTAAGATCCTGAAATACAAGATGCGCGAGGACGCAGTTGAAATGCTCGGCCTGCAGGCGGCTAACTCCATCGAGACTGCATGATTTGGCAGCTTCGGAGAAAATAGGACATTTTTAAGATAATAAAGTACATATACGGCATAAATGTAACGAATGATGATCAATTACATTTATGCCGTTGTTTTATAAGATTGTTTCAGTACTTTCAGAGAATGTATCCGATCGGGTTATCATTGGGGGTTGCATGTAATGCCCAATATTGATTTCTACCGTGTTTAGGCATATAATGAAAAAAGATATTATCTACAGGAGGACACCATTATGAAGAAAACACTATCCTTTTATGTCAAGGTGCTGGCTGCTGTTATCTGTCTGATTTCGGTAGTCTTTGTTGTTGATACTGTGCGGGTCAGGGCAGATTCGGGCGAGACCGTAAGAGTTTCCACGGCCAAGGAACTGAAGGCTGCGATCAAAAGGGCGGATGTCGGAACGGTCATCTTCAGGACTCAGGCCCATATCAATGTCACGATCAAGTCGGCAGCAGGGGCTAAGAGTAAAGAACTGATCGTCGACGCACCGAATGCTACGGTTACGAACAAAGCAGTGTTTGGACGCATAAATATCCTGTCTGTAAATGAATTTGTTGAGAAGGCATCGGGGAATACCATTTTAATGAGCGGAATATCTGACGGTATTCCTATGCATCTTTCAGTTGCGGCCAAGAAAAAAGTTAAGAGCCTGACAATATATGACGCAAATGGTCATTTTTACGATGGCTACACTCTGAGGAAGGGTGCAAAACTGAAGGCGCTGGAGCTTGTTTACGCAGGTAACACGGCTCCTGTAAAAAGCAGCGGCAGCCTGAGCAAAAAACAGTTTACGATAAAATATACCAATCCTTATGCATACACCTGTTCTCAGAAGATCACGGTTGATGCGGACGGACGTATGACCAGGGTGATCTGTGACTCGGACAGTGCCGAATTTGTCTACGATTATACATTTGTTTATGACGAGAACGGGAATATCACCAAACTCAGCGGCAAAGACAATGAAAGCGGTGAATTTACGACCAAACATACTTATTCCGGTAATCTTCTGCAGAAAACGGTATCTACCGGTTCCTGGTCATCATCGGAGACAGATTATAACTATGACAAAAAAGGAAGGCTTATAAAACAGGTAACTTCCCAGGAAGACTCCATGGACGGCCTTACCTATATAACCACCTGGACCGTAAGCTTTAAATATGATAAAAAGGGCAGACTGATAAGTGAGAAAAATGAAGAACTGACTCATTACCCCGACGGTTCTTATGATGATTATTCATCCGTCAGAGAAGAAACATATAAATTTAATTCCAAAGGATTCATGACCGGCAAACAGTCTGTTGGGAAATACCCGAACTATGAGTATACCAACACTTATGCATATGAATACAGCAAAGCGGGAGATCTGATCAAAGAGACGTTTTCGCGCCCGGGGGATGGCAGTGAGTCTGCTGTTGAAGTAAATGAATATTCATATGATGAGTACGGTGAGCCTCTGTACTGATACTGAAGGTGAATACGATTCGTTCTTTACACAGGTTTATTATGCGAAATAGGGGTTTGTTATGCATAGGATAAAGCTGATGATCTGCCTGATCTGTATGATGGCCGCTCTTGCGGTGACCGGCTGTTCAGGCGGAGCCGACAGTCAAAATGAGCCGAAACTGCTGCTTGGTTTCAGCCAGCTCGGTTCGGAGAGCGCATGGAGGATCGGAAATACCCGCGATATCGAGGAAGAAGCGGCAGCAAGCGAAGTCAGCCTCATGCTCGAAAATGCGAATCAGAAGCAGGAGAACCAGATCGCGGCTATCAGGCGGTTTATTGCTTACAAGGTTGATGTTATCGCATTTTCTCCCATAGTTGAGGAAGGCTGGGATAATGTGCTGACCGAAGCCAAAAACGCCGGGATACCGGTGATACTGGTCGACAGGGATGTGAGCGGAGCGGCAAAAGAGCTGACGACCTGTCTTATCGGCGCCGATTTCTACCAGGAAGGAGTCATGGCTGCCGAGTATCTCCTGCGCAAAGCGGACAGCCTCGGACTCGAACATGTGAATATCGTGGAAATAACGGGTACCGAAGATTCCACGCCCATGAGGCAGCGTCAGGCCGGATTCATGGATACGATCGCCCAGGACAGCCGCATGACCGTGATAGAAAGTGTTAACGGTGATTTCCTTAAAAGCCGCGGTGCGGAATGCATGAGAGAATTGCTGCAAAAATACGGCGACCGGATAGATGTTATCTTCAGCCACAATGATGAAATGACACTGGGTGCCCTGCCGGAGATCGAAAAGGCCGGATATATCCCGGGTAAAGATATGATAATCATTTCGATCGACGGAGGCCAGGAAGCCATTGATGTCCTGAAGGAAGGCAAGATAAACTGCGTGGTGGAATGTACGCCAAAGCTTGGACATAAACTGATGGAAACGGCATTTAAACTGAAAGCCGGTGAAAGTGTCGATAAGGTGATCCATCCGGAGGAGCTTGTATTCAGCGACGAGCAGGATCTCACCGGGATAGGGCCGAGAGGATATTGAGGGCATAGTTCATGGAAAGAATAAGAAAGGAAAAAAGCATCATCGGCCGTATCAACGATATGAGCCACAAGCTTGTGCTGATACTGGTTTTCCCGATCATTATCAGTCTGGTGCTGATGCTGTTCTATGCCGGTAAATATCATCGTTCCATCGTACGTATCGAAACCATTTCCAGCCTGAAGGCCGTAGTTGAAGATGAAATTCCCGAATATGCATGGGAAATAGTCAGCGGCCGGGGCACTTTTGTAAATACCGGTATTTATGAAACAATAAAAAATGTTGATGAGGTGATCGAATCGATCACCGACCAGACAGGGCAGGAAAACCGGCTCTCGCTGATAGTTGCGGGCAGGACTATGCAGACCCTGAAGAACTATGTTGACCGGATACGGGACAACATTGACAATGAGCGGCCGGTAGTGGAAAGTGAAGCCGTTCTGGTCGAGATAAGGGATGTTGCATCACTTGTCGGAAGCATGCTCAGTGAATACATAGAACAGGAAGTATCATCTACGGCAGGCATGAGCCTGAATCTGAGGGTCGTGATCATACTGACCGCCGCTGCCGAGGTACTGATAGTTATCATCGCAATATGGTTCAGAAACCGTTCAATGAAGACGACCGCTACTTTCGTTCGCCAGCCTATCGAAAGACTTGAGAAGGTGACCGCTACTCTTGCGGACGGAACGCTCGATGCAAGGATCACGGATACTGATGTTACGGAGCTGCGGAATCTGACCCTGCAGGTCAATACCATGGCGGATCATCTTGAAACCATGATGGAAAAGAGCATAAAGGATGCGAAGAACCTGCGAAAGGCGGAACTACGTACCCTGCAGGCACAGATCAATCCTCATTTCCTGTACAATACACTTGATGCGATCGTATGGAAAGCCGAGGCCGGTGATAAAGACGAAGTTATCAGGCTGACAAGTGCCCTGAGCGATTTCTTCCGTATCAGCCTCTCTTCGGGAGCCGACTGGATCCCGATCAGTCAGGAGAAGAAACATATCGAAGGGTACCTGAGGATACAGCAGACCAGATACCGCGATATCATGCGATATGAGATCGATATACCCGATTCGATCGGCGAATACTATATCCTGAAACTGCTGCTTCAGCCGCTTGTCGAAAATGCTATCTATCACGGGATCAAGATAAAGCGCGGAGGAGGAAAGATAAGCATCTCCAGCAGGCTCGAGGACGGTTATCTTGTATTCAGCGTGAAGGATACCGGATCGGGTATGACACCGGATCAGCTTAAAAACCTCGAGGAACGCATGAGAAAAGGACAGCCCACGGTAAGCGAGGGTTCGGGCGGTTTCGGACTTGTTAATGTCAACCTGCGTATCCGCCTGTATTATAACCAGACTGAAGGATTGAATATCACAAGCGGTCCCGACGGTACGGAGGTGAGCTTTAAAGTACCGTGCAGGACTCGTAAGGAAATATCGGAAAATGAGGGCACAGCCGGATGAGTTCAGAACTTCGGCTTGGGAGGAGATTATAGAAAATGAAAGTATTTCTGGTAGATGATGAGATCGTGGTAAGAGAAGGGATAAGGGAGAGTTTCCCCTGGGATGAGACACCGTATACCCTTGTAGGCGAAGCGCCGGACGGTGAAATGGCCCTTCCGATGATACGGGATACCAATCCCGACATTGTTATCACGGATATCAAAATGCCGTTTATGGACGGAATAGAGCTGTGCCGTACTCTTCGCGGGCAGATGCCCTGGATCGGGATAATCGTATTGAGCGGTTACGATGAATTCGAATATGCACGCCGCTGTATCCAGCTCGGAGTCAGGGAATACCTGCTGAAACCGATCAATGCGGAAGATCTGCGGGGAGTGCTTGACAAGGTGGGAGCCCAGCTGACGGAGGAGAGAAAAGCGCTTGAACACGCGGCAAGCCTCCGTGTGCGTATGGAAGGCGGCGGTAAATTCCTGAAGGGAAAGCTGATAGGTTCGCTGTTCTCGGATGAATCACCGGAAAGCGATGCCAATGACGCAATACAGCAGCTTGACGCGATGGGATGCAAAGTAAATGCTCCTTTCTATGCCGTTATCGATGCAGCGTTTTCTTCTCTGAGTGAAGGACAGACTGCGGCGGATTCCCTGGCCGACGGCAGTTATGGCATAGTTCATGCTTCCGCGAGCCGGACGGGCACGAGACTGCTGGTCCTTGGAGAAACAGCGGAAGACGCTGAGGAGCGGGCTTACGCATTTGCCAACTCATTGGTATGTGAGCTTGAACGTGCAGGGTGCGGGCAGATACGCGTCGGGATAGGCGAGATCGTCGATAAACCCGAGAAGATCATCAACAGCTTCAAGGCCGCTAGACATATCAGACATCTGCTTGTGGAACGTACCGATGAAAAAGCAGTTATTTTAGGCGTCAGGGAAATGGGTGATCCGACGGAAGATAACAATACGCCGCCCGTGGTCAGCGATGCCAAGCTTTATATGTCACAGCATTTTACGGAACCGGGCCTGATGCTCCAGGATGTGGCAAAAGCGGTTGGAATGAGCAACAGCAGGTTCTCGACCGTATTCTCACAGCAAAGCGGGCAGACATTTACCGAATATCTTATTTATCTGAGGATGAACAAAGCAAAGGAAATGCTTAAATTTACAGATATGAGAAGTTCACAGATAGCTTATGAGGTCGGGTACAACGATGCTCATTATTTCAGCTACATTTTTAAGAAAAACGTCGGAATGACGCCTTCTGAATACAGGACACAACATCAGAACCAGACCGAGTAAAATAAAATCAAACTCAGATAAAATAAAAATTAACCATACACCGGACCGGGTTAAAAACATAATATTATTTTCAACCATAACGAAACAAACATTGATTTACTTAAAGCACAAAAAAAGTTATCCTCTAGACAGTCGGTTGTCATATTGACGGGAATGCTTCCTGCGATATGACGTGGCATTATAAAAGGAGGAGAACAAAATGAGAAAAAGCTTAAAAGCATTGCTTGCAGTATTGGTTTTGGTTATGGCATTGGCACTTTGTGCATGCTCTAAGGGAGACGGCACCATCAAGGTCGGCGTTGTTAACAATCCCCCTTCGGAGTCAGGTTACCGCGAGGCTAACGTAAAGGATATGGAGAAGGTTTTCTCCAAAGAGAACGGATATGAACTCAAGACAGCTTACAGTTTGAAGAACGATGAGCAGCTTCAGGCAGCTCAGGGCTTCATTACCGAAGGCGTTGACTATCTGCTTATTTCCGCAGCTGAGACAACAGGCTGGGACGAAGTTCTTAAAAAGGCTAAGGAAGCCGGCATCAAGGTTTATCTCTTTGACCGTATGATCAATGTTGATGAGAGCCTGTATGAGGCAGCAGTTGTTTCCGACATGGCAGCTGAGGGCGAGACCGCTGTTAACTGGCTGCTCAGTCAGAATCTTGATACTTACAATGTAATCCATATCCAGGGTGCTATGGGTTCGGATGCTCAGATCGGACGTACCGGTGCTCTTGATGCTCAGTTTGCTTCGGGCAAGATGAACAAGGTTGTTCAGCAGACAGCTACATGGGATGAGGCAGAAGCTAAGAAGATTGTTGAATCAGTTATCAACAGTGGTGAAGACTTCAATGTAATCTACGCAGAGAACGACGGTATGGCAAAGGGTGCTGTTGCAGCACTTGACGAGAACGGTATCACTCACGGTGTAGGCGGCAAGGTTATCGTTATGGGCTTTGACTGCAACAAGTGGGCACTTAGAGAACTTCTTGCACAGAAGTGGAATTACGACGGACAGTGCAGCCCCTTCCAGGCACAGATCATCAGCGACCTGATCAAGGGCAAGAAGACTACTACCACCAAGAAGATCATCAACGAAGAGAAGGGATTTGATGCTACTACCCTTACACAGGCAGACATCGATACCTATGGACTTGGTGAATAAAACCTGATTAGATTAACCGGACGGCGCAGCTGAGCTGTATGCTAAAAGCAGCTCTGGCTGCGCCTTTTTTAGGAGGAAGTATTTATGCCGGAAGCTTGTTTGCTGCAGATGAAGAATATTGAGAAGCGCTTTCCCGGAGTCCTGGCGCTTCATAAGGTTGATTTTACCTTGAGAAAGGGCGAGATACATGCCCTGATGGGAGAAAACGGTGCAGGTAAATCAACTTTGATCAAAATCCTTACCGGAGTTTATCCGATGGATCTGGGTGCTATTTTCGTGGACGGGGTCTATGTCAACATACATTCGCCCCAGGATGCCCAAAAAAAGGGGATCAGCACCGTTTATCAGGAAATCACTCTCTGCCCGAACCTGACTGTTGCGGAAAACATGTTCATCGGTAGGGAAGACAAGGCCTGGGTTAACAGGAAAGAGTATGAGAAGCGTGCGGATGAGATCCTGGAGAGACTCAGCATACCCGCAAGAAGCCGGCAGCAGCTCGGAAGCTGTTCTCTGGCGGTTCAGCAGATGGTGGCGATCGCACGCGCGGTGGACATGAAATGTAAAGTCCTGATCCTCGACGAGCCTACTTCCTCGCTGGACGACAAGGAAGTACAGATGCTCTTTGACCTTATGAGAGACCTGAAAAAACAGGGTGTCGGGATCATATTTGTTACCCACTTCCTTGAGCAGGTTTACGAGGTCAGCGACCGTATTACGGTACTTCGCAACGGAGAACTTGTGGGCGAATACCTGACCGAAGAACTGCCTCAGGTACAGCTTGTTGCCAAGATGATAGGTAAGGAACTGGATGAGCTGAGCAACCTCAATGAATCCGAGGAAGCGGCTGACGTTGAGAAAAAGGAAGTCTTCTATGAGGCGGAAGGACTGTCAAGTTCGGAAGCCCAGCCGTTTGATTTCTGCATCCATAAGGGCGAAGTTAACGGATTTACCGGACTGCTCGGATCTGGACGAAGCGAGAGCGTAAGAGCGATCTTCGGAGCCGATAAAGTCAACGGCGGATCTGTGAAGATAAAAGGCGAAGAAGTCAAGATCACACGACCGATCGATGCAATGAAACACGGGATCGGATATCTGGCAGAAGACCGTAAACGTGACGGTATTATTGCCGAGCTCAGCGTAAGGGAGAATATAATCCTCGCCCTCCAGGTAATGAACGGTTTCTTCAAGCCTATCAGCCGCAGGGAATCAGAAGCATTTGCGGATGAATATATCAAAGCTCTGAATATCAAGACCGCGAGCAGTGAGACTCCGGTAGGCTCACTCAGCGGAGGTAATCAGCAGAAGGTAATCCTTGCGAGATGGCTTCTTACACATCCGGATTATCTGATACTTGACGAACCTACAAGAGGAATAGATGTAGGAACAAAACTTGAAATACAGAAACTGGTACTCAAACTGGCCGAAGAGGGCGTAAGCGTTACCTTTATTTCATCAGAGGTTGAGGAAATGCTCCGTACGTGCAGCCGTCTGATCGTAATGCGTGACAGGCATATCGTCGGAGAACTTAAAGGACAGGATCTGAACCAGGCACAGGTAATGAAAACTATTGCGGGAGGGGTGGCTTGAACGTGAAAGACAAAAAGATAAAATTTTTCGGCAACGGAATTGGCCAGATGACAATACCCATTATCGCGATATGTTTACTGGTACTCTTCAATCTGATCAGAGATCCGAGCTTTTTCAGTATCGAAATAAAGAACAATACATATGGAAACACGGTTCTGGCAGGCAACCTTATCAGTATCATCAACGGAGCGAGCGAACTTGCGATACTGGCAATGGGTATGACCATGGTAACTGCGGCGTGCGGCGGACAGGATATCAGTGTCGGCGCGGCAGCGGCGATCGCCGGAAGCGTATTTGTAAAAATATTGAAAACTCCCGCGCAGATATCAGCCGGAACGGTGATCATAGCATTTATATGCGCTTGTATCGTGGCTATGATCTTCGGTGCCTTCAACGGGACTCTGGTTGCAGTATTCAAAATACAGCCTATGATAGCCACGTTGATCCTGTATACCTGCGGACGCTCGATCGCTTACTGGATCAACGGAGGCGCGACACCTACGGTTGAGAGCGGTATTATCACATCCATAGGAGGATTTATTCCGGGTGTTCCCATACCAACTCCCGTTATCATAGTAATAGTGACAGGAATACTGTTTAAACTGGTCTTCCATTTTACTTCACTCGAGCTGTTCACGCAGTCGGTAGGTATCAACGGCAGTGCGGCCCGCTTAAACGGTATCAATTCCACATTTATCAAATTGCTGTCATTTATCATACTGGGCGTTTGCGTTGCGATCGCCGGCAGTATCGGAGTAAGCAGGCTCGGTCTGATCAACCATGAGACTCTGCTGCTCGACATCGAGATGGATACGATCCTTGCGGTTGCCATAGGCGGAAATAACCTGGGCGGCGGTAAATTCAAGATCGGCGGCAGCATTATCGGTGCATATGTCATCCAGACACTGACGATCACATTGTATGCAATGAAGGTTTCGTCAACAGACGTTAAGGCATATAAGGCGATCGTGATCATTCTCCTGGTAGTCATCGGATCTCCTGTTGTTAAGGAAAAGATCAACAGATTTACGATCCGCATGCGCAGCAGCAAGGAGCAAACTACTGTGAAAGGAGCGGATGAGTCATGAACGATATCAAAAAAACACGCAGAGAACCGCTCACGAATACACAGCTCCTGATGACCATCACGATCGGAATATTCGTGGTAATGTACCTGATCGCCATGATCTTCCTTCAGGGAGGCTTTCTCCATGCACAGCAGATCTTCGATATGCTCAATGACAATGCCAGCCTGATCATAGTTTCCTGCGGTCTTACGATAGTAATGATCGGCGGTGGTATCGATATCAGCGTCGGAGCCGTAACTTCCCTTACGGTAATGAGCTGTGTAATATATCTGAATAATGGCGGAAGTCTGTTTGTTTCAATATTGCTGGCACTCGGTATCGGACTTGCATTCGGTGCCGTACAGGGCTTCCTGATCAGTTATCTGGAAATACAGCCTTTCATCGTTACCCTGGCCGGTATGTTCTTTGCAAGGGGAATGACGACTATCCTTTCGGTAGATCCTCAGAAGGCAGAACATGCCGGATTGACAAAACTCAGCGAGACCCAGATAGAAATGAACTGGCTCGGCTACAAGGCCAAGAACGGCAACCTGATACCTGCAAGAATGGAGATCGGAGTTGTCATTGCGGTACTCTGCATAGTCGTAGTATTTCTTCTGCTGCGTTTCTTCCGTCTCGGACGAAGCTTTTATGCAATGGGCGGTAATCAGCAGAGCGCACTCATGCTCGGTATCAATATCAAGAGAACCCGTTTCCTGAGTTATCTGATCTGCGGACTTTTGAGCGGTATATCGGGTTATGTTTTCATGATGCATACCGGGGCAGGAAACGCAACCAACGCTGCCGGAATGGAAATGAACGCGATCGCGTCTTCGATCATCGGCGGTACGTTACTTACCGGTGGTGTAGGTAATGTTATAGGAACCTTCTTCGGAACCATGACACTTACCACTATCAAGAAGATCGTTGTATCAAGCGGTCTGAATCAGCCTTATTGGCAGAGCCTTACAACCGGCGGTATGCTGTGCTTCTTCATCCTGCTTCAGAGCATAGTTCTCGGACAAAGAGCAAAGAAGAAAGGACGCATAAGTAAAGAACCTGAAACAGCGGAAACGGTGGAGACTGCGGAGACTGCCAAAGACGCGGAAGATGATGAAACCGCGGAAACGACGGAGAATACAGAACCCGGGAAAGATGCGTAATAAGAAACCGGATGTATTTTCAGATATATTTTCGAAAATAAAGATTTACGGATGCAGGTATGTTATGGTAGTATAAAATCAGAAATATTTTTTACCGTGTCAACGCGGTACGGAGAATCCATCTGTATCATTAAGGAGTATGACCAATGATAAAAATACTATCGGACAGTACCTGCGATCTGTCAAAAGAGCTGGTGGAAAGATACGATATAGGTATCATTCCGCTGCATGTTTATCTCGGAACGCAGGAATACCTTGACGGTGTGGATATTGTACCCAAAAAGATCTACGAATGGTCTGATGCAAACGGTGCAACCCCGAAAACCTCCGCTCCGGCGATAGATGATGTCGAAGAGATCTATAAGAAATATATCGACGATGTTGAAGGAATGGTCGTATTTACCATTTCCTCATCGATGTCCGCGAGCTTCAATGTCTGTAAACTTGCGGCCGAGGCCCTTGGGATAAAGGACAAGGTGGTCGTGATCGATTCGGCCAACCTCTCGACCGGTATAGGACATCTGGTGATCGAAGCAGCCGAGCTTGCGGCAGCGGGAAAGAGCATCGGTGAGATAGAAAAGGAAATATTACGATTAAGACCGCTTGTAAGAGCCAGCTTTATCGTCGATACGCTGGAGTATCTGCACCGCGGCGGTCGATGCTCGGGCCTTGCGGCGATGTTCGGATCGGTACTGAAGCTGCATCCGAGGATAGTTGTTACGAACGGCGCGATGAGTTCCGATAAAAAATACAGAGGAAATCTGGAAAGTGTTATAGTTACTTACACACGTGAGCTCGAGCCTGAGCTTGTCAAAGCCAAGACCGACAGAGTCTTTATCACACATTCCGGATGTCCGGACGAGATAACATTCAAGGTGAGGGACATGCTCGTTGAACTGGGCTGTTTCAAAGAAGTACTCATTACGCACGCTGGCTGTGTGGTTTCGTCACATTGCGGACCGGGAACACTCGGAGTATTATTTATAGCACAAGAATAGAATATGTAATGATCAGGTGGGAAGGTAACCAAAAGTTACCTTCCCACCGTTTATTGCTGCCCCAAAAGTATGATAAAATAACAAAAGAACCATATTTAGAAAATTATATCAACAGGTAACTTTTAGTTACTATTCAGTTTGGATCATATGGGGTATTATGAAATCAAGATCAAGATATGTGGTCTTAATTCCGCCCCGATATGGTCAATATCATTGACGGGCACGGAGGATCGAAATGTTTGACGGATTAAAACGTTTTATCATAAATTTTTACATAAAAGAAAATGAGCTTGACATAAGACTGTTCAAGCTGCTGGGGACTGCCGGAGTTCTGGTCAGTCTTGTCGGCGCGGTACAGGACATGTTTACTTCGGCGGATCTTATGGGGACACTCATCAATCTGCTCGCAGCTGCCGCAAGTATCGGCTTGATGGCGTTTGTACATGCAACAAGGAAGTATCTTATCGGATACATCCTTACTTCCGTAAGTGTTTTTATGTTCCTGTTTGCGTGGCTTTTCCTGGAAACCGGCGCAATGAACGGTTCAATACCGTATTTCTTCGCTTTCGGAATTGTATTTACATCACTGATGTATAAAGGTGTGCTCCTGATCATCATGGAGATAATCCAGACCCTGTTCTATGTGGGAGTATGCTGGTTTTCGTTTAAGTATCCGGAATATGTCCAGCAGTTTGAAAATCCGGAAAAACAGTTTTATGATCAGATGGCCGGAATACTCTTTTCATCGATCGGTATCGGCCTGGTTTTCATGATGTATCTGTGGGAATACCGCAAACAGCAGAATGTCGCTGAGGAGTCGAGCAATGCCAAGAGCGTGCTGCTGGCCAATATCAGTCACGAGATACGTACACCCATCAACATGCTTCTCGGTATGAACGAGATGATACTGCGCGAGTCGGAAGATACTCAGATCAACGAATATGCGCAGAATATAGATAATGCCGGACAGCATCTTCTGTTCATGGTCAATCAGTTCCTCGATCTGTCGAGGATCGACATGGGCAAGGAAGTGTTGTTTGAAGAAAGCTTCAATGCCCTTAAGATGACGGAAAGCCTTGGCGTGTTCTTTGGAAAAGAAGCTGAGAAAAAAGGTCTTGAGTTTGTTATGGACATCGACAAAAAGATGCCTGTTTACCTGTACGGAGACAAACAGAAGTTGTCGCAGATGCTGTCGAATCTTCTCTCAAATGCGGTCAAGTATACGTCAAAGGGTACGATAGTTCTTTCCGTTCAGGAACTGGAGTCGTCGGGAACGGGAGACAATACCTGTCATACTCTTCATTTTGAAGTGTCCGATACCGGTAACGGTATCGCACCAGAAGATCAGGAGAAGATATTTGAAAGCTTCGAAAGAGCTGATATCATCAGGAACCGCAGCATCGAGGGAACCGGACTCGGTCTGGCCATTTCCAACAAGCTCGCGAACCTTATGGGCACGAAGATCGAGGTTAAGAGCCAGTATGGGCTGGGAAGCCTATTCTGGTTTGATATCAGGCTGAAACAGGGTAAAGAAAGCGAAACATATGCCGATTCTGACGGTTTCTTTATTGCTCCTGAGGCCAGGATACTTGTTGTTGACGACAACAATATGAATCTGATGGTAGTTAAGTCGCTGCTGAAAAGAACTCTTGTCAAAGTCGAGATGGCGGGATCTGCGGCCGAATGCTATGAAAAGTATGCGATGACAGACTATAACCTTGTACTGATGGACTATATGATGCCGGAGATCAACGGTATTGAGGCGATGGAACATTTACGGGCT
The DNA here is from genome assembly GCA_017553035.1 of Lachnospiraceae bacterium. Lineage (GTDB taxonomy): Bacteria > Bacillota > Clostridia > Lachnospirales > Lachnospiraceae > RUG11977. The sequence goes on from JAFZNE010000041.1 coordinate 45,586, forward strand.
ATGGATGCAGGGAAGAACAGAAGGACACCGATCATCGTTCTGACTGCAGATGCGACGCCTGCCAAGAAGGAAATGTTCCTATCGAAAGGTTTCGATGATTATCTGCTGAAACCGATCGACAGCGCTTTGCTTGAGAAGGCACTGATCAGGCACCTTCCGGAAGGACTGGTGACGACCGTGAACAACGATGTCGTTTCGGTGCTTTCCGACGAGATAAAAGCCTCATTCAAAGAACTTCTGAAGAATTACGATATTTCGTTTGAACTGGCATTGAAACATCTGAGCGGAGATATCCTCCAGTTCGCCAGAGTGGTGGACTATTTTATCAAGAATACCGAGAAAAGCATTGAGAAGATACAGCAATGCGTCGAGACAGACGATTATGAGAACGCTGCGATCCTGATACATGCGATCAAGGGTAATGCAGGCAATGTTGGCGGTGAAGATCTTTATTATTCGGCTAGGAGACTTGAACGCAGGGCCAAGGATAAGGACAGGGAATATGTCATTTCCGCGCTTCCGCTGTTTATCATGAAGTGGAAAAGGGTGATCGCAGGACTCAACTGCTTCCTTGAAGAGTTTGAAAAGATCAAGCCGGGGCTTATCGGCGACGAGAAAGAAGAAAAACCGATGAGCGGGGAGGAATTGTGGGAAGCTCTTACAGAAGCGGTGCATCTGGGCAACCAGACTCCCGCGTTGAAGCTTGTTGATGAGCTTACCGCACGGAAAGGCGATAGCGAAGCTCTTATCAGGATCCGCGACTGCATTAGGAATATAGAGTTTGAAAAAGCAGAAGCACTGATCGAAGAATGCGGAAAGAATTAAATTATCCCAAAAAAGGTTGTAAGATGCTTTGATGTATGAGGGATTAACACGAAATAAGGGGAAACTAACATGGACGAGAACAGAATTTTGTGCGTGGATGATGATATCAGCATGCTCAATACGATCGAGGATATCCTGATCAATGCGGGATATGCCGTCAGTCTGGCCAAATCCGGCAAGCAGGCTCTCAACATGCTGAATAAGGGAATCGGTTATCAGCTGGTGCTGCTTGATGTTGATATGCCCGAAATGGACGGTTACGAAACATTTAAGGCTATACGCGAGATGGATGGCGCCAAAGAGATCCCCATAATATTCCTTACCGGCATGGACGGTCCCGATTTCGAGATCAAGGGCTGGGAATACGGGGCTGCCGATTATATTACCAAACCTTTCATCAAGAGCGTGTTCCTTGCGCGGATCAAAAACCGCATTACCGTACCTGCATCTTCGGCAAAATACGATCAGAAAGCATTGGCTCAATTTGAAAATACTTTATCGGGGCTCGAGCTTATCGTAGCCAAATATATAGCCGACGGACTTTCAAATTCCGAAATAGCCGAGCAGACACACTATTCTTACGGTTATGTCAAAAGAGTGGTCTCGGGCATACTCGAAAAAGAAAATATGAAGAAGCGGTCCGACATCCGAAAATATCTGAAAGAAGGATCGTTTGATGATGATCCCGAGGATGAAGAATAAGCTCGGAATGCATTGACTATCGGTGATTTTCAGTATAAAATGACTCTGGAACGTGTAATATTTTTATACGTTCGGGAGTCTTTTTGATTATGGAGAATCAGTACATGAATAATGTCAGAAAATATCTTAAGGAAGGTGATGTTGTTCAATCCGACATCATCACCTACCACCCTCATGTTACGCTCCTTGTAAGAAAGGGAACCGTAGTTACCGAGCATCTTCTGAGCTCTCTGGAACATTTTGATTATGATTTTCAGAAAATGGAGATCGTAGTCAGCCGTAACGGGGAGATCGTTTCCAACGGGAAGAAGGAGACCAAGCCCGAACCGGTTCAGCCTAAAGAGGAGCCGCGGGACCGGACGGCCGTTACATTTTCGGAAAAGCTGAAGAATGACGCGGTTAAGGCAGCTAAACAGCTCTTTGCCGAAGATATGACCGGGCGGGAACTCCACAGCACATCTTCCGAGCTGTCACATGATATTACGGATACCGTGCTTTCGGCAGGCGAGAATGCGAATATCTGCATACAGGACTTAAGGGTCACAGATGAATATACATACCAGCACAGTGTGGATGTCGGAGTACTTGCGGCCCAGCTTGCGAAGCGTCTCGGATGGGAGGAGAAGAAGGTCAATATGACGGCCCAGTCGGGAATACTTCACGACATAGGGAAAAAGCATGTTCCGCTTGAGATCCTGAATAAACCGGGAAGGCTTACGGATGAGGAGTTCGCCGTGATGAAACTTCATCCGGTCTATGCATACAAGGAACTGTCCGGAATCCGGGAAATGGCCAACGAGATCAAGCTCGGGGCTTTCGAGCATCATGAGAAGATAAACGGAAAAGGATATCCGAGAGGACTGTCAGGAAACGAGATAAGCGACATAGCCCAGGTACTGGCGATCGCCGATGTTTATGATGCGCTCACGAGCAAGCGCGCATACAAGGACGGCATGAGTTCGGCAAGGGCTGTCGGGATCATGTCCGAGATGATGGATGGATTTAATCAGAAATATTTCGCGGTATTTTTAAATTGTATCACCTTGTATCCGGTAGGTTCACACGTTATTTGTACGGATGGTTTCAGTTACAAAGTCGAAAGCCATAATCCCGGTTACCCCAGCAAACCGGTCCTGCTCAACGAGTTCACGGGGAGGAGGATCAACCTGTGCGAGACCAGGGATCTGACCATATTTGGCGAAGATTGCGAGGAAATAAGGAATAAGCTGAACTTGAACAAATGATCCGGGCTGAAAAAATACCGCTAACGGATCAGCTGTGATGAATAGAGGGGATCAGATATGAGAAAACTAAGACCGTTTATATCGATTGTACTGTCTCTGGTGCTTGCTATCGGCATTCTTGGCTGCTATACGGCTTCCGAAACTCAGGCGGCCGCGAAGAAACCGGCCAAGCCTGTGATAACCCTTGAATCCGTCAAGAACGATACGGCGGTCAAGGTGACGATCTCCGCAACCGAGGGAGCTTCGGGATATCGGATATATATGAAAGCCGAAGGAGATACCAAGTATTCGAAAGTAAAAACACTGAAGAAAAACGGTACACTGACACGCAGCGCCACGATCACGAAACTGAAAGAGGGAACTTACAGCTTCAAGGTCAAGGCATATTCAAAAGCCTCGGGCAAAACCGTCTGGGGAAAATACAGTAAAGCTAAGACGATCACATTGCCTGCAGATTTCGCTGATGCGGGAGAACAGAAAACGGCGGGGATGACTGCCGATGAAGTTCTCAAGACTTATTATCCCGGGCTTAAAGGTCTGGCCGATCAGGGACTGATAGGCATCAAAGCCGAAAAGAAGGATATCATCACACTCGGAAGCTGGGTGTGCGATATTTACGATCATGTAAATTATGAGCACGTCAGCAGCGGCAAAAAAGAGAAACTTGAATGGGAAGTCCTTGAGTATTCCGAAGATGGTAAGGCGGCGCTCGTAGTCAGCAAATATCTGATATGTGACCGGCGATATAATGACAAAGATAAACCTGTCTCATGGGAGACCTGCAGCATCAGGAGCTGGCTCAACAAGGAGTTCTATGAGGAAGCATTTTCCGAGGCGGAGCGTAAGCTGATAAAAACGACGAAGGTAGTCAACGAGGATAATGCTTCTTTCGGGGCCAAGGGCGGGAATGATACGGAAGACCGGCTGTTCCTGCTGTCTGTATCCGAGGCGGATAAATATTTCAAGGCAGGCAGCCATAAGGATTCGGCACTGAGCAGGACGTGCGGATATATAGACGGTGAAGCATCCTGGTGGATCCTGCGCTCGCCGGGCTATGACAGCAGCTGCGTATCATGTGTCAGTGAAAGAGGTGTGCTGTTTGACGGCATCATTGATGACGGAGGATATCAGGTCGGAAATAAGAGTGGGATCAGACCTGCATTATGGATCGAACTGACTCCCGAGATAATTGAAAATAATAAGCTTTCCGTGGGAGGATATGAGAGTGTATCGGCATCGGATATATATGTTACGTTCGGAAGCTGGGATCATGAGACATATGATGCCGAAAACTGGAGCTATGCTCCTGTCGGGACTAAGGAAAATATCGAATGGCAGATACTCGATTATGATGCCGAAAACAACCGGATCCTGCTGATCAGCAGGTATCTGCTCTGCGGGAAGAAATACGACGATAAAAAGAGAAGTTATGACGATCCGGACAAGGATGTCACCTGGGAAGAATGTTCGATCCGTAAATGGCTGAATAACGAGTTCTATAATGATGCCTTTACCGAGACTGAGCGCCGCCTGATCGGCAAAACAACAGTGATCAACGAACCTAATGATTTTAACGGTACCGACGGCGGATCTGATACGGAGGATCATCTGTTCCTGTTGTCGCTGTCCGAAACAGACAGATATTTCAAGTCGGATACCCGCAATGATAATGCGATCAACAGGGTATGTGCATATATTGACGGTAACAGAGACTGGGATGCCTGGTGGCTGAGATCTCCGGGAAGCACCGGCGACTGTGCCGCATATGTCGACAGCTCCGGTTCGGTTGCCACACGCGGTAATTACGTAGACAACGAAAACGGAATACGGCCTGCGTTCTGGATGAAGGTGGAACCGTAGGGATAATTATACATTACGAGCCCGGTTATAACAGGAACTCAATTCGGTTAAATATTTCTTTGAAGTCTATGACGCATTTTCCGTTCCAGATGTTTACGGGGATGCTGTCCGAAAAAGTGTACTCAGCCGGCTCGGATGACTGCTCGAAGAAATACACAAGAATTTTCCTGAGCGAGGGAATAATGATCCAGTATTCGCGTACACCGGCCTTTTTGTACTTGTTGAACTTACGGATCGTATCATGGAACCAGCTTGATGCGGATATGATCTCGACTACAAGATCGGGAGCACCGTTGAGCCTGGGCTTGGAGAGCTTGTCACGGTCGCAGATCACGAGAATATCGGGCTGAACCATGGTCTTGTCATCACAATCGAGCCTGACATCGAATGGTGCGGCAAAAACCATACAAGAGCCTTTGTGCGTATCGATATGATTCTGAAATCGGGAAGTGAGCAACTGACTGATCTGCTGATGGGCTGCGGTTGGTGCAGCCATATCGTAAAATGTACCATCTATCAGCTCTACACGGACGTCGTCGGGCAAAGCAAGATAATCATCAAGAGTCTTATCGCCGAAGGTATTGCGATTGAGTGCACTGGTTCCGTCGGTCATGCCGTATTCCGATGCCGTCTCTTCAACATAACTGCATTCATCAGATATCCGGTCAAAGTATTCATTCAGCGCCAACCGGGTCTTGAATCGCGGCGCTGCCGTGGTGTTACCGAATATTTTCTGCAAAGTACTAAGAGGGATCCCTGTACATTTGGACACTTCCGAATAAGGGATCCCTTGTTTTTTGAGGAATTCTTTCATTTCTTCAATACTCATCTGTTTTGCCTCCAGAAAAAAACTTCCCGTAGTATATATTATCAGTTAAATACTCTCATGCAGTTACTGCCGGTTCATTTCATGATCAGATTATACAGCATAAATGGCAGTTAGTCAATATAAACATCCATAACGAATCCATAAAACATCCATAATGTTTCCGAAAACAAATGGACTTTGAAAGGACAGATTCAGGCTGGCCCGGCCTAATAACGGGGTCTTTACTTATCAAACCGGCGTTTAACGGTATTTTCGAAGCTCATTTTGACTGAAAGTTTCCAAAGATACTTGCTTATCAGGCTGTAAAAGAATATAATCGGGATAAATTAGGAGGTGTTGTGCTATGAAGAAGCTTGTAGTTTCTTTTTTGATGATCATGGTGCTTGTTATGTTTACGGCTTGCGGCAGCAAGGAAGAACCTGAACTTGATCTTGATGATTATTTTGACGATATTGACCTGAGCGATTGGCTCGGCGACGAAGATGACTGGTATGACAACGATGACAGTCAGGATATTGATGACCGGGACTATGACGATAATGATCAGAACGATGATGACCGGGACAATGACGATGACGACCGGGACGATGATGATCAGGATAATGATAATGGTGGGTACAATATTTCTGATGATGACGATGAGCCTGAAAACCCTGCGACATACGGTACTTACTCATATCGTCCGGACGGAATGATACCTCATTTTGATGAGCTTACGATTTCGGACCTGTATCCCGATGATGATTCGCTTGATGAGCTGGTTGATACTATCAGCAGAGGATATGACGGATATGTCAGAGACGGTGGATACAGCGATTGGGGAGAACTCGATCCGGATTCTCTCGGTGGTGATTATGAAGGGTGTATGGGGGTTTATTACAAGAGCAGCGAGTATTCGAGCTATGACTATAATGAGCCTCTCACTGATGTTGAAAGCTGGTTGGTGATCTTTAAAAACGGTGTATGGGCTATTTACGATAACGGATTTAAGAAAATAAAGGACTGTGGAGTTTTTATGCGTCCGGAGGAAATGGAATGGCAGCTCTTTACTGTAAACAGAGAAGGCGAATTTGTTCATTTCTATGAATTTGATACCGGAACTATGAGCGGAGATTATGGGGCTTTCACCCGTGTTTATGAGTTGTGGGATTGATATTTTACCGTCAGGTGAAAATGAAACTGATAGAAAACGATATTTTGAAAAAGGTTAACGGATAATGAAGACTGAAAAGAAAAATGTTAAGCTGATCATCTTTATAATTACTTTTGTACTGATAATTGCTGTTGGCATAGCGGGTATAATTAACACTTATCAGTTTAACAAAGTCGTTCATCAAAAGACATTAAAGGGTGCATCGCTCTTCTCTGAGGAAGGGGCCGATGAGGAAGAGGTATCGATAAGGGCTATCGCGCGAAGCAGTACATGGTCGAAGGCATTTGACCTTGAAAACTCCGGGGTCGAAGATCATACTCATCAGGCATTTACTTATGATTTTCCGGTTATTAATAATACAAATGATGAGGTAGCGAAGTTTAGTTTCAAACTTACATTCGCCAATGAAGTTTTCCTTTTATCCGCATGGAACGGCGCACTGGAGATTCATCAGAATATAGCCGGAAGTGAGTACGTGGAAACAATTCCGGATCTCCGTGAGTTTAAGCCTTGGCTCTATAGCTTTGATACATTTTCGGCGGATGGAGATACAATGGTACGCATGAACCCGGGTGATTATCTTATTTATCATCCGAATTCGACTGAA
>JAFZNE010000042.1 GCA_017553035.1 Lachnospiraceae bacterium
ATCTCAAATGCGTATTTCAGTCCCGTACGCAACATCTGCGTTCCGTAGCCTTTTCCGCGGATCGAAGGATCGACGACTACCCATCCGAAACGCAGTATTCTGTTGTCCCCGTGCAGGTATCGCATTATAAAATGTCCGACAACGCGGTTTTCCTCATCGATCGCCGTCCATGGATAAAAGTTGTCCTCTTCCTTGCAGTCACCGTTCTTCAGACTGTATTTCTCATCAATGATATCTGCATTGATCGGAAATTCACCGAACAGTTTTCCGCCCCATTTTAGGAAAACATCCTCATCCTTGACCCATTCTGCGATCGCCTCCGCATCGCATTTCTTATAAGGCCGTAATCTTATCATTATGCATCACTCTTTCCCGTCCCAGCAATACGTGCAGATCTTCTTGCGGTCGATCCCGATTGCTTCAAGCAGTCCGTCGAGGGTCTGGTACTCCAGCGAATCAAATCCGAGGCTCTCGCATATCCTTCTGAGCATGCATTTGCCACGCTGCTTGGAAGTATCGGTATATTCGTCCAGATGTTTCTCGCCTTCTTCACCTTCAAGATCGCGAATGATACGGCGTGAGAGCAGTTCCATTTCCGACGTGCCGCGCGAGAAATTCAGGTATTTGCAGGCATACATGATGGGCGGACACGCCGATCTCATATGTACTTCTTTGGCACCCGACTCATACAGGAACTCAACGGTCTCGCGAAGCTGAGTTCCGCGTACGATAGAGTCATCCACGAACAGCAGCTTCTTGTCCTCGATCAGCTCGGGAACGGGGATCTGCTTCATTTTGGCAACTCTGTTACGCACATCCTGGCTGCTCGGCATAAACGATCTGGGCCAGGTAGGTGTATATTTTACAAACGGTCTTGCAAAGCTCTTTCCGCTTTCATGCGCATATCCGATCGCGTGAGGGATTCCCGAATCGGGCACGCCCGCAACAAAATCGACATCGGGAAGCGTTCCCTTTTCCATCTCGTTCCGCGCCATGATCTCGCCGTTCCTGTAGCGCATTACTTCAACATTGACGCCTTCGTAATTTGAGTTGGGATATCCGTAATATGTCCACAGGAAGGCACATATCTTCATTTCCTCACCTGCGGGTGAAATGGTCTCATATCCGTCGGGCGTGATCTTAACGATCTCATTGGGCCCGAGTTCGTAAATATTATGATATCCGAGCTTCTGATATGCAAATGATTCAAATGACACGCAGAAACCGTCACTATCTTTGCCGATCAGCACCGGAAGTCTTCCCATACGGTCTCTTGCCGCTATGATGCTCCCGTCCTGAGTCAGTATCAGGATCGACATCGAACCGTCGATCAGCTCCATTGCATGGAGGATACCGGTCTTGAAATCATCCGCCTCACTGATGAGCGCGGCAACCAGCTCCGAAGAATTCACCTTGCCCGAGCTCATCGCCATAAACTGGCTGGAATGATCACCGCAGTACTTCTTCGTCAGTTCTTCCGCATTGTTGATGATGCCGACCGTTGTGATCGCATAGATCCCAAGGTGTGACCTTACCAGAAGCGGCTGGGGATCGGTATCGCTGATGCATCCTATTCCGCTTGTTCCTTCGAATTCATGCAGGTCATTTTCAAACTTCGTTCTGAACGGAGAATTTTCGATCGAATGTATCTCGCGTTTAAATCCGTCCCTGCGGTTCCAGTATGTCAGTCCTGCTGCCTTTGTGCCCAAATGGCTGTGATAATCGACTCCGAAAAACACATCAAGAACCACATCTCTTTTCGAAACCGCTCCGAAAAATCCTCCCATTGTTGATAATCCTCCGATCCTATCTCACAATTAGTTATATAAGTTTATATCTCGCTCAGTTTAGCCTCAACTCCGGCATCTTTCTCCAGCACAGCTATCGCATCCCTTGCTCTCTTCGCATCCAACTTGTCGGCAAGTTCCTTATCCTCTACCGCAATGATCTGAGCCGCAAGCAGCGCCGCATTGGCTCCGCCGTTTACGGCCACGGTCGCTACCGGAATGCCTGTAGGCATCTGCACTGTTGAAAGCAGGGCATCCATTCCGTCAAATACGGGCCCTTTGCAAGGGATCCCGATCACCGGAAGCGTTGTATTGGCGGCGATCGCACCGGCAAGATGAGCTGCCATGCCTGCCGCGGCAATGATCGCACCATAGCCGTTCTTACGTGCGTTCAGCGCGAAATCGCGTGCTTCCACCGGCGTTCTGTGTGCCGAATAAATATGTACTTCGTAAGGTATTTCAAGCTCCTTCAATACCTTTACGGCCTTTTCGATTACAGGCAGGTCACTGTCGCTGCCCATGACGATTCCGATCTTCTTCATATCCGTTACCTGCTTTATTTTGATTATCTTATATCCGTTCCTTGCCTTATTATCTGATTATCTTATATCTGTTCCTTGCTTGTTCATCATTTTATCTTGTTATCGCCGAAGTCTTATCCTTCTGGATCACGTCATGTGCACCGCCCTCAACGATACTGGTCGCCGAAACGAGGGTGATAACGGCTTTCTGCTGTAATTCGGGAATAGTCAGAGCACCGCAGTTGCACATGGTCGAACGTACCTTGCTGAGCGACATCGCTACATTGTCCTTCAGGGTTCCCGCATAAGGAACATACGAATCAACGCCTTCCTCGAAGCTGAGCTTCTTGTCGCCGCCGAGATCGTATCTCTGCCAGTTACGTGCTCTTGCCGAGCCTTCGCCCCAGTACTCCTTGTAATAAGTGCCGCCGATGCTGACCTTGTTGGTAGGGCTCTCGTCAAATCTCGCAAAATACCTGCCCAGCATTACGAAATCGGCTCCCATTGCAAGTGCCAGCGTAATATGATGGTCATATACGATACCGCCGTCGGAACATACAGGTACGTAAATGCCTGTTTCCTTGAAATACTTATCTCTCTCCGCGCAAACATCGATCAGTGCCGTTGCCTGCCCGCGTCCGATACCCTTGGTCTCACGCGTGATACAGATCGAACCTCCGCCGATGCCTACCTTGACAAAATCTGCTCCGCTTTCGGCAAGGAATCTGAAGCCTGCGCCGTCAACAACATTACCGGCTCCGACTTTCACGGTATCGCCGTATTTTTCACGGATCCACTGCAGTGTCAGTTTCTGCCAGTCGGAGAAACCTTCCGACGAGTCGATGCACAGTACATCGGCACCTGCTTCAACCAGCGCGGGAACACGTTCTGCATAATCACGTGTATTGATACCGGCACCAACAATATATCTCTTCTTCGAATCAAGCAGTTCGCTCGGATTCTGCTTGTGCATGTCATAGTCCTTACGGAATACAAAATAGCAAAGCTTGCCGTCATCATCGATGATCGGGAGCGCATTCAGTTTATGATCCCACAGGATGTCGTTGGCTTCCTTCAGCGAAGTTCCTTCCTTCGCCCATACCAGCTTCTCGAACGGAGTCATGAACTCCGCAACCTTGGTGGCCGGATCCATACGGCTTACGCGGTAATCCTTGCTGGTTACGATACCCACCAGCTTACCGTCTCTCGTTCCGTCCTCGGTAACGGCAACCGTTGAATGGCCCGTATCGGCCTTCAGCCTTAATATATCCGCAAGTGTCGCCTCAGGGCTTACATTCGAATCGCTCTTTACAAATCCCGCCTTGTAGGTCTTAACACGCCTTATCATCGCTGCCTCATCCTCGATCGTCTGCGAACCGTAGATAAAAGAAATACCGCCTTCGGTAGCCAGCGCGATAGCCAGACGATCTCCGGAGACGGATTGCATGATGGCAGAAACCATCGGAATATTCATGGAAATAGCAGGCTCTTCTCCGAGTCTGTATTTAACCAGAGGTGTTCTTAAGGATACATTTGCGGGAATACACTCACTTGATGAATACCCCGGAATAAGCAGGTATTCGTTAAAGGTATGCGAAGGTTCATTGATTATTGTGGCCATGACACATCCTCCTGTATGATATTGAAAAAGCTTATGAGAATAAAAAATATAGCAAAAGTCCATCTGCTTTGCTATAAAAACGAAAATTGATAGTTTCATTTTACCTGTAATCCAATGCCTTGTCAACCAAAACCACCCTCGTTGAAATTAACAAAAAACGGCATGCTTTTTACATGCCGTTTGTTGATTTTTATCCGTGTTTATTCAGTGCAGATCAAAACTCCGCATCAAATGCATTCTTGATGAGTTTGACCTCATTTCCGAGGATCGATACAACATCGAACCTGCAGGGTGTTGTGTCAGTCAGCCCGCACATATTCATGTAGAATATTGCACTTTTGGTGATACGCCTCCGCTTGTTCTCATCGACAGCCTCCTCCGGATATCCGTCGGCCAGGCCTTTTCTGTATTTCACCTCTATGAAGCACAGATATTCCCCGTCATAGGCGATAATATCGATCTCGCCGGCTTTGCAGTAATAGTTTGTCCTCACTATCCTGTATCCGTGTTCGCGAAGATATCCCGAAGCTTTGATCTCGGCCTCGCTTCCAACCTGTCTCTTATTAATCGACATGACCCTCCCGGTTTTATTTTACTTTTATCTTCAGGGTTTTAGCGGTTTTGCTTCCGTCCGTTCCGATAACAGTCACTTTGATCTTATATGTGCCTTTCTTGGCGCCTTTGGCAAATGTAACCTTTCCCTTATCGGAAACGCTGACATAGTCTTTCAATGCTGCCGAAGTCGCGTTTTCATATTTTACTTCCGAAACGCTTCCCTGGACGTTGATCGTTACACTGATCGCCTTTTTCTTGACTTTAGAATATTTGACCTTGGATTTGCTCGCTGAGATCTTCACTTCCGATTTCTTCGGGTCATTGCCTTCATCCTTGCCGGATCCGGAATCTCCGTTCTTGGTCCAGTGTGCGTACAGTGTGGTATTACCTTCAAGATTTACCTTACGATATGCTGTGATCTTCTTACCGCCGTCTTTCTCGGTATACCATCCGTCGAAATCATACCCCGAATATGTAGGAATCGGAAGGACTCCGTAGAATGCCCCGTTTGAAAGCTTTTTGGACTTGGTTTCGGTCTTGCCCCCGTTCGCGTCAAATTTGACGGTATAGTATTTTACATCCTTTACCTTGCTCCAGTCGGGGCCGTATACCTTTGCGACATATCCGTTGTCGTCGACCCAGCAGTTGGTTGTCTTTCCGTTCTTGGCATTGATCTTGTAAACGTCGTTTTGAACATTATTGCCGTGGTTGCCGTCTATCGAATTGATCGTAACCGTGTTGCCGCTTGTGCTCACAGACTCCACCATGATCACGTGATTACCGCCGTCATAGTAGAACAGGATAACATCGCCCTTCTTGATCTTGTATTTGCCGCCGGCATATGCGGTATCCTTCCACTCATATGTATCCTCATCCGGAGTGTCATATTTCGAGGAATAGATCTCCTCAGGAACACTTGCCATGGCAATAACCCAGCCTGCGAACTCGCCGCACCACTTTGTACCGGGCTCGCCCCACCAGTAATTATACTCGGCAAAATCCTTATTTCCTTTGGTATTATTTCCGTGCTGCTCGTCGAAAGAATTGCCTTCATGATAGTCGTACTGTGAATATGCTATCTTGAAAATATCGCTTACATAGTCGCCGGTCTCGCCTGCATTGAGCTCGAGCTTATGTAATGCTTCATACCACTTGCCGGTCTTGTAAGAAGGTGAGAAATCCTTACGCAGGAAATACGTATCGCCAAATGCATAATCTCCGAGCTTGATCCCAAGCTCCTCAAACTGGAACCAGTAGTCGATCTCCTTACCGCCGACCGTCACCTGTTCCAGATTCTCATCAAATCTGAACGCGTAATCTCCGATGCTTTTTAATCCGGAGGGCAGGCTTAAAACTTCAAGCGTAGCCGAGCTTCTTCCCATACCCGGTCCGATAACTTCAAAGCCCTTTCCGATATAGATCTTCTTCAGAGAAGGCAGATCAATGGCACAGTATTCGCCGATGCTTCTTCCGCTTGCGCCGTCTTCCAGTATTATTTCTTCAAGCAGAGGATCATTCCTGAAGCAATAATTGCCGATCTTTTTAACGCTCCCGGGGATCGTAATGCTCCTGATCTTTTCCATGTTGCAGAAGCATCCCTCATCTATTTCGGTAATTCCGCCGCTGAGAACGAGCTTCTCAAGAGATGTACATCCATTGATCGCAGAAGCATCAAATTCCTTAACAGAATCCGGTATTAATAGTTCCTTCAGTGAAGCACAGCCCGAAAATGCCTGACCGGCAATAACCTCGACAGAATCGGGTATTACGATCGATTCTATATTACACTTGTAAAATGCACCTTTTCCGATCCGTTTCAGGCCCTGCGGAAGGATGATCTCCTTTACATGATCCCTTTTTCCGTTGCTGTTGGTACATACCCAGTCATCACTTAAAGCGACAACTTTCACGCCTTCGATCTCTTCGGGTATAGCTCCGCCTTCCCATTCATAAGGTATCCATGTGATCGTTCCGGTGGCCTTTTCAAATCCCCACCACAATCCATTGATCCTGTAGCCTTCACTATTCGCGGCATACACGTTATGATGACCGCCCATCAGGCATACTGCCGCAATTACCGTTATGATCAAAAATGCTTTAACAAATGTCAAAATGATCTTATTTGTTTTTCTCATGAGATTTACCCGGCCTCCGAAATCATTTCACTTTTATTTTAATGGTTTTTACGACCTTGTCACCACCGGACAGCGGCTTCAGAGTCACTTTGATCTTGACCGTTCCCTTGGGTGCGTTTTGCGCGATCGTTACAACCCCTGATTTTGATACTGACACATACTTTTTCAGCTTGCCTTTTGTCTTATTCGAGTACGAGGCGGTACAATCACACCCTGTACGGTTTATGACCACGATCTGCTCTGAGTTCTTCAGCACCGAATACTTTACGGTCTTCTTGCTGACCGTAACATCCGGTGTGGCGTCCTTCTCGCATACATCGATATCTGAAGAGCCGTCATTGCTGTCATCGCCGGACTTGCCGCTCTTATCTTTCCAATGAGCATACAAGGTAATATTTCCGATTTCCCTTGCTTTTCTGTATGCGGTTATCTTCTTGCCGCCGGTTTTCTCGGTATACCATCCGTCAAATGTATATCCATCTCTGGTCGGTACCGGCATTATTCCAAAATATGCTCCCTGGCAGATATCCTTTGATTTGATAGAAGTCTTGCCTCCGTTAGCATCGAATTTCACCGTATAATGCGGCAGTTTTTCGATGACCTCGGGCTCGAACTTCAGGATCTCCGTCAGGTCGTCGCCTGACCAGGAGCGGTCGACCATTTTACCGTCTTTTTTACTATATTCGAATTCATGCCATACAACACCCGGCCAGTTGCCGTTCCATGTTCCGAATACAACGGAATTCTTTTTCTCGGTTATTTCGACAACCAGGGCAAAGTGTCCTTCCTTCATGTGAAGCACATCGCCGGGCTTGACTTTGTATTGTCCGCCGGCATATACCGTATCCTTCCACAGAACATGTTCCTCGTCCGGTTCATCGTTCAGATACTGATGCGCCTCGTCCGGGATTCCGGCCATATTCAGGCACCATCCGCAGAACTGTCCGCACCATCCGCCATATGCTGTGACCTCCGAAAGTCCCGGTCTCCACAGCCATTCCGGTCTTCCGATATAATAATTGAACTCAGTGTAATCCTTAAGTGCCGCCTTTGAATAATCCCTGTTCATTCCGTCCAGATCTTCAAAAGACTTTCCTTCATTGTATCCTTCCTGTGACGCGGCTATCGCGATCGCATCCTCAACATAGTTTCCCGTAAGTTTGAGAGACATCAGATTGCGGTAGTATTTGCTGGTCCGGTAAGGTTCCGAAAAATCCGGATGCAGCCAGATGCAGCGGGCATATACGCTCTTGCCAAATGTGATCGAACTTTCCTTGCCTGCGTAATTCACTTCCTCCAGATCTTCACACCCGTCGAAAGCATAATCTCCTATGGTTTTCATGCTCTTGGGTATATTGACTTTGGTCAGGCGGCTGCATCCACGGAATGCTCCGCTGCCGATCGCGGTAACACCCTCCTGCAGATCAACACTTGTTAAAGATGTACACTCACGAAAAGCCCAGTCCCCGATCTCGACATTATTTCCGGAAACCGTTAAATGATCAAGTTTACTGCATTCCTGAAAACTTCTGGATTCTATAGTCAGATCATGTCCGGAAATAACAGCGCCGGTAAGTGCCGTGCAGCCATAAAATGCGGAACTGCCAAGCGATCCGAGAGTCTTCGGCAAAACTATCTCTTCCAGCGAAATGCACTCTGAGAAAGCACTTCTTCCGATCGACGTTACTCCTTCAGGTATATTTATGCTTTTTAATCCCGCGCACCCCGAAAATGCCGAGTCGCCGATGTATGTAACACCGTCAGGTATTGTAATAGATTTGATCTTCAAATTATAGAAAGCGCCGTTTCCTATCCTTTGTAATCCCTTAGGCAGGATGATCTCACTGATATGATCTCTCTTGCCGTCTCTGTTTAAGCACACCCAATCGTCGCTTAACGCAACAACCTTCACTCCTTCGATCTCTTCGGGAATGGCTCCGCCTTCCCAGTCCCAGGGGATCCATGTAATCGTTCCGGTAGCCTTCTCAAATCCCCACCACAGTCCGTTAACAGTATATCCTTCCTGTGCATAGCTGCGTACTCCGGGCATCAGGCAGACAGCGATCAGCAGAAAGCACAATATTGAAAACAACCCGACAATTCTCTTCTTCATTTCAGTCTATCCTTTTCAAATATCATTCTCTTGTAAAATCCAGCTTGCTTCCGGCAGTAAGTCGCGAATTGCTGCTCTCGAGTATAATCATGGTGATACGATCATTATTCTTCGTCAGGATCGCTTTGATCTTCTGGTCCGCAGCGCTGCTTCCGTCATCAAGATCACCTTCCAGGATCGTAACACCGTCTTCATCCGTATAAGCCGTTCCGGCCACATCAACCAGATACGTATACATGCCTCCGCCGGAATCGGAATACATCCATGAGAAGTTTATTGTAACGGGGAACCTGCCATCGGCGGTATTCTCGATCGTCATATGATAGTTACCGCTGACATCGTAAAAGAACCCCTGCCAGTTTCCGCACGACGATGCATCTATCGGCGGATACTTTTCGGCCGAAACCTCTGCAGACTCATCCGCCAGTCCCGAACAGTATTCTTCAAACTTCTTCTGGTCTTCATAAGAAGCGAAAGAATATTCCTGATACTTGGATTTATCATCTTTCCAATAAATGTAGAACCAGGGACCCGAATCACCGCTCTCGGCACTTTCTTCTCTCTTCTTTACCGTTCCGCCGTTGATCAGATCATAAAAATCCTTCCATTGCTCCTCGGTAAGCTCGACTTTACCGATCTTCGTAGTATCATCCTCGGTAGCGGGACCGTACTCATTCTGCCTCTCCCTTGTCTCATGGAAGAAATACTTTTTCCCGTCCTCGATATAAAAACGATATCTCTGATAAAATGCATTGTAGTTGATGTTGGAGTAGGTATAGTAAAAATCGGTTATATCACCTTTTGAAATGTCCTTCCCCACAACAAATTCTTTCTTAAGCAAGCTCATATCATTCTCCTCCCCGGAACCGCAAGCTGAAATGAATAAACCGCATATCAGGCAAAAAATGAGCAATACAGCGTTTTTCTTCATAAAAATATATCTCCCTCGAAACTATGTTGCGGATATTATGATAAAAGTATCATCCTGTTTCGATTTTATCACAATTTCTGAAAAAATAAAACCATATTCAAAACAAACCACATATCTCGCAAATAATCTCATACATCCGGCATATCTTCATAATCGATACTTATCCCGAGTTCATCAAATGCATTCATTATCTCATTGCGCCTGAATCCCTTGCGCAGCATGTATCCAATAACACTCATGCGTTCTTTGGGAGTCAGTACCTTACGTGTTCCGAGCTTCTTGGAAAGTGTCCGGAGCGCGGCCTGCTGCTCGATGCTTCCTGTCGTCTCTCCTGCAGCGGCCGTCCCACGATCGTCTTTATCCGGATGCCCGCCGTTTCCGCCCCGCTCTGCAGGGGTGATCTCTTCACAGCATACAGTATATGCCTCGTTTGCGATATCTTTCGATATTCCTTTTGCCCGCAGTTTGGCAATAAGTTCCTGTCTGCTGGTCCCGGCAAGATGACCGCGTATATAGCTCTGCGCATACCTGCTGTCATCCAGATAGTGCAGGCTTTTAAGCCACTTGATTGTCTCATCGGCAACTTCCTCGGAATACATATCCAGTTTCATCTTCTGCCGCAGTTCAGTCTCCGTGCGGTCCATCCGTTCCAGCATCGCCAGAGTCTTCTGATGAGCGCGGCGGATGACCGTTTCCTTCATGATCTTGTCATAAAGATGTTCCGGAAACTCCTCCTCTGTACCGTCCTCCGTTTCCGTATATCTGTCAAGATGATATACCGCTATGTCCTTGTCGTAGAGCATAAACGCATATTCGCCGTCGATATATATCTTATTTTTCTTACGTGGAAGTTTTTCTATATTTGTGATCTTCATATATCGGAAAATGGCCTCCTTAGAATGTTGACCTGTAATAAATCGCTGCAGACATATATCTGCAGCGATCATCAACTATAAAAATCTTATATCAATTCTATTTCCTGATCACGATCCCATGATCATGCCCGGTCGTGACATGATCTTGGCAGAACGTATCTCAATCTTCATCCTCTTCTTCGTCATCAGGAGA
Source organism: Lachnospiraceae bacterium (assembly GCA_017553035.1). Taxonomy (GTDB): domain Bacteria; phylum Bacillota; class Clostridia; order Lachnospirales; family Lachnospiraceae; genus RUG11977. The sequence goes on from JAFZNE010000042.1 coordinate 10,732, forward strand.
AACGGGCAGAGATGCTGCCTCGTCGGGGTGGATACATCTCTTCTCGCGTACCTGTGCCTCGATCTGTTCCATGATATCGGAATGCTCGGCCAGCCATGCCTTCGCATTCTCACGGCCCTGTCCGATCTTGTCTCCGTTGTATGCAAACCATGCACCTGACTTGATGATGATGTTCTCATTGGCGGCAAGATCCAGTATATCGCCCTCGCGGGAAATACCCTTGCCGTACATGATATCGAATTCAGCCTCCTTGAAAGGCGGAGCTATCTTGTTCTTGACTACCTTGATCCTGGTCCTGTTGCCGACGATCTCACCCGCGTTCTTGATCACATCGATCTTGCGGACATCGAGACGTACGGACGAATAGAACTTCAATGCACGTCCGCCGGTCGTTGTCTCGGGATTGCCGAACATAACGCCGACTTTCTCACGCAGCTGGTTGATAAATACAACTATGCAGTTGGTCTTGCTGACTACTGCGGTTAATTTACGAAGTGCCTGTGACATAAGACGTGCCTGGAGTCCGACATGTGAATCGCCCATATCGCCTTCGATCTCGGCCTTGGGAACCAGTGCGGCAACAGAGTCAACAATGATGATATCCACAGCACCCGAGCGTACCATGGTCTCGGTGATCTCCAATGCCTGCTCGCCGTTGTCGGGCTGTGAAATATACAGATTGTCGATATCTACTCCGATATTCTTCGCGTATACGGGATCGAGCGCATGCTCGGCATCGATAAAGCCGGCAATTCCGCCTCTCTTCTGGACCTCCGCTACCATATGAAGGGCAACGGTGGTCTTACCGCTTGATTCAGGTCCGTAGACTTCTATGATACGTCCCTTGGGTACTCCGCCGAGACCCAGCGCTATATCAAGGCTCAGGGAACCGGTCGGAACGGTTTCGATATTCATATGGGCACTGGTATCACCGAGTTTCATGACTGATCCCTTGCCATATTCCTTCTCGATCTGCGCAAGCGCCGATTCAAGTGCCTTCAGTTTGTTTTCTTCAACTGCTTTGATCTTATCGTCTTTTTCCTTATTCTCTTTCTCTCTGGCCATAATTAATAATCTCCTTGTATTTTCGAACTAATGTTCTGTAAATGATAATAATACACCCTGGATCATTTGTCAACAACTTTTTCGAACAATTGTTCATTTTCCCTCGGAAACTATTATATACCAACAATCCGTATTATGCACTACCCTTATCTGAATTTGGTTACAATTGCACAAGGGTATGCCGGTTCTTTTGGTAAATACTCACATCAGGATAAGCTGATCTGATATCAGTCCATCTTCAATACTCTCTGTCCCAGGTCAAGGCAGAATGAACTTCCTTTTCCTTCTTCGGACCGTGCCGTTATCGCGATCGAAAGCATGTCGCACACACGCCTGCACAGATACAGGCCAAGCCCTGTCGCTTTTTTGTCCGCCCTGCCATTGAATCCGGTATAACCTTTTTCGAATATCCTCGGAAGATCCTCCGCCGCGATGCCGATGCCCGTATCGGAGATCTCAAGTATCCTGCGATCTTCTCCGTCGGTTTTTCCGGCAAGTTTTATCCCGATGCTTCCCTGTTTCGTATATTTGATCGCATTCGACAGGAGCTGCTCGATAACGAATACGAACCATTTCTCATCGGTGCTGATCCTTAAGCCCACCGGTTCATAATCGAGCCTGAGCCTGCGTTCGACAAAAAGCGGCGCGAATTTACGTACAGCCTGCCTTATCATGTCATCTACATCATACTCGCGGATCACAAGATCGTTGGATTCACACTCGAGCCTGATATATCCGAGTGCCATCTCGACGTAGCGCTCTATCCTGAACAGTTCTCCCGCGATCTCACGGTTTTCCTTCGTATCCTCACGCTCAAGCATCATTTTCATGGCTGCTATAGGGGTTTTGATCTGATGTACCCAGACAGTGTAGTAATCATTGTAGTCCTGTCTGACATTTTCGAGTTCGGTCATAAATCTGCTGCAGTCAGCGCACAGTTTTTCCACTTTTTCACACAGTTCCCGCTCGCTCAGAGTCCCGGGCTCATATACCGAATTCTGCCCGCATTCGACGTTTTTCAGGTATTCACGCAGTTTTGAATATTTTCGTACATATTTGGCAAATCGTACCGCAAAAACGAGCACTATCAGCACCAGATACAGGGTCCCCCCATACAGCAGCGCTTCATCAAGAGCTCCGTACAGCATCAGTACAAGAGCGCACAAACCGTACCCTGCGAAACACAGCAGGATATTCCTGATCTCCTCTTTCAAAAAGCTTTTCAGTATTTTCATGGTCAGATCCCGTTTTGGTCAAAAATATTGGTATTCCCGTTTATACGGTTATTTCATAACATCAAAAATACTCATCTGCGGGTATTTTTCCGGAAGGTCATGCATATAGGCAAAGCAGTCTTCCGGCCTGTACATCATCCCGTTTTCCTTACAAATCCTTTCAAGTATGTCCCTCAGCTGTTTTGCATTCGGACTCGGCAGTTCGTAAGCATTGCCATATTCCCTGATATATCTTTCCTTCATTCCCGGGAAATGCTTATCAAGCGCCGCGTAATAGTATTCCCTGTCGCCTTCCCTTAGTGTCAGACCCATTCCGAAATCTATTATCCCCTTTACGCCCACCCTGGCACATTCATTCAAAATAGAGATCACATTTTCTTCCGTATCATTTATGAACGGCAGTATCGGCGAAAGCCAGACGATCGTGGGGATCCCTCTGTCCCGCATCTTCTCCAGGACTTCGATCCTGCGCTTCGTATTACATACGTTTGGCTCAACAATGTGGCACAGATCGTCATCATAAGTTGTAAGGGTCATCTGTACGACGCATTTTGCCGAGCGGTTGATCTCGTCAAGAAGATCGATGTCCTCCAGGATCCGGTCCGATTTGGTCTGTATCGCAAGTCCGAATCCGTATTTCAAAATGATCTCCAGACACTTCCTCGTCAGCCTGAGTTTTTCTTCACAATGCATGTAGGGATCGGACATTGCTCCGGTCCCTATCACAGACTTTTTTCTTTTTGACCTGAGTGCTTTTTCCAGCAGCTCCGGCGCGTTCTGTTTTACCTCGATATCCTCGAACGGGTGCGTGAACTGATAACACTTGCTCCTGCTGTCGCAATATATGCATCCGTGCGAACATCCGCGGTAAATATTCATTCCAAAGCCGCTGCCGCTCCCGGTCAGGATCCCTTTTGCATCAACAAAATGCATTCTCCGTACCTTCTTACCTGTTTATCTCGGTTTACGGCAATACCGCCTCCGCTCATTATTCAATAATATATCCGCTTCCGACTTTCGTCTTGATATAACCGTTAAGTCCCGCATCGTCCAGTTTCCTGCGCAGACGGTTAACATTGACCGTAAGTGTGTTTTCTTCAACATAGCTGTCGCTCTGCCACAGCTTCGTCATCAGGGTATCCCGGCTTACGATCTTTCCTTTGTTTTCCATCAGGATCTGCAGGATCTTCATTTCATTCTTCGTCAGATCTATACGGTTACCATCCACGGACAGCGATCCGTCCGACAGGTTCAGGACCGCCCCGTTATGTTCCATGACCGCGGGCTTGCCTCCCATGCCGTATGAGCGGCGCAGTATCGCTTCGAGTTTTGCCATGAGCACGCCCGAATCGAACGGTTTGGAAATAAAGTCATCCCCGCCCATGTTCATCGCCATCACGATATTCATATTGTCGGAAGCCGATGAAATGAACACCACGGGCACATTTGAGACCGCCCGGATCCTGCTGCACCAGTGATACCCGTTGTAAAACGGCAACATGATGTCGAGCAGCGCGATCTGCGGATCGTATTTCACAAATTCGGGCATGATATCCGAGAGATTCTCGGCCACATAAGCCTCGTGCCCCCAGCTCTCAAGCTGCTGTTTCAAAATACCCGCGATCGCGGGATCATCCTCAACTATAAAAAAACGGTACATGCTCACTCCTTCCGGATTACCCCTCCAGCCTTACAATATGATAATACATCTTGGCTGTCAGAATGTAAATAACAACATACACTCCGCAGAATATCGCGAAAGCCGCGAGCGTGCATATTACAAACAGCGTGATGCTCGGAACGAACAGAACCCGCATCAGTCTGACTATGATCGGGAATGCCATTGCCATATGGAGGGCCGCAACCAGCACCGGCATGAAGAAGACCGTTAGCACCTGGCTGCGGATCGTCTTCTTTACCTCATCGCTGCCCATCCCGACCTTCTGCATGATGTGGAAACGCCCGCGGTCATCATAACCTTCGGATACCTGTTTGTAGTAGATTATCAGCGCAGTAGCCATCATGAACACTATGCTGAGCAGTATTCCGAGGAACATCAGGGTTCCGAACATGCCATACATTTCGGACCTCATTTCCCATACTGAACGCCACGAAGTACCGTAAGCGCCGTCTGCGTTTTCCTGCTTTTCTATATACTCCTGGAGGTAAGTCCCGAATGATCCGTATATTCCCGCTGATCTCTTTTGAAGAAATGCCTGCTCTGCCAGCTCTTCATTTGTAAAATCTGCCATGACGGTCGAACTTATCTCGGATGCGTATTGTTTGTAGTCTTCAAGCTGGGCCTGGTAGATAATGTTCAGGACTTCTTCATCCGCAACTACGATACCGTAACAGTCTGCTAAAGAATAACCGTTCATTGAAACGATAAAATCCTTGGTCTTTCCTTTTACTCTGAAGGTCTTCCCGGCAAGATTTATCGTTTCTCCGATCTTCTGTGAATTTCCGGAGAGTTCCGCAACCAGGATCTCATCTTTCGCAAGCTCAACATTGGCTTCATTTACGTCATTGTAGCTTTCCGCCGTAGTGAAGAAACATTCTGCGATACCGTCATAAATATCAATGTTATCTCTTGTGACAAAACTCTGTCCGTCAAAATGATATGCCACCATAAGATAGCTTCTTGATGCGACATGAGCCAGCTCAAATCCGTTGTCTTTCGCTGCTTTTTTAAGTATTTCGATCACAACATCGTCCGGAACAGCAACGCTTTTCTGTGCTTCATAATAGCGCATATACGCTTCATTGCTGGTATAGCCGTCATTCTTCTCAAGTTCCTCTTCATACTCTTTTTTTATTTCCGGATCGACAGTGTAATAAGTCGCGCTTACATTTACATGATGAGGAAATTCCTTCTCGAGAGAGTCTTCGATCCCCGCATAAAGAGTAACCGTCGAGCTCATCATGACCAGAACGCAGGTAGCGAGTATAGCGATCGATGCGAGGCCTGCCGCATTCTGCTTCATCCTGTAGAGCATGCCCGAAATGCCGATCATGTTGCGGCTCTTATAATATATCTTTTTATTCCTGCGTAATATCTTCAGCACAACGATGCTTCCGGCGATAAACAGGAAATATGTGCCGATGATGACTAGGATAACAGCAAGAAAGAACAGCCACAATGCTTTCAGCGGGCTCTTTGTCGTAAGCGAAATATAGTATCCGGCTCCGAGCGTTGCCACGCCAAGTATTGCGATCAGCCACTTGGTCCTGGGTTCACGTTCACCTTCATGTGCACTGGCCAGAAGCTTCATAGGCTTCATCGCGGCGATCCTTATCCGGTTGAAAATAAAAATTGCGGAATAAATGCATACAAATACCAATACAACAGGACCCAGATCTCTCAAACTTACTTTAAACAATCCCAGGACGCTCTCAACTTTAAGCATTTTGCAGATTATCAACGCACACAGCTTGTAAAGCGCGATCCCGAACAGCAGGCCGGCCGTAAGTGCGGCAACAGCGGCGAATAACGTTTCGCACAGCAGTATTCTTCCGATATGCCTTTTCTCCATTCCGAGTACGTTATACAGACCGAACTCCGACTGTCGCTGTTTCATAAGGAAGCTGTTGGTGTAGAGCATAAGGATCACCGAAACAAGTCCGAGAACAATAACTCCCATGCTCATTACCGTAGGCAGATAGTTGCCTCCCTTAACACTTTGAAGCCTGTTATCATGAGCAAGAGTGATCATGATATAGAACACCGCCGTAAGTCCCGCACCCGTACAGATGTGCGGCACGTAGAGCCTGCGGTTTTTTATTATATTTGAAAATGCGAGTCTGATATACATCTTCATGATCTAATAACCTCCTATGCCGGAACCCGGGCCTCAGCCTACGGCCGCACCGGTTGCCAGCAGGGTAAGTGTATCGGAAATTCTCTGATACATCTGCTCATTATTGTTATTGCCGCGATACAGCTGGTTAAATACCTCGCCATCCTTGATAAACAGCACTCTTCCGGCACGCGATGCGGCTGCCGTCGAATGTGTTACCATGATGATCGTCTGCCCGCCGGCATTGATATCCCTGAAGGCACGGAGCAGATCGTCGGATGATTTCGAATCAAGTGCTCCGGTCGGCTCATCGGCAAGGATCAGCTTCGGTTCAGTGATAATTGCGCGTGCTACCGCACATCGCTGTTTCTGTCCGCCCGAGATCTCGTAAGGGTATTTGTGCATGATATCGCTGATCCCGAGTTTCTTTACGATCACATCAAGCTTTTCTTCCATAGTTGCTATCGGTGTATCGGACAGCACCAGCGGAAGCAGGATGTTATCCTTGGCTGTCAGTGTATCGAGCAGATTGAATTCCTGGAAAACAAATCCCAGGTTGGCACGTCTGAATCTTGCAACCTCGCGTTCCTTTATTGACGCGAGTTCCTTCCCATCGATCATGATCTGCCCGCTTGTCGGGGTGTCAAGTGCCGCGATCAGATTGAGCAGTGTTGTTTTACCCGATCCGGACTCGCCCATGACCGCGATATATTCTCCCTCTTCAACCGAAAATGTCACGTTTTTAAGCGCCTGCACCTGATTCGCTCCAAGTCTCGAAGAATAGATCTTCTGCAGGTTTTTTACCTCAAGTATTGTCATTCCCTTTATCCTCCATATAAAACTCATACTTTATCATACCGCACGGATCATGCTCCCTGCCGTCTGCCGAAACATCCGGATGCTCGGATTTCATGCGGTTTTCTATCATCACATTTATGATTATATCAGTTCTGCCCGCCTGTTAAAATCTTTTTATGTGACAAATTAACTTCTCTATGTGACAATTTTGTAAGATGACCGTTCACTCAGCCCTCAGCCCGCGTTCCGCGCTCTCTCATGCTCATGGACTGGCTATCTCAAACCATTGGTTTGGACAGCCATCCTTGAGCCTGAGCGGACTTCGTCCGGGCTGAGGGCATTCGCTTATCGCGCATAACAAGAAAACTGCCCTTTCCGTAACAGTAAAAGGCAGTTTCCGAATTATATCATCTTTTATAAATATCAGTTACCTGATCGCATCTTTCATTTCCTTAACATACTTCCCAACTTCAGCCGGCGCGTCTTTTCCGTACTTTGCGATTATCTTGATTATTGCGGATCCTACGATCGCTCCGTCGGAAATGTCCGCCATCTTCTTCGCCTGCTCGGGTGTTGAAATGCCGAAACCTATCGCACACGGTGTTTCGGTATTTTCACGTACGACTTTTACGATCGAACCAAGATCGGTCGTGATCTCGCTTCTCGTTCCCGTCACTCCGAGACTTGAAACGATATAAAGGAAACCTTCCGCCTCTTTTGCGATCATCGCGATACGGTTTTCGGACGTGGGCGCGATCATCGAGATCAGATCAACGCCGTATTTATGGCATACATCCAGGAATTCATCTTTTTCTTCAAAAGGAAGGTCAGGAAGGATCAATCCGTCGATCCCTATTTCCGCGCAGGTTGAGATAAATTCTTCGGCTCCATACGAAAATACGACATTGGCGTATGTCATGAATACCATCGGTATCTTCACATCCGTGCGCAGTTCCCTTACAAGATCAAATACCTTGTCCGTAGTGACTCCTCCGGTCAGGGCCCGCAGGTTTGCTCCCTGGATCACAGGGCCTTCGGCGGTAGGATCGGAAAAAGGTATTCCAAGTTCGATCAGGTCGGCACCGTTTCTCTCGGCCTCACGAACAACCGCTGCAGTAGTCTCAAGGTCGGGATCACCGCAGGTAATAAAGGCGATAAACGCCTTCTGATCCCTGAAAGCTTCTTTTATTCTGCTCATCTATTATTCACTTATGATCCGATTATCTGTTAATGATAGGATCATTTCCTTTCTCCCCGCCCCTGCGGGGTAATTCCGGATTTCTTATTATTCTGATCATCGTAAAAAATTTCACATGAGATTCTACATCATTCACTGAGATCTTCGCCCCTATACCGCGCGATCGCCGCACAATCCTTATCTCCGCGGCCTGATATCGTGATCACTATGGTCTCGTCACTCTTCATCTGCGGAGCAATCTTCATAGCGTAAGCAACGGCGTGAGCCGACTCGATCGCAGGTATGATGCCTTCGGTCTTTGCCATATATTCAAATGCGCATACCGCCTCTTCGTCGGTAACCGGCACGTATTCCGCCCTTCCGGTGTCATGCAGCCATGCATGCTCCGGACCGATACCCGGATAGTCAAGTCCCGCCGAAATTGAGTATACAGGCGCGATCTGACCGTATTTGTCCTGACAGAAATATGATTTCATTCCATGGAATATCCCGAGTTTTCCCGTTGTTATCGTAGCTGCGGTCTCAAATGTATCCACGCCTTTTCCGGCAGCCTCACATCCGATCAGCCGGACTTCTTTGTCATTAATGAAATTATAGAAACTTCCTATCGCATTGGATCCTCCGCCAACACAGGCGATCACTGCTGTGGGCAGCTTTCCTTCTTTTTCGAACATCTGCTCCTTGATTTCCTTGGAAATGACAGCCTGAAAATCACGGACTATGGTCGGAAAAGGATGAGGTCCCATGACCGAACCGAGGCAGTAATGTGTATCGGCAATCCTCGATGTCCACTCACGCATAGCCTCCGACACGGCGTCTTTTAAGGTTGCGGTCCCGGTCGTAACAGGGATCACTTCCGCTCCGAGCAGGCGCATGCGGTATACGTTGAGCGCCTGGCGTTTGGTGTCTTCCTCGCCCATGAATACGACGCATTCCATTCCCATCAGTGCCGCAGCGGTAGCTGTAGCCACACCGTGCTGTCCCGCGCCGGTTTCCGCTATCAGCCTTGTCTTTCCCATCTTTTTAGCAAGCAGGGCCTGTCCGAGAACGTTGTTGATCTTGTGTGCACCGGTATGATTCAGGTCTTCACGCTTCAGATATATCTTCGCGCCTCCGAGGTCCTTCGTCATCTTCTCGGCAAAATACAGTCTGGAAGGCCTTCCCGCGTACTCATTTAAAAGTTCGTTCAGTTCCCGGTTAAAATCCGGATCATCCTTATATTTGTTATAAGCTTCTTCGAGCTCGATCACGGCGTTCATCAAAGTTTCGGGTATATACTGCCCGCCATGGATACCAAATCTTCCGTTGCTCATGATGTTCTTTCCTTTCTGTTATTGGCTAAATACCTTTTTGCCTTCCCCTCTGAGGGGAAGGTGCCCCGTAGGGGCAGATGAGGTGTTATCCTTCTCTTACCGTACTGACAGCCGCAAGTATCTTCTC
>JAFZNE010000043.1 GCA_017553035.1 Lachnospiraceae bacterium
CAGAATGTAATCTTCCTTTCAGCTGATGCGTTCGGCGTACTTCCTCCTGTTTCGATCCTTACACCCGAGCAGACACAGTACTACTTCCTGAGCGGTTTCACAGCTAAGCTTGCAGGTACAGAGCGCGGTATCACCGAGCCCACACCTACATTCTCTGCTTGCTTCGGACAGGCATTCCTTGAGCTGCATCCTACCAAGTACGGCGAGGAGCTCGTTAAGAAGATGCAGAAGAGCGGAGCTAAGGCTTACCTCGTAAATACAGGCTGGAACGGAACCGGCAAGCGTATCTCCATTAAGGATACCCGTGGAATCATCGATGCTATCCTTAACGGCGACGTTCTCAAGGCTCCCACCAAGAAGATCCCCGTATTCGATTTCGAAGTACCTACAGAGCTTCCGGGCGTTGACACAGGCATCCTTGATCCTCGTGATACCTATGCAGATCCTACCGAGTGGGATAAGAAGGCAGCTGATCTTGCAGGCAGATTCGTTAAGAACTTCAAGAAGTATGAGACCAACGAAGCAGGCAAGGCACTTGTTGCAGCCGGCCCCAAGGCTTGAGAAACGACAGTATTCGGCATGAATGCTTCGGATTAGCAGTATTTCAAAATAATTGACCTGAAAATTCATATATGTATTATCAAAGGACAGCTTCCGACCGGACAGCTGTCCTTTTTCTACAGGTTACAGAATATTTTATGCTGCCGGGCTAATTTCAGAATAAGTTCCTTGTAGACAGCGAAAAATTGTGATACACTGAAACATGCATAGAACAGAGTTTACATGGTTTTTCCGGTTTGTATGACCTAACAGGGGTTACAGGATATATGACCAAAAATCGAGTTCTTTCAATAAATATTGGGGGGAATTGAGTATGGACTATGAAGAGTATTTGAGGGAATACGGAGGAGCGGAGCATTTTCCGAAGGGAGTTCCGGGAGGTTTCTTTATTTATGAAGCCGGCGGAGACGAGAAGATCCTGTTCGCAGACGAAAATATCCTGAGACTTTATGGATGCAGTACTTTCCAGGAATTTGTGGAGTTTGTGGGCGGCTCGTTCAAAGGGATGGTATATCCCGAGGATCTTGAAAAGATACAGAACGAGATCCAGGCACAGACGCTGTTCGGCGAAAAAAGGCATGATTATGTAAAATACAGGATCAAGAATAAGCAGGGCGAGATACGTTATATCGAGGATTTCGGACATCTTCTTCACGGAGTTGGGTATAAGAGCTACTTCTATGTTTTTATCGTCGACGTTGATCAAAATGAATTTCTGAACAAGTCTTTGAGTTCTCTGGCTGAAGCACAGGCACGCTCACTCGATCAGGGTACCGATGAACTTACGGGACTTTTCAATATGACCTTCTTTTATCAGAAGGTTCAGACTATGATCTCATCTCCGGAAGGAAGACGCATTCCCCTTTCGATCATTCATTTTGACATTCCGAACTTCAAATTGTTCAACGAACGCCAGGGTTTCCGCCTCGGCGATGAATTGTTGTGCCAGCTGGCCAAGACGATCAGGAGTGAATTTCCGAACGATACGATCGCACGATTCTCCGACGACCATTTTGTTGTATGTGCCGAAGGACAGGGTGAGGAGATCATCAACCAGGTCGGACGCGTTTACAGAAACATGTTGAGCGTTGAAGACCCGAATATGAGAGTCAGGATCAAAGCCGGTATCTACTATATGGATGACCGCTGCAGGGAGGTCGGTCTGGCATGCGATCACGCAAGACTTGCGTGCAACAACATCAAGGGCCGTCACGATCTGTTCTTCTTTGTTTATGACGAAACGCTGAGAGAAAGGCTGCGCAGGCAGCAGTATGTTATCGATCATATCGATGAGGCCCTGAACAAGAAGTACGTAACGGTACATTATCAGCCCGTGATCCGTGTAAAGACGGGTCAGCTGTGTGGCTACGAAGCGCTTGTCAGATGGGTGGATCCTGAAATGGGAAGACTTTTCCCGTCGGACTTCATCGATACACTTGAACAATACCATCTTATACATTTACTTGACAGCTATGTGGTAAGGGAAGTCTGCAGGGATTACCGCGAACTTGTTGATGCCGGAAAGCCTGTAGTACCTGTATCGGTCAATCTGTCAAGGCTTGATTTTGAATTATGCGATGTGTATGAAATGGTTGAAAGAGCCCGTCGCGAATTCAATGTTCCGTCCGACATGATAGAACTTGAAGTTACGGAAAGCGCGCTGAATGACGATCCGACCGCACTCAAGAAGGAACTGACGAAACTGAAAGAATCCGGTTATCATATCTGGCTGGATGATTTCGGAAGCGGATATTCGTCACTCAATGTACTGACCGAATACAGCTTTAATGTTCTCAAGCTTGATCTTGTTTTCCTGCGCAGCTACGATCACAATCCGAAGACCGGTGCGCTGCTCGGCTATATTGTTAAAGGTGCCGGGGGCATGGGCCTCGAAACCTTGTGTGAAGGTGTTGAGACCGAGGAACATTTCAATTTCCTCAGATCCATCGACTGCGACAGGGCACAGGGTTATTATTTCAGCAAACCGCTGCCCCTTAAAGAGGTAACGGAACTGATGAAGAACAAGGGTATTGAATGGGAGACCCAGACAAAAACCGAATAAATGAATTACCGGCCGGTCCGGGCGTATACTACGCCCAGGGCCGGTTTTAACTTGCAAAGGAAAGGTCCATATGCCAATCAGGAATACTCTTAAAAGCGTGCTTTCAGAAGTATTTCGTTGGCACAACCGTGAATATTATCATAAAAATGACTGGTTAAGTAATTTTCAATTTCTGCCGATGTATAGTGTGAAAAATAAAATCAATATGAAAATGCAAAGGCATGGATGCCGTAAGCTTTTTAAAGTAGACCGCAGACTGAAACGGAAGGAACCGTGGGTTGCGGCTTAGGGGATCATGCCATGAAGATCAGTGATTTTTATTCCAACTCGAATGTTGACAGTTCAAATGTACGCAACAGCTTGAAAATAAGCGGTCAGGCGGCATCTCTTAACTGTGTACCCGGAGACATCATCGAAGGTACCGTAACAGCCATGGGACAGGATGTTAAGGTTTCTTTTTCCGGACGCGACACAGAACTCAATTTTCCCAAAGACAGTCTGAAAAATACATATGTAGGTGATACCAGGCGCTTTCAGGTAATGGGAACGGAAAATGACAAGCTCATCCTGAAGGATCTCGGAAGTATTGCGGGCGATGTTCAGACAAGAGCCGCAATGCGTACGACCGTCGACAGCCAGCTTGCAACGATGGCCGAGGATTTTGCGGAGACCAACGGCGCAAAAGAAGAGGAAGACGAGTCCAACATCGAACGCCTTACGGATGAGGATTATTCGGAACTGAGACGTGAAGGATTTTCGATCGAAGATTTCAAGGCCGAACGCCTTTCACGCGCGATCGACCGTATCAAGCTGAACAGAGCGGCCAAAAAGAACAGCATCGACGCCCAGTCCGAGGAACTTGCCAGACAGAAAAAAGAGGTAAGCGAACGTGCCGCAAAGGCGGTCAGCGACAAATACGCAGCGAGCCGCGATATTATAGAAAGATTGGTAGAATCGGATGTCCCCGTGACCGATTCGAATATCGCATCGATCATCGGAGCGATCGGGATGAGCGCACAGACTGCAATGCTCACTGATAATTCATTTGCTTACATGATCAAAAATGAACTGACGCCGAGCGTTAAAAACATATATACATCGGTGTTCAGCGGTGTCGTAAAAAGAGGCAGCATAGATGACGGCTCCTGGGAACAGCTTAAAACATCCGTCCAGGGGATCGTTAATGAAGCAAACGAGATCCTCGGAGAAGAAGCACTTGTAAAGATGAATGCCGCCCCGGAAAACAATGTATTTGAGAACAATGCCGGGGAAAATAAACAGCAGGAAGCAGTACAGCTTGAGAACGCGACCGGTGAGGATGCACGCTGGCTTGTGGAATACGATATTCCCGTAAACAAAGAAAATCTCGTATATAAGAAAGAGCTTGAAGAACTGAAAGCAAACGGACGCAGTGAACGCGACGTGGCCGATGCGGCAGCCAGAGCCCTTGCACGAGGGGAAAAGGCGGAAGATGCGATACTCATTGAATCCCGCGAATATAACAGGGAAACACCTTCAGGTACGATCGAAGATCTGACATCAAGACTCAGATTGCAGGAGATCCGTCTTTCTATGACAGTAGAATCGAGAAATTCACTTCGGATCGACGGACTTGCGATCGATATAGAGGCGTTGTCACGTGAAGTTGAAGAATTGAAAGAACAGGTAATTTCCTATTATAATTCACTTGCCGATGAGATCGGGGCCCCCCGCTCTGCTGTAGAAACAGCGGTTAACACTGCTTCGACGATCGAAGATATCGCTTCTGCGCCGCTTTCGATATATGCGCTGACCTATTCTCGCAGAACAACGATAACTCTTGAAGAGATCGGTTCGACCGCCACACAGCTGCGGGCGCAGGAACTTACTTCAGGGAACCGGACAACAATAACCGTAAAGGCGCTCGGAAGTTATGAGGCTTCGGCAACCGAGATCAGGGCGGATCTTGGAGACTCGATAAGGAAGGCATTCAACAATACAGACAGTCTGATCGCAGACACCGGCCTTGAGGTCACCGAGGCAAACCGCAGAGCGGTGAGGATATTGGGTTATAATTCCATGGAGATCACGGCACAGAGCATTACCGAGATGAAATATTATGATGCGAAGCTTACTACCATGGTAGAAGGAATGAAGCCTTCGATAGTAATGTCGATGATCAAGAGAGGATTCAATCCTCTTGAACAGGATATAGATTCGATCAATGCAGAGATCGCGGATATAATGGAGCAGGAAGGCTACTCGTCCGAGGAAAAGTTCAGTTCCTTCCTGGTGAAAATGGAAGCCGAAGGAAACATTGACGAACAGACCAGAAATGCTTACATCGGTATTTACAGACTGCTGTACCAGATCGAAAAGACAGACGGAGCGGTGATCGGAGCAGCGCTGAATTCAGGAAGGAAGCTTACTCTTTCCAATCTCCTGACCGAAGCACGTACAGCCCGCAGAGGCGTTGATGCGTCGATAGATGATGATACGCAGATCAGGAACAGCGTTTATACCAATTCCGTTTCCGACCAGATTATAGGCGCTTTTTCCGAGATCGGGCGCAACGGAGGATTTGCCGAAAACACGGAATACCATATACATCTGGCAGAGCAGGCAATGGATGTCACAGAACCTGCGGCATGGCAGGAAGCACTTGAAAATGAAAATTACGGAGAATTAACGCTTGAACAGGTTACAGAAAGCCTCCTGAATGCCGATAAACATTATGATGGATCAACACAGCCTGCGGCAGCTATCAGAAATATCTTCGCGGTAATGACACCGGGAAGAAGATTCCTGAAGAACTTAGGGCTTGATGACAGCAAGACCAATTCAGATGCATTTGATTCCGATCCGGCAATCGAGATCGCTTCAAAGGATGAACTGATCGAGGCCATGGACGGGCCGGAGCAGATGCAGGATATTTTCGACCGGGCTAAGGCTCAGGTTCAGAATGACGCCGAACTCGAACTCCTTGGCGCGATACCGATAATATCACGAGGGATCAGGATAGACGAACAGCTCGCAAGATACGATCTTCTCGGTCAGATGGCCGGACATGAACATTACAGATTGAATGTTGACAATAACGGTTCTCCCGCAAGGATCAACCTTACAGTGATCCACAGCCCCGGAAATGCCGGGACCGTAAGCCTTGAGGTGAATACGACGGATTACAGCATTAAGGCGGATCTGAGCCTCACGGTATTTACATCCGAAGGAACGGCGGGAAACACCGGAGCGGGCCGGATAGACGGACGCATCAGCGCGGACAGCATCCCGCAGCTGAATGCGATAGAAGCACCTCTTGCAGGTTTTCTCGCGGCTATGACCGATGAAGGATTCGATGTTTCGGGAATCAGCGCAGGGGCCGACAGGATACCGGAAGAACGGTACCTGAACCGGATAGGCGAGAATAAACATAGGACTGAAGCTGCGACTACAGCAGTAGAAAGAAACAGACGCGACAGAAACGTTTCGACACAGAGACTGTACGCGATGGCGAAGAGCTTCCTTTCGTTTATGCTTTAATAACACGATAACAGCTCATAAATATCCGGAACTTACAAATCAAAACATATAAAGGATTGCAATTTAGAGCAAGGATGCTCGGGAAATGAGGATTTAAGAATGAGGATCAACCACAACATTTCAGCAATGCAGACTAACACCCAGCTTCGTAAAACAGGAAAGAACCTTGATACGGCTCTCGAGCGTCTGTCAAGCGGATACCGGATCAACAAGGCAGCCGATGATGCTGCGGGAATGGCTATTTCACGTAAAATGAAGACCCAGATCCAGGGCCTGGAACGTGCATCGATGAACGGCTCCGACGGTATTTCGGTAATCCAGACCGCAGAAGGTGCTTTGAATGAGGTTACAGCAATGCTTCAGCGTATGAGAGAGCTGTCGGTACAGGCTGCGAACGGCACCAATACTCTTGAGGACAGAGACGCGATCCAGCAGGAGATCATACAGCTCCGCAATGAAATTCAGCGTATTTCCGAGACAACGGAATTCAATACCAAAACACTTCTAAACGGCAAGGTTGACAAGAATTCGTATACTAACACTACGAGTCTTGAACTGATATACACCAGCGACAATGTACCCGTAAAAGAGTATTCGATGAATCTTACCCAGGATCCGAGGCAGGCGGTTGTGGTCGGTGGAATGGTCGATTTTGACGAGATCGGAGAGGATGAGACCGGAAGGATCACGATCAACGGCTACAGTGTTTACATGACTAAGGGCGAATCTCTCGAGAGTGCATTTGCCAGCATCAGAAATCTTTGCCAGCAGATGAACCTTAAGGCGTTTTTCGGCGACGGCCCCAGCAGCGACGGTCCTATCGAAAATGCCGGATACGAAGAAGTAGGGATCGGCGAAGGCAGTCTGATAATCATGTCCAACGGATTCGGATCGGCACAGAAAGTAAGTATCCAGTGCAATAATGAGAATCTGGCATCATTGTTCGGATTGAGCACAGAAACGGTAACAGCCTATGGTGTAGACGCTCAGGTTGAACTCGGAGAAGGTTTTGCTTCTACAGCAACAGCTACTGCCGATGGCGATATCATCTATATCAGGGATAACAATGATTTTGAAATGCGTTTCCAGATGACTCCCGGTGTAGCGGAATCAGACTTTACGGATGCATACGGCGACGGCAGCGTTGAGGCATCGGCCGATGGCGGAGCCGGTTTTGAGTCGGTTACGACATTGCTTGAAGCAGGTTCGATGTACCTTCAGGTCGGTGCCAACGAAGATCAGAACATGGAAGTAAGGATACCGAGAGTAGATCCCGTAACACTGGGTATAGCAAATGTAAATGTATGTACACAGGAAGGCGCAGAAGCAGCCATAACGATGTTCGACAATGCGGTTAATGAAGTATCGCGTATCAGGGCCAAGCTCGGCGCTTACCAGAACCGTCTTGAGCACGGCATCACCAATCTTGATACGACCAGCCTCAACCTGACCGAAGCCATGTCACGTATCGAAGACGTGGATATGGCTGAAGAGATGACTGAATTTACACAGCAGAATGTACTTGATCAGGCAGGAACTTCGATGCTCGCCCAGGCGAACCAGAGACCGCAGAATATCCTCCAGCTGCTGCAGGGCTGATGAACACATCCAAAACGGAGCGTTCTGTGGAAATGATGATTTGATCATCGCTTCCCCGGATATATCGAGCAGCGGGAATTTTGTAAGCTGCCTGACAGCTGAGCTCAGAGATCATAATGAGTTTTGAATATAAAGGGGCCGGGAATGGATAAAGAAAAACAAAAAGATTTTACGATGCGTATCACACAGGCTAACAGAACGGAACTGCTGGTCGTGACTTATGATATATTGATCGAGGAGATCAAGGAGGCCGACGAGAATTATAAAGCCGGAAATATCGATGAATACAGGCGATCTCTCAAGAGTGCGCAGAGATTTATCGCGGAGCTTATGGCTACACTGGATTTCAACTATCCGATCTCAGCCGAGCTGCTCCGGCTGTATGAATATGTGCAGCGTGTTCTCATCAAGAGCGATGTCAGCGGAACGCCTTATGAGCTGGATTCCGCGCAGCGTGTCATCGAGGGACTTCGCAAGGCATATGTAAAAGTTGCCGAAACGGACGATTCTCCGGCACTGATGGAGAATACACAGAGCGTTTTTGCGGGACTGACTTACGGGAAGGGAAGCCTGAACGAGACAGATCTCGATCCGAACGCGGCTAACAGAGGGTTCTTAGCATAATATTCCGATAATATCCTA
>JAFZNE010000044.1 GCA_017553035.1 Lachnospiraceae bacterium
ATGGAAAGGATGTCTGTAAATTCCAAGGCAATATTCATGGTTCGGGTGGGGCATTATTTACTGTTTGGCTTGTTATGACAATACTTTATCTCTTTGATTTCGCCCGGGATTATGATAAGATGAGCTCATAATATAGTTCAGCTTATCGGAGCATAACATGCCAGGGACGAATAATACAAAGCTTTTGTTTTACGAGGAATATGAGCAATTCTACAAGATGACCGGGGGCTCAAAGGCCTTTGGAGCATTTTGCAGGGATGCTTTTGGGAAAGATTTTTCTCAGGATGGATTTAGTGACATTGACCAGATAAACAGGATTCTTAAGCTTATTCCCGCGGGAGAGGATATTCATATTCTTGATGTCGGATGTGGCAATGGGAAGATGCTTGGCTATTTACAGGACAAAACCGGAGCATTTATCCATGGATTTGATTATTCCCGGAATGCGATCGAAATTGCCAGAGATAATTTTCAAACGAGGGCGGATTTCAGGCAGGGGAATATCGGGGAAGTAGTCTATCCTGGGGAACATTTTGATCTGGTTATTTCCATGGATACTATGTATTTTGCGCCTGATATGGAAGAGTTCGTTTTGCAGATAATGAGGTGGCTGAAGAAGGACGGAGTGCTTTTTGTGGGTTATCAGGAAGGCGATGTAATGCCGAAAACGGATAATGAGAGGACTACGGTACTGGCAAATGCATTCGATAAGTGCCGGATCCGGTATGAAGTTGAAAATATTACCCGGGAAACTTATGATCTGCTCAAAAGGAAGAGAGAGGCCGCATTGCTGCATAAGAAGGAGTTTGAAGAAGAAGGGAACAAAGACTGGTTTGATATGCTGATGCTTCAGACAGACTGCATTACGGATACTTACGATGTGTTTGCGCAGCAGATGGCAAGGTACATTTATGTTGCGAGAAAAACGTGTTGATGGGGAGAATAGAAGGAAAAAGGTGGTTTCGGGTGATGAAACCGAAACTTCGAAATATAAGTATGACGCACTCGGAGAGCGGGTAGAGTAGAGAGGAAAAGCATCGGGATTTGAGAAAATCAGGGATTCCGATGCATTTTTCATGGTATACGGGCTCCAAAAAGCATCGGAAATCGAGAAATTAGCATTTCCGATGCTTGTTTTATCGTATACTGGCTCCTAAATGCATCGGGATATGAGAAAATCAGGAATTCCGATGCTTTTTGCGCAAAAAACTTAGTTATTAAGATTCTTTCCTCGGCTCTCCCGTCTGCACATAGAGTGTTTTCCGATCCTCCAGCCTCAATGCCCCGAGTCTTCCTCCCCATTCGGGATTGTATGAGCCACAATCTATATTTATGCTGTGTTCGCGGAAATGAACAACGCCGTCCTCGGGATATCCATATATTTTGAATACGGGCGTATGGCCGTGAACCAGTATCTCGCCGTTCTCGGGAATGTAATCCGGCAGGAACCTGTTTGTGAAATCTTCGACGTCCCGGTACCAGAGAATGTTCATCCTGCTGAAATTGCTCCTGTACCAGCCGTGAGCGATGACATACGTCTGCTGAAGGCCTTCCGGCGTCGTTATGGTCACGCGCTTCGTGAGCGGCAGAGTGCGGAACCAGTCGATCATCGGTTCAACGTCTTTTACCTGCGTGTACCCGGCTGCATTCATATACACGTCGAAGCGGTAGTTGCTGTTCAGGATCGAAATGTCGGCCTCTCCGTAATTACCGTTCGGACTCCAGCGGTCAAAATACTTCTTCTGGTTGTCGTAATCATTGATGATATTGTCTTCATGATTGCCGCAGACCATCTGAAATCTGCCATTGTCGGTAATGTTCTCCATCGCCCATTTCAGCATTTCCACAGACTTT
Source organism: Lachnospiraceae bacterium (assembly GCA_017553035.1). GTDB lineage: Bacteria > Bacillota > Clostridia > Lachnospirales > Lachnospiraceae > RUG11977. The sequence goes on from JAFZNE010000044.1 coordinate 1,855, forward strand.
GGACCCCGGTCGATGATATCACCGATCAGGATTATCGTATCGTCATCCCGGATCTCCGGATTGCTTATCAGCTCGATAAATTCGTCGAAATAGCCGTGCACATCGCCAACGACCCATGTAGCCATAACTGTTCTCCCCGTGAAAATGATCTTAAATATTCCCCGAATCATTATAGCACATATTTTGATAACAAATAATTATCTGAAAAATATTTGATAGACCGGAATTTTGGACTTTTAAAATGCTAATTTATTTATAACAGATTCCTAGATTGCACAGCAGGTTATCGCCGGGTTGGTATCGGGAAACTCGTAAGCGGGACCTGCCCTGTAATATCGGATAATAGTTCAAAAACGGGAGGTATTTTGTTATGAAGACAAAAGTTAAGAAGGATAACACAAAAGTATCAGTAGCTGAGGTTCTTACGATGCTGACCAAGTCACTGGCATTTCAGGTGCAGATGATAATGTGGGAGGATGGGAAAAACGCAAGAAAACAGAGGGCTTGATAAAGAGAATATTATACTTGCATTATCTTCTAATCTGGCATTAAAAAACCCCGTAAACGCTGTGTTTACGGGGGACGGAGTGGGTGGGATTCGAACCCACGAGCCCTTGCGGGCTACCTGATTTCGAGTCAGGGCCGTTATGACCACTTCGATACCACTCCAATGTCGGGCCTTTTTCGACACCGCTGACCATTATACTACATGGCCGACAAAATAGCAAGCAAAATCTCAATGCCTGTGTTTTCCGCGATATTGCCGGTTTTGATGGCTTCTTCGGTGTTGATGCACTGGACGAGCGAAGCGAGGATCTGGCGGCGGCTGAAGTTCCGCATCCTGGAGCGCAGACGCTTAACCAGCCAGGGCGCGAGCTTGCATTCCGCGGCGATCTGGGCGTCGGCACTGCCGGCATCGATCGCGTCACGGACGAGGAGCATCTGGTTGTACTGGCTCATCAGAAACCGGAGGATTCCGAGCGGTGATTCTTTGAGCGCAATAAGGTCGTAATAGATCCTCATTGCCTCTTTTTTATTGTGATTGACGAGATTGTCCGTGATCTCAAATATCTTTCTTTCTATCTGCATCGTGCAGATCTCGTTAATGTCCGCTTCTGTGATCGTATCGCGGGTTCCCGCATAATCGATGAGCTTGTCCGCTTCGTTGATCATATTGAACAGATCGCCGCCGACGTAGTCGACAAAGTACGCCAGATCAACCGCAGAGAGCCTCTTGCCCGCCGCAGCGAAGCGCTCTTTGAGGATCGCGGAGGCTTCATTTGCATCGGGAGGGTTGAATTCGCAAATATATCCGTTCTTCTGGATCGCCTTGTACAGCTTGGTGCGCTTGTCGGGAGACTGCTCGGTCATGACGAGCACCGTCGTATCCGGGAGCTGTTCGACCGTTTCGGCAAATTCGGCTCCGGAGGAACCGAAAAGACCGGAGTCTTCGACCACTACCAGACGGTAGTCGGCAAAGAACGGAAATGAATTGAGTGTTTCGATCATTTCCCTGACGTCAAAACCGGTGTTGCCGTCGTAGTAGGAGTAATTCATGCCCGAATCGGCATTGTCCGCACCGAGCACGGCGGTCCTGAGCATATCGCGGCATTGGTTGACCAGGTATGTTTCCGTACCGCACAACAGGTACACGCGCTTAAAAGCACGATCTGCTATATCTTTCCTGATATTCTTCATTTGGGTCCTTTCATCTTGCTGATGACTTTCTATACCGTATATAATAGCATATTTCTCCACATATAAAAAGTCTACATTTTTTTACGATTTACTTGAAACAGAAAGTCTAAAGTGGTATATTTATAAAATAAGTTTCTGTAAGGTAGTGTGATAAATTGCGAATACCGACTTACAGAACGGCACTTTTACAGGTGTCAAAATGAAAAGGGAGGACCATAATCATGGAAAAGAAGAATATTGACTGGGCTAATCTCGGATTCGGTTATATCCAGACTGACAAGAGATATGTTTCGGATTATAAGGACGGCGCATGGGATGCGGGCAGACTTACCGACGATGCAACCGTTACCATCAGCGAGTGCGCGGGCGTTCTGCAGTATGCACAGACCGTATTTGAAGGCCTGAAGGCTTATACCACCGAGGATGGTCATATTGTATGTTTCCGTCCCGACCTGAATGCGGAGCGTATCGAGAACAGCGCGAAGAGACTTGAGATGCCCGTATTTCCGAAGGATCGTTTTATCGAGGCGGTTGATGAAGTCGTAAAGGCCAATGCCGCATATGTTCCTCCTTACGGAAGCGGCGCTACTTTCTATCTGCGCCCTTATATGTTCGGAACCAACCCCGTTATCGGTGTTAAGCCTGCGAACGAGTACCAGTTCAGAATGTTCGGTACTCCTGTAGGACCTTATTTCAAGGGCGGAGCCAAGCCCCTTACGATCAAGGTCAGCGATTTCGACAGGGCAGCACCCAACGGAACAGGCCATATCAAAGCCGGCCTTAACTACGCAATGAGCCTTCATGCGATCGTTACCGCTCACAATGAAGGTTTTGACGAGAATATGTATCTTGATCCCGCTACCAGGACCAAGGTTGAGGAGACGGGCGGAGCGAACTTCCTGTTCGTTACCAAGGACGGCAAGGTTGTAACTCCCAAGTCTTCAAGTATCCTTCCTTCGATTACGAGACGTTCGCTGGTTGTTGTTGCGAAAGAGTATCTTGGACTCGAGGCTGAAGAGCGCGAGATCACACTTGAGGAAGTTAAGGATTTCGCAGAGTGCGGATTATGCGGAACCGCTGCGGTTATCTCACCTGTAGGCAAGATCGTCGATCATGGCAAGGAGATCTGCCTGCCGAGCGGAATGCAGGAGATGGGCCCTGTTACGAAGAAGCTGTATGATACGCTTACCGGCATCCAGATGGGACGTATCGAGGATAAGTTCGGCTGGGTTAGAAAGATAGTCTAAGACGCATTTTCCGAAAGGAAGATGAGATCGGGAGGATATCTATTTGAGTGACTATGTTATAGTAACTGACGCAACTTCGGATCTTGATCAGGCCCTTGTGGATGAGCTCGGCGTTAAGGTTATCCCGATGAATTTTACGTTCAACGGGACGGAATATGCACAATATCCGGACGGACACGAGCTTTCTCTCAATGATTTTTATGTAGGGCTTGATAATGGAGCGGAAGTATCGACCAGTCAGATCACGCCTCACAAGTATCATGATTTTATCGAACCGTTGCTCGCTCAGGGCCTCGATATACTGTATATCTGTTTTTCATCGGGGCTGAGCGGTACTTATAATGCCGCAACCATCGCATTTGACGAGCTTGCGGAACAGTATCCGGACAGGAAAACGGCAGTGGTCGATTCAGTGTGCGCTTCGATAGGAGAGGGGCACCTGGTTTATCTTGCCGCCAAGAAGAAAATGAGCGGAGCTACGTTTGAGGAGGTTGCCGAATATGTTGAAAACATAAAAGGCAATGTCTGTCACTGGTTTTTGGTGAAGGATCTCAATCAGCTGAAAAAAGGCGGAAGGATCAATCCTCTGCTGGCCGCTCTGGGTACGACGCTCGGGATCATCCCGATCATAAGTACCGACAGGGAAGGCAAGCTGGTCGTTATCACCAAGGTGCGCGGCCTGAAGAAAGCATTGGCATATCTTGCGGAGAGGGCAACTTCGGATGCCTTCGGCGATAGGGTAAGTGCCGATTACGAAGCGACTGCATTTATTGCTCACGGCAATTGTCCCGAATATGCCGAGATGCTTCGTGAGCTTGTTCTTGAGACCGGTGTCGTAAAAGAAGTGGTAATGCAGCAGGTCGGAACGGTTATCGGATCGCACGTGGGATCCGGAATGTGTGCGGTAACATTTGTCGGAGACAACTACAAGGATATTCCTTAAAGGAAGGTTTATGCGGGAAAAAGTAATCGGGATCGATGCTCCTGCGGATTTCAGGGATCCTGAGGAGCTCTACGGCATTCTGATCAAGAGGATCAGGCAGTATCACCCTTCTGAAGGGTTAGAGGTGATCGAAAAGGCTTATGCCCTCGCAAAAGAGAAGCATGAAGGTCAGCTTCGCAAATCGGGGGAGCCTTATATCGTTCATCCTATTTGTGTTGCCATCATCCTCGCCGATCTCGAGCTTGACCTTGAAAGTATTGCTGCCGGGATCCTGCATGACGTCATAGAAGATACCGATTATACCGAAGAAGAGATGATGAAGGAGTTCGGTCAGGAGATCACTCTTCTTGTTGACGGAGTTACCAAGCTGACCCAGATCAATTACAGTGCCGACAAGGTGGAAGTCCAGGCCGAGAATCTTCGTAAAATGTTCCTCGCAATGGCCAAGGATATCCGTGTTATTCTGATCAAGCTTGCCGACCGGCTTCACAATATGCGTACGATGCAGTACCAGAAGCCGAACAAGCAGTATGAGAAGTCAAGGGAAACGATGGATATCTATTCCCCGATCGCACAGAGGCTCGGTATTTCGAAGCTGAAGATCGAGCTGGACGATCTGAGCCTTAAATATCTTGAACCCGAGAAATATAAACAGCTTTCGGCGGATGTCGCCCAGAAGCTGGAAGAAAAAGAGAACTTCATAAATGAGCTGATCGAAGAGGTCGGCGAACATATAGAGGAAGCCGGCATCAACGCCAAGGTCAACGGAAGAGTCAAGCATCTGTTCTCCATTTACAAGAAAATGGTTACACAGAACAAGACGCTCGACCAGATCTACGACCTGTTTGCCATAAGGATCATCGTCAAGGACATCAAGGACTGCTATGCGGCCCTTGGAGTGATCCACGAGATGTACAAGCCGGTTCCGGGCAGATTCAAGGATTATATCGCGATGCCCAAGCCGAACAATTACCAGTCGCTTCATTCCACGCTGATAAGCTCGACGGGACAGTTGTTCGAGGTGCAGATCAGAACACAGGAGATGCACCGTATCGCTGAATTCGGTATCGCGGCTCACTGGAAATACAAGGTTGATCCGGACGGCAAGCTGTCGCCGGATTCCGAGGAAGAGAAGCTGAGCTGGCTGCGCGAGATCCTGGAATGGCAGCAGGAAATGTCGGATAATAAAGAGTTCCTGAGCGTCCTGAAGGATGACCTGAACCTGTTCTCCGACAGCGTTTTCTGTTTTACGCCTACAGGCGAGGTCAAGAATCTGACCGTCGGTTCGACCCCTGTTGATTTTGCGTACAGCATCCACAGTGCTGTCGGCAACAAGATGGTCGGAGCGCGTGTCAACAACAAGATCGTTCCGATCGATTATGTGATCCAGAACGGTGACCAGGTCGAGATCATCACTTCCCAGAATACCAAGGGACCGTCGCGTGACTGGCTGAAGTTTGTCAAGACCACGCAGGCCAAGAACAAGATCAATCAATGGTTCAAGACTGAATTTAAGGAAGAGAACATCCAGAAGGGCAAAGAAGCGGTTCTTGCTTATTGTAAGTCCAAGGGCATCAATTTCAACGATATAATGAAGCCCGAGTTCCAGGATGTTATCCTCAAGAAATACGGATACCGCGAGTGGGATTCGGTTTATGCCGCGATCGGCCACGGAGGCCTGAAGGAAGGCCAGATCGTCGGAAGACTGTACGAGGAATGGGAGAAGACCAACAAGAAGGAAATGACCGATGAACAGGTCGTTGATTCCATTTCCGAAATGACACAGGCCAAGCGCAAGAATACCAACGCGAAGGGCAGCATCATCGTGCAGGGCAAGGACGATCTTGCGGTTCATTTTTCAAAATGCTGTTCACCAGTTCCGGGCGACGAGATATGCGGTTTTGTAACACGCGGAAGAGGTGTTACGGTGCATCGTACGGATTGTACGAATATCATCCATCTTTCCGAGGAGGAACGCAGAAGGATCGTTCCCGCCGAATGGAATACGGATGCTCCGGACCGCGGACAGGAGCTGTTCTCGGCCGAGATCAATATTTATGCATATAACAGACCCGGCGTATTGCTCGGCATTTCCAAGATCCTTACCGAGAATGACATCGATATTTCTTCGATGAACGTAAGGACGAGCAAGCAGGGTACCGCGACGATAACGATAGGCTTCGATATCAGGGATACCGAGACTTTGCGGATGATCGTCGGCAAGCTGCGCAATATAGATAGCGTAATAGATATACAAAGAGCCATGGGATAGGAAGTTTGTAATGATCGTTAGAGAATTGGAAGTCGGACCGCTTGGCACCAATTGTTACATAGTTTATTCCGGAGAGAATGCGGATCGGGCGGCAGTGATCGATCCGGGCGACGAACCGGAGAAGATATCGAGATTATTGACGGAGTTGGGACTCGGAGTTGAAGCAATATTGCTGACTCACGGACATTTTGACCACATAGGCGGTGTATCGGGGCTGCTCGAGCGTTTTGGGGACGCGAAGCTCTACGCCTGCAGAAGTGAGGATGCGCTGCTCCATGATCCAATGCTGAATTGCTCGGCAATGGTAAGAAACCCGCATACGGTCAATGCGGATGTCCTGATCGATGACGGGGAGATCGTAAATGTTGCGGGAGTTAAGTTCCGGGTGATAGCTACACCGGGACATACCGCAGGAAGTATATGTTTTTATTCCGAAGAGGAAAAGATAATGTTCTCCGGAGACACATTGTTCTGCGGCAGCATGGGGAGAACGGACCTGCCTACGGGCGATTCCGGGACTCTGGCTGCTTCACTACGCAGGCTGAAGGAATTTCCGGAGGAGACGGTCGTTTATCCGGGGCACGGACCTCAGACGACCATAGGGGATGAAAAAAGGAACAATCCGTATTTAGCTTAGTTTTATCGGGTAGTGTGAATGGATCATAATAATTTTATTTTGGAGATTATGGGGCTTGATTTCCGTCAGGATGTCGAGCCCCTTATAAAAGAGTTTTTTCCTTCGCCGGGACCGGGACCGAAGATCACAATCGAGGCCGGGGAAGAAGAATTCACGGTGATGGCGGAGCTGCAGGGAGTCGAGAAAGTTTCTGAGAGGGTGGTTTTCACCTCCGCCAACGATTCCAAGATCAGGCACCGGGATTACCGGAACCAGCTTCTACGTGCGCTGTACAGGGTTTTGAGCAAGCTGACGGGGCAGGAACTGCCCTGGGGTATACTTACCGGCGTCAGGCCGACCAAGCTGCTGTTTGAGAGGATCTGCCGCGGTGAAGGCAAGCCGCTGCAGTTCATGGAAGAAAAATACTACTGTTCAAGGCCGAAGGCTGCGCTTGCCGCGCGGATAGCCGCAAAAGAGTATCAATTGCTCGAAGCGATCGATTATAAGAACGGGTACAGCCTGTACGTCGGAATTCCGTTCTGCCCGAGTATTTGCAATTACTGTACTTTCGGGTCGCATCCGATCGGAAAGTTTTCGGATCTTGTGGAACCTTATATTGAGGCCCTGATCCGGGAAATAAAGGCCGTTTCCGATGTTTCCGGGAAGAATACCGGTCCTATTACCGAAATGGTAAGGAACCGCAAGCTCGAAACAATTTATTTCGGAGGAGGGACACCGACTTCACTGGAGGCGGAACAGCTTCGAAGGATCATCCGGTGTGTGAAGGAATGTTTTGATCTCGATCATTTGTCGGAATTTACGGTTGAGGCCGGAAGGCCCGACAGCATTACCGACGAGAAGCTCCGGATGCTTAAAGATGAAGGCGTCGGCAGGATCTCGATCAATCCTCAGACATTTTCCGACGAAACATTGCGGATCGTCGGGAGAGAGCATGATTCAGCCCGTATTTTCGAAGCCTTTGAAATGGCGAGAAAGCACGGTTTCGACAATATAAACATGGACCTGATAGCCGGGCTTACCGGGGAGACCGAAGAAGATTTCGCGCATACGCTTGAATGCGTAAGGAAGATCGACCCCGAATGCCTGACCGTACATACGCTTGCGAGAAAGCGCGCGGCAAGGATCACGACCCAGCCCGAACTGTATGAAGGGTATTTTTCGGGAGGTGTTCAGAAAATGCTCCAACTTGCCGATATATATACTAAAGAATGTGGTTATGAACCTTATTACATGTATCGCCAGAAGAACATGACCGACAATCTCGAAAATGTGGGATATTCCAAGCCCGGAAAAGAGTGTCTTTACAACATTTTGATCATGGAAGAGGTCCAGCCGATACTTGCCGTTGGAGCCGGAGCTTCGACCAAGTATGTGAGGGATACTCAAGGCCGCTTCGGCAGGATCGAGAATTGTAAGAGTGTTCGTGAATATGTAACAAGGATCGATGAGATGATCGACAGAAAACTCAGTGCTTATTGTACCTGACACCTGACCAAATATTCATGAGTATACGGAGGAAATGTGTTATGAAGAGAATGACAACCAGGATAGCGGCTATAGCCGCTGCGGTCGCACTGTTCATGACAATGTTCGCAAATGCCGCAGGATTGACCGACACAATTTCAGCCCACGCAACCGAAGTGCCCGAGGGTTTTGTGCTCGAATATGCCGACATGCTCCCGGGAGATGACGGTAATCAGTTCGCGGTCAGTACGGACGGCCATTTCGGATACGGGCTCTGCACCGCACAGCTTGATGAAGATGAGTTTACGCTTCAGCTGTATACCTCGGATTCTCCGAGCCATGCAGGGCAGGATACGTATCTGAGAAAACTCCGTGATATTGATTACAGTGAGGAACTCAACGCAGAGAACAGTTTTGTACGCTGGTCATCGGACAACCCGGCTGTTGCCACAGTAGATGCATATTCGGGCCTGATAACGGCTGTTTCCGCGGGATGCGCCAGGATAACCGTTTCGACCGTGCTTTCGTCGGGATATTCGCAGGCTCTGGCATTTAACGTAGTCGTTGTTCCCGAAGGAAGGATCGAAGGCACCAACGGCAGCCTGTCCGATTACATGATCTACAGAGCACAGCCCTGGCAGCGTGAAATAATCATCGATACGAACGCCGCCCGTGCTTCCGAGCTCAACTGGCAGATCTTCCGTGCCGAGAAGGTTGAAGAAACATCGGATATTACCGACGATGTGATCGAATATTTTGATATCAGCGATACAAACGGGAAAGTAACGATCAACAATCTTCCCGCGGGAACTTATACGATCACCGCTATGCCCCGCAAGACCGAAGCAGGCCTTTATTCAAGTCCTGACTACGGAATGAGTTCAGGCGGCATTCGCAGCCTTGATCTTGATTATCTGAAGATAACGCTTGTTATACCGTTCGATATTTCATATGAGGCAATTAATCTGGAATATTACAACAGGAATATCTACGGAACCCATGATCTATTGACCGAATCGAATATGCCTCTGGGATTGTTCGTGTTTCAGTCATCTTTAAACGAGGTGGCTTATGTCGATCCCGATACCGGTCTGATCGAAGCAAGAGGAGTCGGAGTGACTACTATCCATGTTACACCGGTAAGTCGTACAGCTATTCCGGATGCATTCGGACAGTATTACGAAGCAGCAGTGGTTACCGGCCCCGCGGTAGTTGTTTCGCAATCTTCCGGCAGCTCATCCGGGTCGGTAAATGAGGGCTCTGCAGTGTCGGGAGCCGCTATTGGGTTGCATAATCTTAATCAGGTTGATCAAGGATTTATTTTTGATGTATATGTATACGATTCCGTTGCATTGAACAGCAAGACCGAGTCGATCCCCGCGGGAACATCCACACAGCTGAGACTGACCGTGCCCAATCCTTATACGGGCGAGATCGTATGGTCGTCATCCAATCCGAAGGTTGCAACGGTTGACCAGAACGGAATAGTGCAAGGACTCGGTATGGGTTCGGCCAATATCCTGGCAAGGATAGAAGTAAACGGAGTTACCAAAACGGCCAGATGCAAGGTGAATGTAACGAATGCTTTGGCCTACGCGGATCTGAACACGATGTCGGATTCGATATATGTTGACGAGACACTTTCCGTACGGCTTGGCGGTGACACGCTGGCATTGTCGGGCGAGTATGACTGGAGCGTTTCGGATGAAAATGTTGCGAAGATCATCGATATTTCGGGACTTAATGCGGTCATAAAGGGATTAAGGCCGGGAACCGTGGTTATAACGGCATATGATGACAATCTCGGAATTACCGCCACAAAACCCATAACTATCGAAGAATACAAGGAAGAGGAGCCTGCGCCTTCCCAGAGCGGTACAACGCCTACTTCTACTCCCTCACCCATAACCACGCCCACACCTACGCCTGCCCAGAACCAGCAGGGCTCGGGCTCGCAGAATGGCAGCGGTACCGGCGGAAGTATCGGAGGTGGTGCTACAAGTGCCGGAGCGGTCATTTATTATGATAACCGCAGCAGCTATTATCCGGGAAGCAGTACATTGACGACAACTCCCACACCTACACCGAAGGCGGGAGATGCCAAGGATACTCCCACACCGACGCCTACTTTGAAAGACGACGAACCTCAGAAGAGCGTAACTACGGATCGTTACGGCAATGTTACGACTTATGAGGTTATCAAGAATAAAGACGGTTCGCTCTCCACTATCAAGACCATAGAGAATGTCGACGGCTCGACGAGCACGGTCGAAATGATCGAGTATGCCGACAATTCCAGTACATTTACGACCAGCAATACCGATGCCATCGGCAATAAGACCGTTTACACGGCCTACATGAACACCGAAGGCAAGGTTATCATAAGTTATACCGAGAACGTAACGGTCGACAAATACGGTGAGATAACCCAGAAGACCGAGATCACGCGTGCCGACGGGTCGTATTCCGTAGGACTGCGTGTTACCTCGAAGGACGGAAGAAGCAGCTATGAGCTCATAGAAGTCAACAAGGACGGCGAGATCAAGCTGACGCTGGACAATGTATATCCGAACGGAGAGACGATCCACAGGATATTTGCATCAACGGATGCTTCGAAGTTCTCGCTGAAGAAGTATACGACCGACCGCAGGATCGCGTCGGTTGCTTCGAACCTGATGCTTTCCGACAATTCCAAGTATGAGGTCGTATCCGTTGCCAAGAACAGCTTCAAGAACAATACTTCGATCACGAGAGTTACGATCGGCAAGAATGTTACGGCGATCGGCAAGGATGCGTTCAGGGATGCAAGCAAGCTCAAGAATATCGTGATCTACGCCGACAAGCTGAAGAAGGTCGGAAAGGGCGCTTTCAAGGGTATTGCCAAGAATGCGGTAATTCAGATCGCCGGAAGTAAAAAGAAATTTGAATCGATCAAGAAGAAGATAATCGCTTCCGGAGTTACAAAAGGCGTAACATTCAAGCGTATTGATCCCGCAGAATGATTAGGTGCGGTATTTACATCTCATTCAGCGAATGAAATGAACTTTCAAACTTATCCTTTACAAATCGACTCGAATTCTGTATCATTAAATACTGGAATTTTGATTGAAAGGAAATTTAGAAAGGATAGTCATGAATATCAACGAACAACTCGCAAGCGAGCTTAATATCAAGGTTTCACAGGTAGATGCGACCGTCAAGCTGATCGACGAGGGCAATACGATACCGTTTATCGCACGTTATCGTAAGGAAGTTACCGGATCGCTCAATGACGAGGTTCTGCGTAATCTGTTCGAAAGGCTTACATACCTTCGCAACCTTGAAGACAGAAAGAACGCCGTTATTGCAAGTATTGAGGAACAGGGCAAGTTAACAGACGAACTGAAGGAACAGATCATGGCAGCCACGACCCTGGTTGTTGTAGAGGATCTGTATCGTCCATATAAACAGAAGAAGCGTACGAGAGCGACAGTTGCGAAAGAAAAGGGACTGGAGCCGCTCGCAGACGTTATTTTCGGACAGGAAGCGGACAAGCCTATCGAGGAATATGCCGCAGAATATATCAGCGAGGAAAAGGGTGTCGAATCGGCCAAGGATGCGATCGCCGGAGCATGCGATATCATTGCGGAGCGCATTTCCGACGAGGCGGACTACCGTATGCATATCAGAAAGCTGACTCAGGATGAGGGAGTTATCACTTCCGAAGCCAAGGATGAGAAGGCCGAGAGCGTATACGAGATGTATTACAAGTTCACCGAGAAGATCAGCGCGATCCTCGGACACCGCGTACTTGCGCTCAACCGCGGTGAGGATGAGAAATTCCTTACCGTCAAGGTTGAAGCTCCCGAGGACCAGATCCTTGATTATCTCGAGAAGATGGTTATCCGCAAGGATAATGAGTATACCAGCCAGCTGTTGAAGGATACGATCAAGGACAGTTATGAGCGTCTGATCGGACCTGCTATCGAACGTGAGATCAGAAGTGATCTTACCGAGAAGGCCGAGGACGGAGCTATCAAGGTATTCGGCAAGAACCTTACACAGCTGCTTATGGCGCCTCCCATTGCCGGACATTTTGTACTCGGATGGGATCCCGCTTTCAGAACAGGCTGCAAGCTCGCAGTAGTCGATCCCACAGGCAAAGTTCTCGATACGGTTGTTATTTATCCGACCGCGCCCCAGTTCAAGGTTGACGAAGCGAAGAGAACACTGAAGAAACTTATCGAAAAATACAATATAACGCTTATTTCCGTAGGTAACGGAACAGCATCGAGAGAGTCGGAGCAGGTTATTACCGAACTGCTCAAGGAGCTCGGCAAGAAGGACCTGTCCTACGTGATCGTAAGCGAGGCCGGTGCTTCCGTATATTCGGCAAGCAAGCTGGCTACCGAGGAGTTCCCGGAATTCGATGTCGGACAACGTAGTGCCGCATCGATCGCAAGACGTATCCAGGATCCGCTCGCAGAGCTCGTTAAGATCGATCCCAAGTCGATCGGTGTAGGGCAGTATCAGCATGATATGAACCAGAAGAAGCTCGGCGAAGCGCTTGAAGGCGTTGTAGAGGATTGTGTTAACAAAGTCGGCGTAGACCTGAATACCGCTTCGGCATCACTGCTTGAATATGTTTCGGGTATTTCCAAGCCTATTGCCAAGAATATCGTTGCTTTCCGTGAGGCGAACGGCAAGTTTCGTTCAAGAGCGGAACTGCTCAAGGTTCCGAAGCTCGGACCCAAGGCATTTGAGCAGTGCGCAGGTTTCCTCCGTATTTCCGACGGAACGAACCCGCTTGACGCGACCAGTGTTCATCCCGAGTCATATGAGGCAGCAACCAAGCTTCTCGAGAAGTTAGGTTTTACTCCTTCGGATATCAAGACTGTTCAGGCTGAACAGGCCAAGGCACAGCGTCAGGCCGCAGCACAGGAAAAGGCAGCTTCGGATGCTGCAGAGCGTGCCGAAAGAGGAGACAGGAACAACCGCGGCAGGAAGGGCGAGAAGGACATTCAGGTTAGAAATGCCAACTCCGCCATGGGACAGCTGCTCATGAAGGCACTTGCCGGCGGCAAGAATGCAGCCAAGGATAACGGCGCATCGGGCAATGCCGGAAATAATGCAAATAACGCTAAAAATGCAAATGCCGGTAATGCGGGCAACAAGGCGCAGACCGGTGCAGGTAAGGCTGAAGGCTCCAACGCTTCAGGTGCAGGCCTTTCACATCTTGGCAACATGGTCAAGGACAAGAAGAAGCTTGCCGAGGAGCTTGGTATCGGAGAGATCACTCTTACCGATATCATCAAGGAACTTGAGAAGCCCGGACGTGATCCCCGTTCGGATATGCCGGCTCCCATCCTTCGTACCGACGTTCTCGAGATGAAGGATCTGAAGGAAGGCATGATCCTCAAAGGAACCGTGCGCAACGTTATCGACTTCGGTGTATTCGTAGATATCGGAGTCCATCAGGACGGACTTGTTCATGTTTCACAGATCACCAATAAGAAGTTCATCAAGCATCCTCTTGATGCCGTAAGCGTTGGCGATATCGTCGATGTTAAGGTCATGAGCGTGGATCTTCAGAAGAAGAGGATACAGCTGACGATGATACTGTGATATTATCGCGACCGGAAATGAGTATATATGACCGGTACGATATAGATAAAATAATGTTATTTGACTGTAAATAAATACATTTTACGGTATAAAAATACTTCAGGGCGGGGTGCAAGTCCCCACCGGCGGTGATGGAATGCTGTACGTTGCTGTACATGTAATTCCCAAGTCCGCGAAGCCCGGCAGCTCCGGGCCCGAATCGGTGAGATTCCGATACCGACGGTTACAGTCCGGATGAAAGAAGAAAGAAAATGCACTTGTTTGTGTGCCCTGAACATTTACCTGTTCAGGGCTTTTTCTTCTTCACGGATACAGAAATTCATGAATCCATTTTGAAAGCCGGAAGAACTTTCAAATGAGTGTATATTTTAAGGAGGAAAAGAAAGTGAAGGATACTAGATTTACACCTAAGTATATGGCGGTAATCGCCATGTTTGCGGCACTTGCATATGTTTCGGTAGTGATCTCCAAGGTCATTCCCAATGTTGCCGGATTCTTAAGTTATGAGCCGAAAGACGCAATAATAGTCATCGTGGGCTTCCTGATGGGGCCTCTTTCCGGAGTGATCCTGTCAGTCCTTGTTTCATTTATCGAAATGATAACGATCAGTACGACCGGATTTTACGGCTTCCTGATGAATGTGATCGCGACTTGTGCGTTTGTGCTCCCCGCAACGCTCGTTTACAAGAAGAAGAGGACCAAAACCGGCGCGCTGATAGGCCTGCTGCTTGGCGTTGTGAGCATGACATTGTGCATGATCCTTTGGAACTACATCATTACGCCTTTGTATATGAAGGTCGACCGTTCACAGGTTGTGGGCATGCTTATACCCGTATTTTTACCTTTCAACCTGATAAAAGGCGGCATCAATGCGGGAATCACGCTCCTGATATACAAACCGATCGTTACCGCATTGAGATCGGCAAGACTTGTCGAGCCTTCAACCGAATCCACAGGCAAGGCTAAATTCAGTATCGGCTTCTTCCTGATATCCCTTGCGATACTTGTTACATTTGTACTTGCATTTTTAGCTATGATAAAAGTGATATGATGAGAAAACTACCATATACGATTACGGGAGTTGTGGTCCACGGCAACTCGCTCGGCAATACGATCAATGTTCCTACGGCCAATATCATCCCGAGGGAAGACATTTCCGGTTATGACAAGGGCGTCTATCGGTCCAGGGTCAGGGTGGAAGAGAAGGAATACGACTCGATTACAAACCTCGGGACCAAACCGACTGTCTCGGATACGGGATGTGTCAACGCCGAATCATTTATCAAAGACTTTCACGGGGACCTCTATAACCGGGAAATCTCCGTTACCCTGCTCGAATTTGTCCGCCCCGAGCGCAAGTTCGCCTCGTTTGAGGAACTGACGGAGCAGATAAGGAAGGATATAGAGGAGAATCTGGGGTAAAAACGTGATAGGATAGTTCGTTAGTTGGGAGTAAGCATTTTATCGAGACGATGTTATTTAGTAGATAAATCAGAGTATTTACAGTTAGTGAATATAGTTGAAAAAATAGAAAGGTTGCTGCACCGGTATGCAGCAACCCTTTTTTGAGTATAGTTATAGTTGAAATACTGATCATGAGAGATTACTGTCTTCAGCCTGATGCTTCAGTCGGTTGAGAGATCAACCAGCTCGTCTCCGCGTTCGATCCCATCCTTGACTCTTACCAGTGCGTCGGTAGCTTCTTTCTCGGTATCATAGATGTAGAGTATTTCCCAGCATGATATCCTGGTCTGAACTCTGAGTCCCCAGCCTTTCGCAAGCTTGCCGTCCCATTTTGAAGTATCTTCAACGGTAAGACCGCCATAGCAGGTCAGAAGCTTCTTACGGTCGGGGCTGAGCACCTTGGTCCTGGGAGCGTCGGAAACAACGGTTCCATCCTTCAGCGTAAACTGATGTGATGACATGAAACTTTCGATACCTTCGTTGAAAAATTCACTGATCGAGTCGTTAATGCTTTCTTCGATCCTTTCCTGAAGATTGTCCGAAATCTCTGACATCGCGTTGGAAATGGCATCCTCAACCGCATCTTCAACCGCATTTTCGATCGCAGCGGTGACATCCGGTGATGAAGCGAAGTTGGGAGCATTAAAGCCCTGTAACGAACCAAAATTCGGAGCATTTAAGCCTTGTACCGAACCAAAGTTAGGAGCCTTAAATTCAGGATTGGCAGCCGCCATCGCTATCCTCTGGCCTGCTTCAATCTGCGCAAGTCTTTTCTTCTCCTGTTCGGCGTTGAGCTTTGCGGTTCTCTGCTCACGCCACTGATCATAACTTAAATCTTCGAGTTCAGAATATGCCTGAGCATCTTTTGCCCTGAAGAATCGCGCTATAGCATGATTGGAAACGATAACGATCTTCCAGTTCTGCGAGTCACCGGTATTGAACGGAAGCTCGAAGACCCTGAGCATTGTATCTTCATCCGTGTCGCGCTTGCTGATGACCGGTTTGAAGCGGCTCTGCCTGATGCAGTATGTGTACCTTTCGTCCCAGGCCTGTTTGCGCGCATTTTCAAGATCGTCGCGGACCGGCCCGCTTGTTTTCTCGATGCCATCACCGGCGGATTCCGGAAGGCCTTCATTTACGACGTTTACGACCTGAGAATCTGAGCTTTCTACCGGCACATCCGGATATGAACGGAAAATATGGACCAGCGATTCTTCCCTGTTGTCATCATTATGGCCAAGCGTCATGGCGAACCTGAATATATAGTCCGTATTTTTATCAAGTCCGGTAAGTTCCGTGCAGATCTGCGTCCAGTTCCAGCCCCAGTCACCGATCTCCCAGATTTCCTCATTGCCGAGAGCAGTAGAAACAAAACCTCGGAAACCGACGTTTGATTTACAGGTATCTTCAAATGTAAAATCTCTTGTGTTAAAATTGATAACTTTACTCATTTTTGCATCCTCCGTATTTATATCTACGGCCGGAGCCCGAGTACTTTTCAGACGTATTTCGCGGTCACTGACATACTCTGCCCGACCGTTCTTCAATAGCCCCCTTGCCCTTTTGGGGTAGGTAGTGCCGATCTGTTTACCATCTACGTCTGTCACAATAATGTTTTTTTCTATGGGTATCATCCCCCTTGCAACAGCATATTCGATTCTATGACCTCTGTTTTATTCTATGGGTGTCATCCCCGGACCTTTCGGCCTGTCATGAAATAGAGTGGACAGCAGTTCGCCATCCACTCTATACAATAACCTATATACGGAATATTGTCAATATTTTAAGTTGTCATTCCCACTCAACCGTTGCCGGGGGTTTCGAGGTGATATCATATACTACGCGGCTGATGCCTTTTACTTCGCCGGTTATGCGGCTGGAGATCTTGCCGAGCACTTCATACGGGATGTGGGACCAGTCAGCGGTCATGAAATCTTCTGTGGATACGGCTCGCAGAGCAACTGTATATCCGTAGGTGCGGGCATCGCCCATAACACCGACCGTGCGGGTGTCGGTAAGAACGGCAAAGTACTGGTTGGTACTCTTTTCGAGACCGGCAGCAGCGATCTCTTCACGGAAGATAGCATCGGCTTCGCGCAAGATCGAAAGCTTCTCTTCGGTAATGTCGCCGATCACGCGGATCGCAAGTCCGGGACCGGGGAAAGGCTGTCTCCATACAAGCTCGTAAGGAATGCCGAGCTCGATACCGAGGCGGCGGACTTCATCTTTAAACAGTTCGCGAAGAGGCTCGATAATATCGTCAAATTCGATTACTTCGGGCAATCCGCCTACATTGTGATGACTCTTGATAGTAGCGGCGTCGCCCTTACCGCTTTCGATAACATCGGGGTAGATCGTTCCCTGAACGAGGATGTTGACACGGCCGATCTTCTTGGCTTCTTTCTCAAATACACGGATGAACTGTTCTCCGATGATCTTGCGTTTCTGCTCGGGTTCACTTACTCCTTTAAGTGCTCCGATGAAACGATCCTGGGCATTTACCCTGATTATGTTCATCTTGAACTGGTTGCGGAAGGTTTCTTCAACCATGTCGCCTTCATTTTTACGAAGAAGACCGTGGTCTACGAATACGCAGGTAAGATCGTCACCGATAGCTTTATGCAGCATGACTGCGGCTACGGATGAATCTACGCCGCCGGAGAGGGCGCAGAGAACCTTCTTGCCGGCCAGATCGCGCTTGTAGCGGTCGATACAGGACTTGGCGTAATCCTCCATATTCCAGTCACCGGTACATGCGCATACGCTGAACAGGAAGTTTGAAAGGATAGCGGCACCGTGCTCGGTATGGGTAACCTCAGGATGGAACTGAACTCCGTAGATCTTTTTCTCATCGTTGTCAAATGCGGCAACGGGGCATGATCTGGTATTGGCGGTAACCCTGTATCCATCGGGAACTTTGCTGACGAAATCGGTATGGCTCATCCAGCAGACCGTGATCTTCGGAACGCCCTTGAACAGTACGCCCATTTCATGGGCAAATTCGGTCTTGCCATATTCGCTGCCTGTCTTGGCAGGCTCCACTTTGCCACCTGCAAGATATGCGATCAGCTGACATCCGTAACAGATACCGAGGATAGGTATCCCGGCATCCAGGATAGCGGGATCGAATTTGGGAGATTTCTCATCATATACGCTGTTTGGACCTCCGGTAAAAATGATCCCTTTATAACCGCGCTCGACGATCTTCTCGACGGTTATCCTGTTGTATGGAACAACTTCGGCATATACCTTTCTTTCTCTTACACGGCGTGCGATCAGCTGATCGTATTGTCCGCCGAAATCAAGTACAAGAATTTTCTCCATACTGCACCTCCTGTTCGTTTTTATGATTTTCACTTCATCAGTCAGGCCACATATGCTGACCTTGAAGAGTTTAAAACTTTATTCAGAGTAGTTCATGGCAGATGGTATATTAAACATTAATCTCACCATTAACTTCATCAACGCCTTCATACAGCGCTTTTACCGACTCAACAAATCTTTCAACCTGCTCGGGGCAGCGGCCGATATACAGTGAAGGCTCAAGAACCGCCTCGATCTCTTCCTGCGTCATTCCAAATTCGGGATGTGAAGCCATGATCTCGGGAAGATTACAGCTCAGGCCGTTCTTCATGTTGGCTGTTGCTTCCATCGAGCACTGCCTGATGATCTCATGCAGCTGCTGCCTGTCGCCGCCGCGCTTGACGCTTTCCATCATGATATTTTCGGTAGCGATGAAGGGCAGATATTCTCTGACGGTACGCTCGACGATCTTTTCATTTACGACCATGCCGCTTGTTACGTTCTTGGCAAGCCTCAGGATAGCATCGGCACACAGGAAACCTTCGGGAAGCGAGATCCTGCGGTTTGCGGAATCGTCAAGGGTACGCTCAAGCCACTGTGTAGCTGCGGTCATTGAAGCATTCTGGGCATCCGCAATGAGGTAACGTGCAAGTGAGCAGATACGCTCGCTGCGCATGGGATTGCGCTTGTAAGCCATTGCCGAAGAACCGATCTGATTCTTCTCAAATGGTTCTTCGAGCTGTCTGTCGTGCTGCAGAAGCCTGATATCCTCAGCCATACGGTAACAGCTCTGTGCGATCGAAGACAGGACATTCAGGATCCTTGAGTCAAATTTGCGGGGATAGGTCTGTCCGCTTACCGCGAAGCATGAGTCAAAGCCGAATTCCTCGCAGATCATACGGTTCATTTCATCTATTTTCGAAGCATCGCCCTCGAACAGATCCATGAAGCTGGCCTCGGTACCGGTCGTTCCGCGGCAGCCGAGCAATTTTGTGGTCGAAATGACAAAGTCAAGTTCCTCAAGATCCGACACAAAATCCTGCATCCACAACGCTGCGCGTTTGCCCACGGTTACAAGCTGTGCGGGCTGATAATGTGTGTATCCCAAAGTGGGAAGCGACTTATATTTTAATGCAAATTCAGCAAGATTTTTGATCACTCTGCGAAGCTCGTCACGCAGATATTTCAATCCGTCCCTGTAAAGGATCATGTCTGCATTGTCGGTTACGTAGCAGCTCGTTGCGCCGAGATGGATAATACCGGCCGCAGAGGGTGCCGCAAGGCCGTATGCATACACATGAGCCATAACGTCGTGGCGGACCTCTTTTTCACGTGTTGCAGCGGCGTCAAAATCGATCTCATCGATGTGATCCTCAAGTTCCTTCACCTGTTCGGCGCTGACGGGCAGGCCGAGCTTGTGCTCCGCACGGGCCAGTGCGACCCAGAGCTTACGCCAGGTTGTGATGCGCCGCCTGTGCGAGAAAAGCTCCAGCATATAGTCCGATGCATACCGCGATGAAAGCGGTGATTCGTATTTATCGTACATTTAGGGTTTCCTTTCCGGTTTATCTCTTGATATAGGATTCACGCTCTGGACCGACCGAAACATATGTTATCGGACATTCGATCTCTTTTTCGATATATTCGACATATTTTCTGGCCGCTTCGGGAAGATCTTCCCATGAACGGGCTCCGGAGATATCACATTTCCAGCCGTCCATGTATTCGATAACGGGTTTGGCATCATAAAGAGCAGCGG
Source organism: Lachnospiraceae bacterium (assembly GCA_017553035.1). Classification (GTDB taxonomy): domain Bacteria; phylum Bacillota; class Clostridia; order Lachnospirales; family Lachnospiraceae; genus RUG11977. The sequence continues at coordinate 22,246 of JAFZNE010000044.1, forward strand.
GGAACGGGAATTCGTCCGTGATCTTGCCGTCGAGTTCGTAATGTGCGCAAACGGGGATCTTATCCATATAACTGAGTACATCGAGCTTGGTAAGCGCGATATCCGTAGCAGCCTGCATCCTGACTCCGTATCTTGTCGCAACGATGTCGATCGGCCCAACACGTCTGGGCCTTCCTGTCTTCGCACCGTATTCGAAACCGGCTTCCCTTAATGCATCGGCTTCGGGTCCGAACATTTCACAGGTAAACGGGCCTTCGCCTACACAGGTAGAATATGCCTTGACAACACCGATGATCTGATCGATCTTTGCACCGGGAAGTCCGCTTCCGACCGGAGCATAAGCTGCTATGGAATTCGATGAAGTGGTGTAAGGATAGATACCGAAATCAAGGTCACGCAGTGTTCCGAGCTGGGCTTCGAACATGATGCTCTTGCTCTGTTTCTGAGCGTCGTGCAGGTATTTCGCAGTGTCGCAAATGTAGGGTTTGATCCTTTCGCCGTAATCTTCAACCCATTTCATAAGATCGTCCATAGTTGCGGGCTCTGCACCGTAAACCTTCGTAAGCGTGAGGTTTTTCCATTCAAGCAGATCCGCAAGATGGCTTTTCAGCTTCTCGGGATAGAACAGTTCGCCCGCCATGACGGTCTTTTTCTGGTATTTGTCCGAATAGAACGGAGCGATGCCCTGTTTGGTAGAACCGTATTTCTTGTCGGCGAGTCTTGCTTCTTCAAGTCCGTCGAGCTCTCTGTGCCAGGGCAGGAGCAGTGATGCTCTGTCGCTGATCTTCAGGTTGTCGGGTGAAATATTGACACCCTGAGCCTTGACGGTATCGATCTCGGAAAGCAGGTTCTCGGCATCCATAGCCACGCCGTTTCCGAGGATGTTCATTACTCCTTTGTGGAAAATACCCGAAGGCAGAAGATGGAGAGCGAACTTGCCATACTCGTTGATAACGGTATGTCCGGCATTACCTCCGCCCTGATATCTTACGACGATATCATATTTTCCGGTCAGCAGATCAACCATGCGGCCCTTTCCTTCGTCGCCCCAGTTGATCCCTACAATAGCACAATTTGACATAAATTTACTTCCCCCTCTCGATACTATAATAATACACAATATCAAACTCATAGTCAAAAATTTTTTTGATATAATGAAAACACTTGCGAAAGAAAAATAAGTGGAGTAGTATTCTATACAGGATTTCTATGTTGTTATGATTTTGAGATACATTTGATCGGAGGGAAATCAATTGAAAATAACGGCCGATGACGGTAAATCACAAAAAACAACACTTAACGACGACGCCGCGATCTATACAAAAAGAGATGAACAGAAGAAAGCGTCGGAAACTTTTAAAGAACTCAACGGCAAGGAAAAATGGCAGTTTTTCAAGGACTATGTCCTGTTCAAGCTTGTCGTCGGGATCATTATTACCGCTCTGGTAGTAAGCCTTTTGTACAGTACATTCGGTCCGAAGCCCGAAATGCTGTACTACGTTGCGATCATCGATAATCCTTTGTACAAAGATAACATTGAATCGATGACGAACGATCTTAAGGCAAAATTCGTGACGGACGAGAAAAAAGAAGAGATACAGATCGATACGGATTTCTATTTTATCAGCAACGAATACAATTCAAGAATGAAATTCGTGACATATATATCCGGTGCCACTATAGATGCGGCAATTTTTCCGTCCTCGGAATTTACGAATTATCTTGATTCAGAGGCTTATGCCGATCTGGAGACCGTTCTCGACAAGAGCGTGCTTGATAAGCTGGAGCCGTATTGGATAAGGGGTCCCCAGAATAACAAGATATATGCGCTTGATGTGACGGAATATATCAGCCGGGCCCTCGAAACCGAGGTCACAGCGAAATATTATGTTGCATGCATAGCAAATTCGAAGAACATGGAACGATTCGAGGGGCTTGTAGAGCATCTGTTCGGATTCTGAAACGGTTTGGGGTTGAAAATGGATAATTCAAAGATCACGATAGACGATATTGCGCGAGAGCTCGGTATTTCCAAAACAACGGTTTCAAGAGCGATCTCCGGTAAAGGCAGGGTGAGCGCCGAAACGCGGGAAAGAGTCCGTTCGTATATCGAACTGCACAATTACAGACCGAGTGCGATCGCCAAGAGTCTGGCTCAGTCCAAGACCTTCAATATTGCATTTACGATGCCCGGAGTCTATGGATTTATCGACATGCCTTTCTTCCAGAAGTGTATGTGGGGCATAAGCAATGTTGCCGGCGAATCGGATTACGATGTCCTGCTGTGCATGATGGAAGACGGCGATATCAGTTCGTTAGAGCGCCTTATCAACAATCATAAGGTTGACGGAGTGATCATCGGAAGAACATATGAGGACGATGCGGCCGAAAGATTTCTCCTGAAAGTCGGGGTTCCGTTTGTAACGGTCGGCACATCGGTCAATCCGGACGCTATCCAGGTCGATAATGACCACTATCAGGCCTGCAAGGAGCTGACAAGCGTCCTGCTGCTCAAAGGAATGAAGAGGCTGTCGCTGATCGGAGGGAGTACGAAATACATCGTCAATGCGAATCGTCTCAACGGATTCCTGGATGCTCATAAGGCAATGAACAAGGAATATGTACCGGAACTCGTAAGGACCGGTATCGATGATACAGAGGAACTGGAATCGAGCGTTGAGGACTTTATCCGGCTGGGTTCGGACTGCATCGTATGCATGGACGATTATGTGTGCAACCAGGTGCTGCTGAAGCTGAACAAGATGCAGATCAGTGTGCCCCAGAATATCAGGATCGCTTCATTTTACAACAGTACCATGCTTGAAAATCACAGGCCTTCGATCACTTCACTGAGGTTCGATGCGGTGGAGGCGGGAGTCAGAAGCTGCGAGATACTGATGAGGCGTATGGAAGGCAAGAAAGTCCATAAGAAGAACTGGCTGGGCTATAATGTTAAATTGAATGAATCCACATCATTATAGCAATGCCTGCGGTTATATTCTTTTTTCAGATTGTTCCAGAAAGCAAGGGAAACAGGATTGTCGCCGGTGATATTGATCCCGGCAGTGTGAAAACCGCATGACCGGGCATGTTCAAGAACCGCGAGCATAGCTTCGGTCATAAATTTTTTTCTGCGGTATTCTGAAAGTATTGCATAACCGATCTCACAGACATTCGAAGCGGAGCCGTTTTTCAGCATGGCGAGTCCTATGATCTGCCCGTCATGAAATACTCCCCACAATCCGTAGCCGAAAAAACGGTACTGATCGGTAATATCGGAGGCTATTATGACACCGAGCCCGGAAGCTGCTGCTTCAAACTCCTGCTCGTCCGATGCCGGGCCGGGGAGCGCAAGATCGGGCAGCATAAAGGAGCCCTCGGGACAATCAGCGAGGATACGCAACACCGAAGAGGCATTTTTTCTCACAAGCTCGCGTATCTCAAGCGATTCCGTACGGAGCACGGTATTTCCGTCAGGTTGGGAATTCAAATACAACAGGTCTTCTTCGTTCATATCGGTATCCTTTGATTTTATACTTGTAACTTAACAATTCATTGTGTTATTATATTAAATTGTTAGAGTAAAAAGGTCAATAATCGGGATGTATATTTCCGAAAGGTTAAGAATATGGAAATCGAGAGAAAGTATCTTATCAGGAAAATGCCGCAGGAGACCACGGATTGTCTGAAGCTTGAGATCGAGCAGGGTTATATCTGCAGGAAGCCGGTCGTCAGGATCAGAAAAAGCAATGACGATTACATACTTACTTTCAAGCAGAAGCACGAAGGCTCAGGAAAAAGCGGCAATCCGCTCATGAACGAAGAATTCGAGTTCTTTCTGGACCGTAAGGCTTATGAGCATTTGAAGACCAAGGTCGACAACAACATTATCTGCAAGACAAGGTATGTGATACCTTTGGACGGCGGGCTGAAGGCGGAGTTGGATGTATTTCACGGAAAGCTCGAAGGACTGGTATTTGTTGAGGTCGAATTTCCCGATGTTGAAAGCGCCGATTCGTTTGTAGCACCGGAGTGGTTCGGAGAGGATGTTTCGGCCGATAAAAGATACAGGAACGGATATTTGTCCGAGCTTGAAGATCTGAGTGATTTTTGATCCGGAAACGGATCTTGAAGGGAGAGGAAGTAAATGAGTAAATTGATTTTGCCCGAAGGGTATGAGACCAAGCTTGATGTAAAGGAAACGCAGCATGCGATCAAGTACATCAAGGATCATTTTGAAAGGCAGCTCGCCAAACAGCTGAATCTTACGAGAGTTTCGGCGCCTCTGTTTGTTAGGCCGGAATCGGGTCTGAATGATAACCTGAACGGAGTTGAAAGACCCGTTAACTTTGATATCAAGGACCTTGACGATGCGAAGGTCGAGGTTGTTCATTCGCTTGCAAAATGGAAGAGAATGGCGCTCAAACAATACGGTTTCAGCTACGGTGAAGGCCTTTACACCGATATGACCGCGATCAGACGCGATGAGGAACTTGATAACCTTCACAGCGTGTATGTTGACCAGTGGGACTGGGAGAAGATAATACTTAAGGACGAGCGCAACGTTGATACGCTGAAGTCGGTCGTAAGAAGGATCTTCCAGGCGCTCAAGGACACCGAGCATTATATTTGCGACAAGTATCCGTTTATCGGCGAGATACTTCCGGACGAGATCTCATTTGTGACTACTCAGGAGCTTGAAAATATCTGGCCCGACGATACTCCCAAGGAGCGCGAGAACAAGATCTGCCGCATGAAAAAAGCTGTTTTCCTGATGCAGATCGGAGATAAGATGGCTTCGGGCGAGCGTCATGACGGCAGGGCTCCCGACTACGATGACTGGGCGCTGAACGGCGATATACTTGTATATTATCCCGTACTTGACAGCGCATTTGAGCTTTCTTCGATGGGAATAAGAGTTGATGAGAACTCACTCGCGGAACAGCTGAAAAAAGCGGGCTGCGAGGAAAGAGCCGAGCTTCCGTTCCAGAAGGCGATACTCAATAAAGAGCTTCCTTACACGGTCGGCGGCGGAATCGGCCAGTCAAGAATGTGTATGTATTTCCTGCGCAAAGCGCATATCGGCGAGGTTCATTCATCGGTATGGCCCGCAGATATGATCGAGAAGGCGGAAGCAGAGGGGATACATCTGCTGTAATGCGGTTGCCTTCGGAGGCAACGGATCACAATTGAATATTTTATACGTAATTTTACGGCGGAGAAGGTTGCTTCTTCGCCGTAAACTGTTCTATAGAGGGGTTTGAGACCTGCCAGAAAAATTTTTAAAAATAGTACTTTACAAATCGATTTTTTTGTTATAGTATTTTACACATCTCATGAGAAACATTTCAATGGTTCGAATCTAAACGGCGGGAATCCCGCTACAATCACATTATCTTACAATTGAATATGAAATTTTGTTGCTGAAAGGAGTTTTAATGCGCAGATTCAGGCATAGGATCATAATCTGCAGCGCTTTGGGACTTACTTTTCTTGGGATAGTCATATTTTCGATCTGTTTTTTCTACGGAAACCGCATCAAAAATATGCAAAAAAGGCTTAAAGAAGCCGAAGAAGAACTTCAATTGTTTAATTCCCGGAAAGTATCTGTACTGTGCGTATCAGAGGACATCGAAGCCGGAACGGTCATCTGTGAAGAAAATCTGGTAAATGCCGAACTTCCGGCTGTATCGGTTCCGGAAAATACAATTCTATATTTATCTGACGCGGTTGGAAAAACCGCAAAAATCCCATTATACAAGAATACTTATATTACGAAAGACATGCTGTACGAGAGCGGGCTGCTCGGGCCCGAAAGGGAGATCGAATATTTCTGCATCGAGATCAGCGGCAATGTGTCCGTCGGAAGTTATGTCGACGTAAGGATATGCTTTGAGGACGGCTCGGACTACGTAGTGCTTGCAAGAAAACGGATCGAGGGCATTGCCGTAAACCGCAGCAGCGTGATACTGCATGTCAACGAAGAAGAACTCCTGCGTATGGGGAGCGCCATCGCCGATTGCAGGGCAGGAGAAGGCCGGCGTATATATGCCGTCGAATATCCGCAAGGTGAGCTACAGGAACCGTCAATCGCGGATTATAAACCATCAGGGGCTGTGGCGGACCTGATCGAGCAGAAGGAGAAGACAGAAGGAAGGTAGATTAACAAAAATAATGAAAAGGGGTGACACGGGTGCGGAAGATTTCGGTCTACGGTGCAAGATACTGTGATATTGTGCTTTATCTTGCAAGGACACTGCAGAATCTTCATTACAAAGTACTGGTGTGTGACAGAAGCATAGCAAAACCAATGAGGAGCTTTATACCGGTATTTGAAGATTTTGATCTGGATAAACAGGTTTTTGATTACGGAGGGTTCGGATATACATATGCCTATCCGGGCTTTGACGAAAGAGATGCGGATTATCGTGTTTCAATGGTGGCGGAGTCCGCAGGAACGATCCCGGGAGCGGCATTTATCCCGGGGTATCGCGATATGAAGCTGAAACAGGCGATAGAAGATGATATTGACGAGGAAAGCTTCGATTTTATGATCATCCTCAACGATGCGTCAGCGGCATTGGCGGATTTTTGGAACGATCATGAAGACGGGAACAGTGTAAGGCTGTTTATTACGGATGAGTATCCCGAGAATCTGTATGAAATGAGGAGCGTGCTTCGTGCGATCAACAAGAATTCGCAGTATGACAGAAAAAGGCTGGACGGCAAGAAACTGCTGGTCATAAGGGATTATACGGGTACCGCGAAGCTCATTATCGACGAGCTGGAGAAGCTGGCCGGAGCCTCGAAGAGCTTCCTGATACCATGGTCAAAAAAGGACAGGAAGCTTGAGATGCTTGCCGCATACAACGACGGTTTCAGATTTATCGATGCTTCAGACAGGCTGCTGAACCTGCTCGAAGAATTGTGCGACGGGGCCGGGATAGATACTTCAGGCTTCGAATACCGCAGGGCATACATAAATGCCGGGAAGGGGAAAAGAATATGAGAACCGGAACATGGAGCGTCAATCTCGGCAAATACGGGGAACATGGGAAATACGGAATGAAACAGGCATCGGGTGAAGAAAGATATACAGGAGGAAGGTCGGATTATGAAGATTGCGTTCTGGTCAGAGAATCACCGGGAGGGTACGACATCGTGCATGATGGCGATCTCGGCGGCAGCTGCGTGGAAGATGAGGGTTTACTGCTTATCGACACAGACACATATACTCTCGGAAGAGCTTGAAGAATTCTTTCTGCACGATATCACGGAGGATGAGCGTGAATGTCTAAGGCTGGAAATGGGTACGGACTCGCTCATACGGCAGTTTAAATCCGGAAAACTTACCGGAGAGGATGTACTTAACAATTCGATAGAAAAAGAAGGAGGTCTGTCTTATCTGATACCGTCTTGCAGGATCGAAGGCAGGAGCATTGATGCGGACCTGTTGGCCAAGATACTTCCGCTTGTTTATTCGGCGGCCGAGGAAAAGTTCGAAACCGTGATGATAGACGCAGGAACAGGTATCGATGACAGCACGATCCAGATACTGGCCGAAGCAGACGTTGTTGCGGTTGTATGCTGCCAGGGAAAGAAGATCGTAAGACGATCGATCGAAACCCTGAGAGATGCCGGGATCGCAGAAGAGAAGCTCTTCTTTGTATTTTCTAGATATATTCCGACTTCCAGGTACAATATCAACAATCTGAAATTCTTCCTGGGAAGGCTCGGGACAGGCAACACCGGCGCAGTACCGCTAAGCACCGCATTTATGGACGCTATCGAAGAGGGCAGGCAGTATAATTTCCTGAAAAGTCTTGAACGAAATCCCCGGGAGACCGAGGATCCCTACTTTTTCAAGGAAATAGTCAACTGTGCGGAAAAGCTTATCGGAATGTGCAGAAGGATAGTACGGAGAAGATAGATGAATCTTTATTTTTTCATAATACTGGCGATACTGGCGCTTATACCGGCTGTTTATGGGCTGGCTGGGGTATTTGCCGGGAAAGATAAGAAAGTATCATTTGAGAACGATCATTACAAGATCGGCAGTCTGACAGAAAAAGTCAGGGCATGTATCAATAACAGGATATCACAGGTCCCCGGACATAAAGTAGAAGGAGACATCAAAAGAAAGATCCTGCGGGCGAAACTTCGGAATGCCGTAAGGGAATCGTGTCTGGGAGATCCCGGAGACAGAGAATTTTTGAAGGATCATATAAGGGAAATACTACAGCATGACCTGGACATCAATGAGAACACGATCGACCGTGTATTGGAGTTTAACCGGCCGGAAATGCTTGGGGCCAGGGATCTGTTTGAGTATCTGTACGCGATCTATCTGCGGGTATTCAGGATACATGTTTTTTCACATATGGCGGCCGATTTTGAATGGGATGCGGACAAGACCGACGATAAAGGACGACCGCGTGGAATGATCGATGAAAATACGATCAGGAGCGCGTTTGATGAATGCATGTATGAAGGCCTGTTTACGGATAAGCTCGAGATGCTCACCCAGAGATGTTATGAGACTCTGTACGGACATGATGCGGCAGATATCCTGATAATGGACCCGGATATAGACGGGGTTTCGGGCGGAACGGGCGGAAGAACGAGGGTCGAATACAACTATCTTGAGGAAATATTCGGAAATAAAGAGCAGAAGAGTAATATCTGGGACACGATCTATTGCGTCTACAAGGGGAGGCTTATCCATATGAGCTTTCTGAGCTTCGGGAGTCAGGAGAATCTCGAGCGCGTTGTAAAGAACCTGTACAGATACAATTCGAGAACTTCCCTTTCCAAACGTAATCCTGTCCTTCTGTCCTCGATGAAAAACAATTCGAGAGTAGTTGTCGCAAGACCGCCGGTTTCAGACGGATGGACGTTCTTTGTCAGAAAATTTTCGAGTACCGATGCCGGAAAGATCGAGACACTAATTACCGACAAAGGCTGTGAGGCTGTTATAGAGCTGCTGAAGAGCATAGTCGGAGCGGAACTGAACTTTGTGGTCAGCGGAAATACCGGAGGCGGAAAAACCACTCTGGTCAAGGCACTTATCGAATTTATCGACCCCAAATTCGCATTGAGGGTGGTGGAGAGCAACTTCGAACTGAACATCAATAACCTGTATCCGGACAGAAATGTGCACGTGATGCAGGAGAGAGGTGATTTTACGATTTATTACGCCATTGCCGCCAGCAAGAAGACGGACACAGATGTACTGATCCTCGGAGAGGTCAACGAACCGAAGGTGGCGGGAGCATTCATCCAGGTCGCCCAGTCCGGATCAAGGATGGCGATAACTACGCTGCACCACGAAACCACACGCAAGCTAATCGAGTATATGCGCAATGCGCTGGTGTGTGAATGGGGGATAAGCGATATTTCGGTCGCCCAGAAGCAGGTGGTGGATTCCATCAATTTTGACATCCATATGATCCACGATGTGACCGGACATCATTATATTGAGCGTATCACCCAGATCATACCGCAGGAAGACAGCGTATCGGGTTACCGACTGAAGAATATAGTCGAATTTGATACGCAGGAGCATCGTTATAAGCTTACCGGGACAATAGAAGGCGAGCCCGAGCGGCTGATCGGAAAGGATTGGTATGAGAGGTTCAAAGATATATAAGATATCCGTGATATTGATGATCCTGGCCGTAGCAGCGTATCTGGCAGACGATCCTTTTATAGGAGTGATCTATACAGGCTTCATTGTTTATGTGTTCGTTTCGGAGTATAAACACTCGGAACAGACGGGAAAGGAAATACGCTTTCTTACGGAGCTTGACCGTTTTCTGGGTAATCTGAAACATCATTATTTCCGGACGGGATCGATAAGGGATGCGTTGTTTTACGCAGCTGACGGTATCAAAGCCCCACTTAGCAGAGAACTGGCCGAAATTGCCGAGATCCTTGAATCGCCTGATCTGAGGACTTTGGGTAACGCTTATCAGAATTCGGAGAAAAACAGGTATCTGCGCCTTCTGATGTCCATGATGATGCTGGTAGAAGAAAACGGAGACCAGGATAACGAGAACGGGTCCGTGTTTATAAACGCAGTCATGCAGCTGAGAATGGAGGTGCGTGACGAGAGAAGGTTTATCAACAACAGAAAACACAAATTCATGGGTCTGACATGGACGGCGGCACTTCCCTCGCTTTCCGTCGGATTTATAGCCTCATGGGCTACAGAGACGAATCCGAATCTGCTCCTGTTCTACTACGGGCGTACGGGAACAGTCCTGAGACTTGCGATCGCAGGCATAAGTTTTGTGTGCTACAGGTTCGTGAGCGGGCTGAAGAATGCGGGCATTGAGAGCACGAATGAAGAAGCCCTCCGAGGCAACGTTATCTTACGATGGCTTGAAGGTCTGAAAAAAGGGATAAAGCGTATTGTACTGTTCTGCTTTACCGGACTGATAGTACTGTCTGCACTGATGTATTCACACAAGGAAGCAGTCAGGCTTCTGCAGACAGATACAGGGAATATCGAGATGCTGTGTGATATCGCGGACGGAAGACAGATCGCCGCGATGGAATATCTTATTCCGCTTTATACCCGGAAACTGGTCATGGAAAAAGGCCCGATGCCGGATGTAGAGAAACTTGCAGGAGAACTGCTTAATGAGGACGGTATCGGCAATGCGGAGGTTGCTTCTTCGGCGGCCGAAGAGATCATCAGCCGTGCCGAAATGGCGGTAAGTGAAGGTACTGATATTATAGACCTTATCGTAGTGCTTGTCGCCGCTGCGATCGCGGCATTTTATCCGGAGCTCGGAAGCATTTTTGAGAAGATCGTAAGAAATTCAAAAGTTAAAGACGAGATCATACTGCTTCAGCTGATAGTCAGTATTCAGAAGGATGTTCCCGGGATCAGTCCAAGGGTGATCATGGAAACGCTCGAAAGCTTCTCGGTATATTTTAAGGAACCGCTCAGGAGATGTATCGATGAATACGGCATTTGCGAAACAGAAGCACTCGAATGGCTGAAGAATTCGTGCGAGAATACAGATTTTGTCAGGATCGTAGATTGCTTTATCATGGCGGACGAACTGGGTACGGAAACAGCTTTTGACGAGATCTCATCCGAGATCAGGGCTTTCCGGGAGGACAGGAAAGCCGAAAGGACGATAGATCTCGAAAATGATGTTCTGCTCGGAACGCTTGCCGCGATACTGCCGGGAGGGATCATTTTATTCGGGTATTTGCTTGTACCGTTTATGATAAGCGCGCTGAACCTGTTCAATTCTTACCAGAACTCGCTCAAGGACTTTATCTCGATAACATGACCGAGGAGGATCAATTCATGAGAAACAGATTTGAAATCGCACCGCAGGCACTGATCATGTCGGTCGGGGTCATCATGTCGATCATTTTGATAAGCATTATGGTCTCGCAGTTCGAAAATGCAAGGAATATTTCATCGGCTGTAACCAGAAAAATGTCGGAAACTGCGGCGGATATAGCCGACAGCGATATTTTACAGTACGACGGGATAACCCTGACCGGCGCGGATGTAAGAAATTTTTACAGAAGATATTTTGGCAGTTCGGGTTCGGATATCGAGCTTATGTCGGTAAATAACGGAATACGTACCGTAAGATATACCGACAGCGGGTTTTATACGCAGATGACGGATCCTGCCAACAGTAACTATATCAAACCGGACGACCTGTATAAATGCAGTGTGGAGGTCAACGGAAACGGAATTATAACCAATGTGGATTTCACAAGAAAATAAAGGAGACGATGTATGAAAAAGAGAAACAGAATAGAAATATCGGTAAAGGGTCTTATCCTGGCTGTAGTAGTAATAATTGCGCTTGTACTGAGCGCGATCTCGCTGTATATGGTCACAAGATCAAGAAGTACGATCAATGACGGCAATACGCAGTACAGCCAGCTGATGAGCAGATATTCCGAGATCAATGCGACATTGTACGACGGGCTGTATGTGTCAGGCGAGAAGGTGATCGATGTGATCAAGGATTGTGCCGGCACGTTAAGCGACGGTGTGGCGGTCGTTACACTTATGGATGCGGAAGGGAAAGGTTCGGGAAGAGAAGGAACGACCTATAACAGCACTTCCGGGTATGTTGCGCCGGCGAGGAGCAACGAGGAATATATCAATCCGTCCGGGACATTTGTGGGCTCGGTTACGAAGAATTCCAACGGAATGGTTACCAAGATCACATTTACACAGACAAACTGATGATCCGAAAATATGGAGAATAGTGATATGTCGAAGAGAAACAGGATCGAGATCGGAAGGTTCGTGGCAGTTATCCTTGCAGCGGTTGTCGCAGCAATCCTTCCGCTGAGGATGATAGTCAGCGGCAGTGCTTCAAAGACAGATAAGAACCTGTCTATGCTGGTGGACGGGTTTACTTCGAATGTCTGTCTGAAAAAGCGGATCACGGTCTCTGATTACGAAGAGGTACTTTCTGCACTGAGTAAGATGGGAAACGGCTTTGAACTGAGCATTTCGGTTGAAAGGGAAGCCCAAAGCATTGCAGATAAAGGCGAGATCAATATACAAAAAGCAATGCTTGTTGCGACCCATGTACACGGACCTGAGTGCTATGCGGGACATAATCATCTTGCAAGCGGCTGCAGATTTCACACGCATACTTCCGACTGCAGGTGCAGCGGAACATTTACGAAGTTTTCCTATACCGAAAGCGGGACTTCGACTTGCGGAATGTGCAACGGAACCGGAAAAACAGGAAGTATATCGGTATGTCCCACATGTAAAGGCAAGGATCCCGACTGGACCGAAGTGGTGTGTCCATTCTGCGATGGGGAAGGGATAGGATTGTATTCGGTATGGCATGTCTGCCCTCATTGTAACGGTGCCGGATGTAACGTATGCGATGAAGGAAAACCCGGCGGCTGGTATAAGGAAGAATATGATACCTGCCGTGGCTGCAGAGGCAGGGGCACAGTCTTAGACCGGATCCCATGCTCGGTATGCAACGGAAAAGGAACCGTCGGTGAGATCAAAACCTGTTCATCATGCTCGGGACGAGGGTACAGAGATAACAATACATCACATTATACGTGCAGTGCATGCGGTATGGGAGACTCCACGATCTACGGTTACTCGTGCGGACGTCTCATATGCGGAATGGATTTTGAAAGCTATGAGTGCGGGATCACCAATGAAGATACTGTTCCGAGATGCGATAAGATCATTGTTGATGCCGATTACAACGCGGTCTGCCATATCAGGCAGTTCGACACTCCGGATATGGTCGATACTACGGTCCGTTTCACGTATCTAAACGGAGATATACATGATATCCGGACCAAACTTGCCGGCGGAACCGATCTTTTTGATTCGTCAAAAGGAGGAGAGCTCGATCTGCGTTTGTCATATACCGGATATTTTGAAAGAGCCGACAATTATGAAACAAGATATTTTCCGATACACGTTGTGGTGGACCGGACAATGGCAAAATGTGAAAAATGTGGGAGAGACTATTATCTCAATGATGACGGCAGCGATCCCGGATGCCCGTATTGTGTGACAACAGGTTTTACGATACGGGTGGATGTCAACGGTGATGTCATTAAGGGCGGCGTACCCGATATTAATGTGCTTAAAATATCGGGAAATGAAGAAATGCGGCTTGAGCAGGGCGAGTACACGCTTTTTTATGACAGCGATTCTGTCGGGGAGAGGGAAGCGGCGGTCTATTACAGCGGATACTGGGAGTATTTCACCATAAACGTTGTTCCTGATCCAAATGAAGAGAGTGGCGGAGGAAGCGGTAATAATGGAGAAAACGGGAATGAAAACACAGGAGGCAGCAGTGATAATGGCAGCGGAAATGGAGGAGGTAACGGAAATGATGGAGGAAGCGGCGAAAGTAGCGGAAATGGAGGAGGAAGCAGTGAAGGTAACGGAACCGGAAATGGCGGAAACACAGGACAGGGAGGAAATGGAAACGGAAATACCGGAACAGATGATAATAGCGGTGATGATCATGTAAGTATCGACCCGGAGAGCATTGAAGACAATAACGAACTGAAGATGGGAAAGTATATATTTATTCCGGATGACGAGATCGTTTCCATGATCTATTCAAACGGGCTATATGAACTATGCCCGGGAGACCTGTTGAACGTCACTATAAGGGTGACCGGGAAGAATACTATTGACAGTTTACTGCAGATCCTGTTCATTCCTGAACGAATTAAAGAAAAATATTCATCGGGAATGATCGTATGAAAAGGAGGATTACAAATGGGAGAAGCATTCAGACAGGGAATGTATATATTTGTGGGCGGAATATTATTCTGCCTGGCTTCGGCGATACTGGCACTGCTTGTTTCAGGAATGATCGATATGAACCGAAGCATTCGCGCGAGTCATGAGACTGTATATGATGTTTCGGCACAATATCATTATTCCGGCAGCAGTTTTTCGGATTGAAATGAGGCCTGAAATGATCAATGCAGATAGCATTATAAGATTTATCATCGCTTTTTCGGCTTGTTTTACGATAAGCCTGATCATGAACATTATCATACACGAAACAGGCCATCTGGTGTTCGGAGCTGTGAGTGGATACAGGTTCTCTTCGATCGAGTGCTTCGGGATGATATGTGTCAGGACCTGTAAAGGCTTGAAATTGAGATTCAGCAAAGAACCTTGTATCGGTCAGTGTATCATGTATCCGGAAAACAGCGATGCTGACGGGATAATGCTCATCATCGGCGGAGTAGCGGCAAATATGCTTGCATCGGCAATATCGTTGGGACTTGTTTTTACGCAAATAAACTATACGTTGAAAGCATTCTTTACAGTTTCGGCGGTTGTGGGACTGATAACGGTCATGAGCAATTTAATCCCATACAACGGGACCAACGACGGAAGCACCTTTTTTGACGCGCGCAAGAGCTTTCTTCATATGGAAGCATATAACAGGCTGATGATGATCTACAGGGAACTGAACCTCGGAAAAGATATATGTTCGATAGATCCGGGATTGTTCGAACATCCGGATATGCCGCTTAGTCCGCTTTCGGCAGAGCTGGCATATTACAGAAGTTTAAGAAAAAGGCCGGGCAGGGCGGAGGAATGAAGATTGGATGCATTGGGGAAATTGATCGATCTGACAACGGCGGTGATAGTCATGCTGATACTTCCGATAATGTGGGCACGGGGCATGAATGAGCGCCTTATCATGAAATACGCCGGCTGCCTTAGCGAAGAATTCGTTGAAGATGTATGCCATCACGGAGGAATATCACAGGAAAGATATGAAACATTTTTGAACGGTCTGTCTGCTGCCGCATACGGCCTTATTGTTGATATCGAAACCCACAGCCCCGTTGCGGAACCGGTATACGAGAACGGAGTATTCACAGGCAGAGTTGTCGATACCGAGCGGATATGCTGCAAAGAAGAAATACTGGAACATATGTATGATAGTGGAAACTGCGCATTTATCCCGGGGACTGCGATCTATGTTACCGTCGGTCATGATGAGAATAAGATCAGCGCAGGAGGGATGATCGTTTCGAACCCGGGAGAAACATATTAGAGAAACACTGATTTGATCAGCAATTCCAAAAATGGCAGGGAAATATGAAATTATATCATTTTACGCTTGTGTTTGTAATAGTAGCATTGGCTGCAATGTCTGTATGCGAGAACAGGATCGCGCTTTCGGATGCGTATTCGTCAAATATCGGAAGGCTGGATATCGCATTGGACAGGGCGTGTGATGCCGCTGCCCTGATCCTGAGGGAACGCGGAGAGTACCTGAATGAAGAAACAATACGTGCCGCGGAAAGCGGGTTTTCGGATTCTCTATGCTCGTTTTTCGGGATCAATGCCTTCTCTGTGGAAGGGCGAGACCTGCTACGACGGATACCGGTAATTGCGATCACTTTACCTGAAGGGATGTATGTAGGATATCTGGCAGGGGCGGAAAGCGTAGTGAGAAGAATATGGACGGATATGCTGCTGTATTCCGAATATACTCCGGAGGAGATCATAGAAACTTATTGCTTTGACCGCGATCTGAACAGGAATATGAACGGAATGTCGCCGGCAGTGGAATTACCGGTGGATGATATGGGAATGTTTCAAAGGAATGCGAAAAAAATGGGATTCATGGCATTTTACATCAGATATACGGGGAATGTGAGCATGCGTCCGGAGTATTCCTTTGCTTCATCGGTATCAAGGATAGCGGATAGTTTCTACATCAATCTTTCCGGAAGCGGTTATTCATCACAGATGTATTACCACGTAAAAGGATGCAGATACCTGAATGACGATTGCATGGAAATGAATTCAAGAACGGAATGTGCAGAGCACGGGGCATACTGCTGCCCGGAATGTGCAGATGTGCTGTTCTGAATGTGATTGAAGCTGATCTACATTAAAAAGTTTAAGTTAAATCGTGAAAAGAATAAGGTAAAAGAAAGATAGAAAAGAACAAACCGGACAGATCAGAATAGTAAAAAAGTACATAGGCATCAGAAAGGTGAAGGATAGCATGTATTGTATGGAAACCAGGAAAATAATCCGGATCATCATGGCGATGACGGTAGTGTTATCTACTGTATTAGCTATAGCTGCAATGGGCAATAATGAAGTCATGGCAGTCAGCTCGATAGATGAGAATACCGTCATTACAGTTGAACAGGCCGGATCCATAGCCGACCATATCGGTGACTACGGATGGGATTCGAGAGGAGCCTATATAACCTATCATGATGATAAAGGGAGGATAAGCGGTGACCTCGGGCTGGTGATGTTCTGTGATGAAAACATGATCCCACGGGATCGTATGTGGGATAAATGGAATGACCAATTTCCGGACTGGTGGGGCAGAATGCTGGCTGATAAAATCAGGAAAAACGTGAGCGTGTTCAAACTCGATGATGTCAGAGAAGCTTTTGCCGATTCGGTCACGTTTGAGTGTAAGTGGGTCATTGCGATCGGGATCAAGGATAATTCGATCGGAAGCGGACCATATCTGACGCTGAGAAATGACGGTACATTGAGGGCTGCGTACAATGTCAACACATCGGCTCTTTATCCTGCTGAAAAGCTTTATGCGGGGGATGAAATGGCGGATTCCCTTTCGGAGATCCTACCCGGTGAAAAATGGGGTACGACCTCACAGCATGTTTTTAAAGAGAGAAATCCGTATATTTACAAGGTTACGATAAAATCATATATGATAAAGCTCTGGGCGACAGATTGCGTAAAATGTGCTAAAAAAGGCAAATTACAAGGGGAATATTGCAGCCATAACAAAAAAGAACTTATGCTGAAGGAGATCCCGTTAAAATATGGGAATTCTGTATACGGAGGTTCAGCAGCATTTGCATGGGAAGGGCAGGAAGCACATTTTACCGAACCGATGATACAGGGATATACAAGAGTAGCGGCATCGGATGACAGGAGCGGACTGCACGGGACTATATCTGTAAGTAACGGTACCGTATCGGTAAATGATGACAGTGTTGTATATCTGGTATACAAGTCGGAACAAAATGAGTCTCCCGATACACCGGGATCACCTACTCCAGGGCCTTCGGTCACTCCTACAAGCACGCCTACAGGTACGCCCACGAGCGCGCCAACAGATACACCCACGAGTACCCCGGGACCATCACCCTCGGATACGCCGACACCGACACCTACCCAGCCGATCTACGACCCGATCCCGGACAATGAGTCGCAAAACACCTATGAGAATATACGTACAGATGCGATGGATACGATGGGAAAGGCTGTGATATATTCCGATGTGTTTGATGTGAGAAATGCGATACCTTCAACCGAGAGTGTGTATATCAGGGCTTCCGCAAGAAACTTTATTTACAGGATAAATGCAGGGACAGTTTCGGGGACAGTTCCTATCGAAGTAACCGTGGCCGTTCCGTACATCCTGAGATGGCAGGATGAATCGGGCAACGAAAATGAAGAGACGGGGATCACGGAGACACGGACAGTGATCTACCGGGATTATTCATATATCCATCTTGATTCGTTGGAAGCATATACGATGGACGGTATAGTGATCGCCAATCCGGCACTGTCACCGGCAGTTAATGAACTTAAGCCTGAGCAGGTGAATATAACCATGCCTTCATTTTCGGCACCGGTGGTCTATGGAACGAAAACACCGTCCTTTGGCAGAAATATCGATTATCCCTCGGGATTTTCATCATATATTCTTTCGGGAGAAACCATCGTTGTCGACGGAGGTACCAATAAACCGGCGATACCGATTATTTCCGCGGAAGAGGCATATTGGACGGCTGAAAACAGGACGGGAAAGCTCAGGTGCAGAAATGATGAGTTCCGGGTCGATTCGCGTAATGTCCTTGGGGAAAGCGGGTGGCATGAATACGGCAGGGGATCACTTTCGATCCGTATGCCCAATCCCGAGATCGTCGAATTTGATACGAAATCTTTATACGGAGAAAACCATATAACCATACCGGCCGCGGTCAGAAACGGTACATATCAGGCATCATCGAGACTGGTCAGATATTCTCTGAAGGTTTCATACGGGTATTCGGGCGCGCCGTTCGATGCGATGCTCGAAGTTAATCCTGTTGTAGTTCATACACCGGTTTACTGCGGTTTGACGATCGGCGAATCCGATGGTAACGATCCGAACAGATCATATTTTCAGGAGAACGGAAACATTCCCGACAATGCATTTATGATAATACAGGGAAGATCAAATTCTCTCGGCTCGGAAGGCTTTGAACATAAAACAGAAGATTTTGTGATCACACTGAGCAATTCGGGATATCATCCCGTGTATGCCGGACGGCTTTCGGGTACTTATAACTATTCATCAAATGTAAGCCGGGCAAACGGCGGAACATATGTCGAGGGTAATTACCTCAGATTTCCTTTCGACGTTTATATGGATATCGGGAATGACGGAATAGAAGCAAATGACAGGCTTATCAGAAAAAATGAATGGGTCAGGTTCTCGGGCTCGGCGAGATTCTATCCGGGAGAGGTTATAAGCGAAGGATATTACACGATCGAAGCCCGGACCAGGGCTGTCAATTCCGTGGCTGCCGACGACACAGCACGTATACCTCCTCAAAATGTCAATGCAAACGATAACGAGTACATCGTAACTGATTCGATAAGGGTATATGTCTCAGGCAAACTGTACGGACTGACTTTATACGATATTTCTTCGAAAGCGGAGTGGGACAGAGTATTTACAGATAATAACATAAACAAGTATTTGAGATATATACCACAGCTTGCGGCAAACATGACCTGGCCGGCCAATGACGGGACGCGCAGGTCCTCATCTGCTGACGGAAGATACAGCAGTTCGGAAATTTCTTCGAAAATATTTTATTATACTGCCGGAACCGGGAATGAGATCGGTATCGATACGGGAAGGAGCAGTAAATATACATTTCCGATAGCTGCGGGAAGTCATCCGGACAGGTCGAAAAGCAACAAAGGTGTATTGAAGACCGGATACAGGTGGAAATTCAGGCTCCGATCAACCGGAAAGACAATGGGCCTCGAAGGCAGCAGGATCGAAATAGACCTTTCGTTCAGGCTTGCCGATGATCCCGGAAGGACCGGTGAGGTAATGATATTCGTTCCGAACGGCCGGGGGTCATTGTCGGAAATGTCAGACAAGATCACGATCCCACATTGTACAGACGATAAGAACGGAATGCAGATCTGGGATTTTGAAGTATTTATTCCGCAGGGATGCAGGATGATATGCAAAAATGAAGTTTATACATTATTCGGAAAACAATATCAGGATTTTCGAAGCTATATGACAGACAAAGTGATCGTCGATCCGGGAGATGATGTATGGCTGAAAGAAGGGACGGTGATAATGAATTTTGAGATAAGGGCAGTTTCGCCGTCCGGAAGAGTATTGTATACATACTCTCCCGGGACGGAAAGCTGCAATATGTGGAAGATCGAGGGCCAGAGCCTCGAAAAAACCGATTTTTACGGAAACAGATACAGGTTAAGATACGGTGATATCGCCCTGATCTCAGTAAATAAAGGTGCATTGACTGATTATATCACGGACCACCAGAACTGAATCACCAGATCCTGTATTGTCCGCCCAGTGCAAGGAATGCAAAGAGGTAAAGACAATTGTCGTAATAACGTCTTCCGCCTTCACGCATGGGCATATCCCACAGCCTTTGGAGATTGCGCAGTACGAGCTGGTGATCTTCCTCAGAAACACCTTCACGTTCGATCGCAAGGATACCCTGAATTGTAGCGGCAATAAGACCTACGGGATGAAGAGCCTTCAGATCGGTAGGGGTTCCGTCGATCTCATAGCACATTAATTCGGCTCCCGACTCAAGCTGGGAATCAAGGAAGCGCAGAAGCTTCAGCGGAGCGGCACACTGACCTACGTCAATGCCGTTCCAGAGATAATCGAGTCCGATGTTGGCCGCTGTACGGTATGAATCGCTGTAGAAGCAGTCGTGTCTGTCTTTGGTCCAGGGAATGGGGCGGCTCATGGGAGATCCGTCGAATTCGGCATATTCGGGATTCATTCCCGTCACGGGATGGCATGCTTTGACCAGATATTCACGGCTGACTTTGGCAGCCTCGGCGAAAAATTCTCTGTCCTCTTCATTGGCCCATTTTGAAAACAGGGTATAAAAATGAGGAAGATGATATGAAGGATCGGTATAATCGATCCCGGCTACGAACAGGATCTGTTTGTTTTCTCTGTTCCACATGGGAACACCGGGTCTTCCGTTCTCGCCTTTGTGGAGGCATGCGCTCAATATGTCTCTTGCGTGTTTGGAGTACTCAAAGATACCTTCGCCGTCACCCCAGCGATGGGATGCGAAGAACAGGGACATTGCAAAGAATTCTTCTCCGTCGGGAGCTGCGCCTTCGGCATTATGAGTACCGTCAAGGCCGCATGACCATGCAAAATAGCCTTCGTTGAAGTCATCAGTGCCGGGGAAATGCCACATATGTGTATAAGCCCATTTCCAGATACGGTCAAATTCTTCTTTGTGGCCGGTCTGAACGCAGTACATCATACCGTAAGACATGCCCTCGGTCCTGGCATCATGATTGCCGGTATCTTCAAGATAGCCGGTATCGCCGGGAGCGGGGTGGTAGATACGTTCATCTTCGCTGCCGTAGAAAAAAGTATCAAAGATCTGAGCGATACGTGCATCTACTTCTTCTTTGCTTTTACCGATGAGTTCAAAAAAATTCTTGTAAATAATGGAATCTGCTGACATGCGGACCTCCTGAAACTGTATTATTGCGAACAGATTTAATCGCCTCATGTATTATAGGTTATCGTTTCGTGACGCTTCTTCATAATAATTGCGAAGCGTGATGCAAAAAAAGTCAAAAAAATACAGATTGCATTTTGACACGGAAAGAACAATGTGCTATATTAAATTCTTAGTGCATTGTATTATGCGTTATTACAGTTTTAAGCTTTTTTACAGGAGGGTATCAGTACCTATGAACTCAAAAACAAAAGGATTATTGAAACTGATCGGCGCGATCATAGTGATCGGTGTGATCGGGTTCATCGCGATCAGGGGAATCGGCGAGGACAAAGCCGGAAGCGCATCCGATGTCAGCCTCGGACTTGATCTGGCAGGCGGTGTCAGCGTAACCTATGAGATCGTGGACAAAGACGCGACTGACGAGCAGATTTCGGATACTGTATATAAGATGCAGTTACGTTCTCAGAATTTCAGCAATGAAGCTCAGGTTTCAACAGAAGGAGCTAACCGTATCACGGTTTCCATTCCGTCCGTAACCGATGCCGACGAAGTACTTAAAGGCCTCGGAAGCGCAGGTAATATTTATTTTATCTACGGAATGGGTCAGAGCGGAACCAAGAACATTGAAACTTACTTCGATGAAGAAACTTCCGAATATAAAACACAGCTTGTAGCTTCCCGTACAATAGCGGATATCGAAGCTGACGGTGATGTGGTGATCGACGGAAAGGATATCGCAAGTGCCAAGGCAGTTGTTGATCAGGACCAGTACAGCGGAATCGAATACAAAGTACAGCTCGACCTGAATGCGGAAGGCCGCGAGAAGTTCGCAAGTGCCACCTCATACAGCTATGGGTATGTCAATGCTTCGGGTGATGATGCTTTAAGAAACATCATTGCGATCGTTTATGATAATGAAGTAGTAAGCGCTCCTCATGTTGCTGCTGTTATTACAGACGGCAAGGCAGTGATCTCGGGTCAGAAGACAAACGAGGAGGCATCACTTCTGGCTTCAACGATAAGGATCGGTGCTCTTCCTCTTGAGCTTTCGGTACTCAGATATTATGTTGAAGGCGCTCAGCTCGGTTCTGATGCATTGAACCGCAGCCTTATCGCAGGTGCCATCGGATTTGCGGCCATTATCCTGATAATGATCTTCCTCTACAGAGTAGCAGGCGTTTCCGCTTCTCTGGCACTTACATTCTATATCGGACTTGTGGTAATATGCCTCAACCTGTTCCAGGTAACCCTTACCCTTCCCGGTATTGCAGGTATTATTCTTTCGATAGGTATGGCGGTTGACGCGAACGTCATTATCTTTACCCGAATCCAGGAGGAGATCGCAACCGGAAAGACGGTAAGATCTTCCATCAAACTTGGTTTCTCAAAGGCTCTTTCGGCCATTATCGACGGTAACGTAACCACCATCATTGCAGCGATCGTGCTGTATTATCTTGGATCGGGAACCGTTAAGGGATTCGCTCAGACACTGGCGATCGGTATCATCCTTTCGATGATCACCGCATTGTTTGTTACCAAATTCCTGCTTGGCGCCCTGTTCGACCTCGGTGCCGACAAGCCTGTTCTCTATGGTAAGAAGAGAGAAGTCAAGACTCTCAATATTGCAGGCAACTTCAAGAAATTCCTGCTTATTTCCGGAGGCGTTATCGCTGTAGGAATCATTGCAGTTATCATCAACTTTGCTACGATCAAAACACCTTTCAGCTACGGACTTGATTTCTCGGGCGGAACCGTAACGGCATTCACATTGAATGACGGTGTTCCCGCCGGTATCCAGTCTGAGGTCGAAGCTATCGTGCTTGAGAAGACAGGCATGAATGCGGAAGTATCCGTTGCATCAGCTGAGAATACCGTAAGGATCAAGACCAAGGAACTTTCAACCGACCTGAGAGCAAATCTCATCAGCGCTATCAGTTCAAAATACAATGTCGGAAACGAGAATATCACGACCGAGACCGTAGGTGCGACCGTAAGCTCGGAGATGAAGAAAGATGCTCTCATCGCCGTTATAGTTGCGACGATAGGTATGCTTCTCTACATCTGGATCAGATTTAAGAACATCAACTTCGGTACAAGTGCTGTTTTCGCACTTATCCATGACGTTCTTGTAGTTCTTACCGTATATGCCGTAGCAAGAGCATTCATAACAGTAGGTAACACCTTTATCGCTTGTATGCTGACGATCGTAGGTTATTCGATCAATGCCACGATCATCATTTTCGACAGGATCAGGGAGAATCTCGAACTGAGAAGGACTCAGAACACTACTCAGGAAATAGTGGACATCAGTATTACCCAGACATTCTCAAGAAGTATCTATACTTCATTGACAACTTTGGTAATGGTAGTCCTGCTTGCGATCCTCGGAGTACGTTCTGTACGTGAATTTGCTATTCCGTTGATGGCCGGTATCCTGTGCGGATTCTTCTCGTCAGTATGCCTGGCAGGCGGAATGTGGTATTTCCTTCAGAGAAAGTTCAGAGCTAAGGAATCGAAGAACTAATAGTCAGAAATAAAGGTTTTATATGAATAAGTGGGCGATCTGCAACAAAACAGGAGATTTTGAGGGTATTTCGAAACAATTCGGTTTATCGGCCGTAAGCGCGAGGCTCCTTGTGAACCGCGATATTGTTGAAGCTGAGAAGATACGCGAATTTTTCGAACCTGACATCTCCATGCTGCAGTCGCCCTTTTTGCTTAAAAACATGGATAAGGCAGCCCTTCTCCTGAAAGAAAAGATCGGTGAAGGCATGTCGATAAGGGTTGTGGGCGATTATGATGTCGATGGCATTATGGCTACTTACATCCTGACCGACGCGATCCGTTCGTGCGGCGGGAAAGCGGATTGGTATATACCTCATCGTATAAGGGACGGATACGGGATCAACCCTGAGATAATCGATGCCGCACAGTCCGAAGGGATAGATACGGTCGTAACATGCGATAACGGCATAGCAGCTTTTGATGCTGCCGAAGAGGCAAAGAAAGTCGGGATCACGATGCTGATCACGGATCATCATGAACTGCAGGAGAAGCTTCCCGATTGTGATATCATTATCGATCCCAAACAAAAAGACGATACGTATCCGTGCAAGGATATCTGCGGTGCGGTCGTAGCCGCAAAACTCGCAGAAGCGCTGTTCGACCGCTGCGGGATCCGGTTCGAGGCTGACAAATACCTCGAATTCATGGCAATGGCTACGATATGCGATGTTGTAAGCCTCACAGGTGAAAACAGGGCGATCGTCAAGCTGGGCCTCCGGAAACTCGTCAAGACCACCAATCCCGGGCTTGCCGCACTCATGAGAGAGAAAGGGATCGATCCTGAGAATATAACCGAATATCATATAGGATTTATCCTCGGACCATGTTTTAATGCAACCGGCCGTATCGATGACGCTGGTGTTGCTCTGAACATGCTGATAGAAAAAGATGCTGAGAGGGCTTCGAAACTTGCGGTAGATTGTGTCGAGCTCAATGAAGAGCGCAAGGCGATGACGGCTGCTGAGGAAAAGAAGGCTGTCCAAATAGTCGATTCTATGGAAAAGCTCCCGAAAGTACTTGTTATCGAGCTTGAAGGTTGTCATGAAAGTATCCTGGGGATCATCGCGGGCAGGATCAAAGAGCATTACTCGAGGCCGGCTATCGTTGCAACGAAGAACCCGGATGGATACAAGGCATCGGCCCGCTCCACTGAGTATTACAATATTTTCGAAGAACTGAAGAAAGCAGCTGATCTGTTGGTTAAATACGGCGGACATCCGATGGCTGCAGGACTTACGATAAAGGAAGGCTGTTTTGAGGAGTTTGTCCGACGTCTGAATGACAACTGCGAACTTGAAGAAGAGGATATGTATAAAAAGATCCTTCTCGATGCCGAA
>JAFZNE010000045.1 GCA_017553035.1 Lachnospiraceae bacterium
GAGAAGGTAAAGATCCGCGTGGAAACCGCCGATAAAATGCTTAGGACGATCGAGTTTAAACTCGCTGAGAACGATGTCGTTTACGACCCTGAGACCGGGGAGATGGTATAAAAGAAACGGAGAATAACCATGGCACAGACCAAGGCGTCCAAGCTTGTCGCCAACAACAAAAAAGCTTATTTCGATTATTTTATCGAAGATACGTATGAAGCCGGGATCGAGCTTGTCGGAACCGAAGTGAAATCGATCCGTATGGGCAAGTGCAGTATCAAAGAGAGTTTTATACAGGTCGAAAATAACGAGATGTATATCTACGGAATGCATGTAAGCCCGTATGAGAAGGGCAACATTTTCAATAAGGACCCGTTACGTACACGCAAGCTGCTGCTTCACAAGAATGAGATTATGAAGCTCAAGGGGCAGACTGCGGAGAAAGGATATACGATCGTCCCGCTTACTGT
Source organism: Lachnospiraceae bacterium (assembly GCA_017553035.1). Classification (GTDB taxonomy): domain Bacteria; phylum Bacillota; class Clostridia; order Lachnospirales; family Lachnospiraceae; genus RUG11977. The sequence goes on from JAFZNE010000045.1 coordinate 462, forward strand.
GTATCTCAAGGAAGGGCTGGTAAAAGTCAGCATAGGGCTTGCAAAAGGTAAAAAACTCTATGACAAGCGCGAATCAATAGCCAAGAAGGACGAGAAGAGAAATCTGGAGAGAGAGTATAAGATTCGCTAATTAGCTATAGTAGATATTGAAAAATTATAGAAATCTTGTATAATTTAAACTTGTACAACATATTTGCATTCTGGAATTGTTAATGGTGTAGGTTCCGGATCAGGAAGTACACCGAATATAACTGTTACCTCAAAATGGGGCGAATATGGACTTTATGTCCACAATATTTATAATTGTCCTGAAGGTTATGGAAGACATTGTGATTTTTATTATCATTAACGAGTTATGAACTTTATATTACTAAGGGCCAGTACTGGTTTCGACGGGGGTTTTGAAGCTGGAGAAGCGAGTCGCGAGGCAGTGCGTTATACTCCAAACCTAAATATAAACGCTAACGACGATTTAGCATTCGCTGCCTAATCATAGGCTGCTGTCCGCCTTATCAGACCTGCATGGTAAGATACGGGCATCATCATGGCAGGAAACGACATTTGCAAAGCTTTGAGCATCTGGGCGTAATATGAAGCTACCGAAGGTGTAAGGCCGCCGATCGCCGTGCATCCGAGGGAATACCAAACATTCGGCTACACTCGTAGAAGGACAGTGAATTTGCTTTCGGACAGGGGTTCGACTCCCCTCTGGTCCACTCATGGAAAGACAGGTACATGCCTGTCTTTTTCTGTTTATTGTAAATGATATTTCGAACAGCTTTATTTCGGTATTTTGAAAGTAATTTTTTCTTGTATTAGGATAAACAATGGTATATAATGTATATTAAGTGTAGATTTAATACAATATTTAGTGGAGGAGTAATTTGAACTCTATTTTTTCAACCTTACATAGTGCGGCAGAAAAGAGCCATAAACTGCATATACTATATAAGGTCAGTAGATATATTTATATCACGTGTCTTCCGGTGATCATGTGCATGTTGTTATCGGCATGCAGCAAAGAACCCAAAACTCCTGTACAGCTCGTTGAAGGGACCGGGACAGAAGGAAATAACAGTATTTACGCGGTCGTTGATGTACAGGATTACGGCAGGATGAAATTCCGGTTGTTGAAAGATCAGGCGCCGGAAGCCGTGGAAGCTTTCAGCAGGCTGGCCGGCGAAGGGTATTATGATCAAAAGCCTGTATATATGCTTATAAAAGACTATTGCATGATTTCGGGATCGGAATCTGACGCAGCATATAGTGTAAGTGATGATGCAACTCTGAATTCGGCTTGTTATCCGCTAAGAGGAGCATTGTGTTTTACAAGGTCCGAGGGAGTCGGAAAGTATTCGTGTTCTGATTTTACCGTTATACAGACGAGCAGTGAATTTTTAAGCAAACTTGAAGAGCTTCTTGAGTATAAGAAAGTAACTCCGGGAGAATATTTTAAGCAGGCCTACGGCAACGATATTGATGAGGATTCTCTGAGTATTTTCAAAAAATACGGTGGTGCGCCCTGGCTGTACGGGCATTGCATCGTGTTCGGGCAGTTGACCGAGGGTGAAGAGGTCCTGGATAGGATATGTTCTGTTGAAGTCTATGACGATTCGCAGTTCAAGCCGATGGAAGATATCATTATTAACAGTATCAATATTGAGTGAGTAAGTGATCGAGTAACTGAGTAATTGAGCAATTAAGTAACCGTGTAACATGGCAACCATTAGTTTTGGAGGATTGTATGTGGGATAATCTGACAGTGAACGGATTCCATTTCGAGACGGCAGCGGAATATGCCGACGCGAAAAAAGAGTATGAAGCTATCGATTATATCTGTTCCAAAATGGATGTAACTAACCCCGAAACGGCTTTCAAGGTGTATTATAAACTCCTTGAGAGAAAGAATCTGCATACGATCGTGGGTTATTCGTTCCTGAAGGATCTTCGAGACAGGATAGTCACATCGGGCATCATCAGTGAAAATGAGCTTCGTTCCATCAACGCCCCGAAGGTTTCGGTCAGATCGGAGAAAGATAATACAGTCGGAGATGAAACTTCTCGTGAGATCGACAGCCTGACAACAGCTGCCGCTTCGGGAGATCAGGCGGTTTCTTCGATAGCCGGTTCCAAGAACAATTCGAAGGAGAAAAAGCTCAAAGCAGTGGCGGATTATTACCGCTACAAGACCAAAAAATGCCATATTATCATAGCTGCGCTTGCTATCGTGATAATTGTTATATTTGCGATCACATACTACAAAGGAGGCCTCGATCTTACTGATTCGGAGATAATAGTCCAGAATAAGTATTCGGCATGGGCTGAGGAACTTGCCGAGAAAGAAGCGAAGCTTGAAATACGTGCAAGGGAGCTTGATGAAAAAGAGATCGAACTTAACCAGCGTGAGCTTGGAATACCGATCTCGGGAATAGGTAATTTACGCTAAACTGGGATTTTTACTAAGATATAATATAGAGGTTGCATGACTATGGATATGCTGAAAGTGCTGATAGCGGATGATGAAAGCAGGATGAGGAAACTGGTAAGAGATTTCCTCACCAAGAACAATTTTATAGTTCTCGAAGCCGAAGACGGTGAAAAGGCACTTGATGTTTTCTTTTCCGACAAGGATATCGCGCTCGTGATCCTGGATGTCATGATGCCGAAACTTGACGGATGGCAGGTATGCCGTGAGATCCGCTCGGAATCCAAGGTTCCGATCATAATGCTGACTGCCAAGAGCGATGAAAGAGACGAACTCCTGGGATTTGAACTCGGAGTTGATGAATATATTACCAAACCTTTCAGTCCCAAGATACTTGTAGCGCGTGTTGATGCATTACTACGCCGGTCCAACGCATTTTCGGAAGAAATTCCCGAAATAGGCGGGATCAAGATCGATAAATCGGCTCATCAGGTATTTATCGACGATAAACCCATAGACCTTTCGGTCAAAGAATTTGAGCTGCTTACTTATTTTATCGAAAATAAAGGAGTGGCTCTTTCGCGTGATAAAATTCTCAACAATGTCTGGAATTATGATTATTACGGCGATGCACGTACGATCGATACCCATGTGAAGAAGCTTCGCAGCAAGCTCGGATCCAAAGGAGACTATATCAAAACAATCTGGGGAATGGGGTATAAGTTTGAGATTTAAAACATATACCGACCATTAGGGGCATAAATGGAAAAATCACTTAGATTTAAGATAACTCTTATACTTATCTCTGTTATGGCGATGCTTATCGTCCTTTGCTGGCTGATGAACCAGCTGTTTCTTGAGCGATTTTACAAGAACAGCAAGATCAACTCGATAAAGGAAAGTTATACGCTCGTCAACAATCTTGATATTTTGAATTCCGATTCCGAAAATGAATATTTTGAAGAACTTGAGCGTATTGAAACGGTATACAGCGTAAATGTATATGTGGTCTCCGGGATCCAGACATTTATGGGACGTTTCGGGTTTCAGTATGTTTACCCGATTAACCTTGATATGGGTGATCTGGGCGGTTTTTCGATCTTTCGTAATGAAAGGTTCGACAGGATCGGCAAGACTTTGGAAATGTATATCCGGGGCAATACCGACAATCCAAATTACAGTGCTGAGCTGATCGAAACCCGAAATGAGATGTTTGATGTATATATGACATACGACAGGACCATAGATTCGTCATATATCGACCTGGTCGGGTTCCTTGACAGCGGCTATCTGATAATGCTGAGGTCCGGATACGAAAATATCCAGGAAAGCGTTGGCATTTCAAGTAAATTCTATATGATCATCGGTGTTCTGACAATTATCATAGGCTCCGTGATCATGCTTATTTTCAGCAAATCATTTACAAAACCCATATTGGAGCTTGCCGATATTTCCGACAAGATGGCAAACCTTGATTTTGACACTCATTACGAAGATGTTGAGCGCAAGGATGAGATCGGACGCCTTGGGCGGAGTATCAATGAAATGTCGGAGAGGCTAGAGACTACGATCACTGAACTCAAGAGCGCAAATATCGAGCTTGAGAAGGATATCGCGCACAAGACCGAGATCGATGAGATGCGTAAGGAATTCCTTGCCAATGTTTCGCATGAGCTGAAAACACCGATATCGCTGATCCAGGGATATGCCGAAGGCCTGATCGATAATATCAATGACGATCCGGAAGACCGGAATTATTATTGCGAGGTCATTATCGACGAATCCCGTAAAATGAATGATATGGTCAAGAAGCTTCTTTCATTGAACGAGATCGAATTCGGCTCGAATAAGCTGAATCTTGAGCGGTTCGACATCGTAATGAAGGTAAGGGGACTTGCTTCATCGATCGATATTCTCGCGAAATCGAAGGAAATAAACGTAATATTTAACGAACATGAGCCGATATATGTATGGGCGGACCAGAATCTCATAGAGGAAGTTGCAACAAACTATCTGAGCAATGCCCTGAATCATGCGGCGGATCAGAAGATAGTCGATATCAGATTTACGGAACATGATAATAACGTCCGGATTTCGGTATTTAACACGGGCGAATCGATCCCCGAAGAATCTCTTACAAGTATCTGGGAGAAATTCTATAAAGTCGATAAAGCCAGAACGCGTGAATACGGCGGAAGCGGCATAGGACTTTCGATAGTTAAAGCCATAATGGAGCAGCATAATCAGAAGTACGGAGTGATAAATCATTCTAACGGAGTAGAATTCTGGTTTGAACTTGAAAAAGTTGGAGAAAATAGCGAAATCTGACAAAAAATATTGCAAAAACTGAAAAAAGATGGTAAAATATTTCTAATGTGGAGTGAATGTTGTTTTTGACTGAACAATTCATATTTTGATTTATGGCAAAGAATTATTGAGCCGAAGGAGACAGCTTGAAGTTCATAAGATATCTGATAATCTTATTTGTATTCTCTGCCGTACTTACGGGCTGCTCGCTCGGGGAGCCCACGATCAAGCTTACGGAAGATGAATCAAACGCCATAGCCCAGTATTGTGCTCATCTGATCATGAAATACGGAGCTAAGGGCTACTACAACCAGAAACTTCTGGACGAGAAGGATTATGACGACGCTCTGGAAGAAAGGGAAGCGGAGTTGAATCCGTCACCCACACCGACGCCGAAAGTAACGCCGACACCCGAACCCGAACCTGATATTACACAGGCACCGGACGGAGGCGAAGGTGGGGATAATGGCAATGAGCCGACCAATTCAGGGCAGGAACCTACTCAGGATCCTTCGACCAAGGTTGGCAATGCTTCCGATCTGTTCGATCCTTCGGTATTTGAAGTATCCCTTGTCGGGTATGAATTTACGAAGAATTACAAGAACGAGCTAGAATACTTCACGTTATCCGCTCCGGAAGGCAAACTGGTAGCGGCATTTACGCTCGAAGTTAAAAATATTACTTCACAAAATAAAGTTTTCGATTATAATAATTATAGTGCTCAATTTCAGCTTGTTGTCGATTCCAAGAGTTCTGTCGGGCCCGAGATTTCACTGCTGAGCAACGATTTCAGATTTACGAGGAGTGAGATCAAACCGGGAGAGTCATTTAAGGGCGTTGTGGTATTTTTCATCGATAATAAGTGCAAAGAATTCACATTTAGAATTATAGGCGGATCAAAGGCCTACGAATATAATAATTCTGCGGAGGTAGAGAATGGAAACTAATATTTTGCTGGAAAGCGGAACCAATGAACTTGAGATTCTCGAATTTGAAGTAGGAAGCAGCCATTATGGCATCAACGTAGCTAAGATCAAAGAGATTCTGCCCTACAAGGATCCTACTCCCATACCCAATGCGCATCCCTGCATCGAGGGTATTTATATGCCCCGCGATACCATTATTACTATCGTAGATCTTGCGAAAGCACTCAATATTCCTCCGAGCGGACATACAAGCCAGGATATGTATATCGTTACCAATTTCAACATGCTGAATGTTGCATTCCACGTTCATAATGTTCTTGGTATCAACCGTGTTTCATGGTCTGAAATATCTAAGCCCGAAGAGTCCATCAGCAACGGTGGAAACGGTGTTGCTACCGGTATCATCAAGATGAATGACAGACTCATAGTTATTCTTGACTTTGAGAAGATTGTTTCCGATATCAGTCCTGAGACAGGTCTTAAGGTTTCTGATATCGATCAGCTCGGCGAGCGTGAACGTAACAATTCACCTATCCTTATCGCAGAGGATTCACCGCTTCTGAGCAAACTTATTTACGATTCGCTTCATAAGGCCGGTTATATCAATATCATCGTTACCAACAACGGTGAAGAGGCTTATGACAAGTTATGTGAGTTCAAGGAAGAAGGCGCGATCGGTAAGAAAGTATGCTGCGTAATTACCGATATTGAGATGCCGAAGATGGATGGACACCATTTGACGAAGCTTATCAAGGAGGATAATGAGCTCAAGAAACTTCCTGTAATTATATTCTCGTCTCTGGTTAATGAAGAAATGAGACGTAAAGGTGAATCATTGGGTGCCGATGCCCAGCTTTCGAAGCCTGAGATCGGATCACTCGTTCTTGAGATTGACAAACTCCTCATTAACAGATTTTAAGAGATCGACCGTATCATGACGGTCGGGTAATGAGGTCGACGGTTATGGCAATTTGCAGAATGTGCCACAAGTCAGTGCCCGAAGGTGTTGATTTTTGTGACGATTGTAAATCGAAGATTAAGAACCAAGCAGACGAATCCTATCTGGATAGTCTGCTTAGTTCTGTTTCCGGAAATTCTGCAAAAAAGACCGTAAAAAAGAAAGAGTCTGTTACAGACGCGCCTGTTATTGAGGAACCGATAATAGAAGCGCCTGTTTTTGATGCGCTTGCTGCAGATAAACCTGTATATGAAGAGCCGATCCAAGAGACTCCTGCGTTTGACGAGCCTGTAGTTGATGAGCCTGTAGTTGATGAGCCTGTAGTTGATGAGACGGCGGTTGAAAATACAGATTTCGTAATGGACGAGATACCTGCAGAGACGATTCCTGCCGAAGAATTGCCTGTTGAAGAGCTTCCTGCGGAAGAGATTCAGGCGGACGATGTTCCTGCACAGGAGATTTATGCTGAAGAGATTCCTGTAGATGAAATACAGGTGGACGATATTCCTGCGGAGTTAAATTATGCGGAAGAGGTACCTTCGGAAGAGTTACCTTCGGAAGAGTTACCGATAAGCGAACTCCCTGTAGATGAATATCCGACTGAAGTATTGCAGACGGAAGAGTTTCCTATAGAAGAATTTCCGCCAGAAGAAGTGCAGATAGGTGAAATTCCGGCTGCAGAGGCGCCTATAGAGGAAGTGCAGACAGAAGAATTCCCTGTAGAAGAGTATCCGGCAGAAGAAGTGCAGGCAGAGACATTTCCTGTAGAAACTCCGATAGAGGAAGTACAGGCAACGGAACTCCCGGTAGAAGAGCCTGAGGATGACTTCATTTCTCAGTTCATGCAGGATGATACATCGTCTGACCTTCCCGATGACCTGAATATTGATGATCTTCTTGCATCACTCTCAGAAGGCATTGATGAAGATCAGCTCGCAAATATAGATGAACTTGATCCAAGCAATTCAGATGATGAATATGACTTTTCAGCCGTAAACCGCGCTGATACTCCTGAAAACGCTGAGTATCCTGAATTTGAAGATGTCGTAGAAGATATACCTGAGGATATTTCTGTAGATATACCCGAAGATATTCCTGCTGACGTTTCGTTTGATATGGCCGAAGACATTCAGGAAGAAATTCCTGCGGAAATGCCCACGGATGTTTCATTTGAAATGCCTACAGATGTTCAGGAAGAGATTCCGGCGGAAATGCCTGAAGACGTATCGTTTGAAATGCCTGATGACATTCAGGAAGAAATTCCTGCGGA
>JAFZNE010000006.1 GCA_017553035.1 Lachnospiraceae bacterium
CTGCTCCTGTGTGGGGTTGATGATCAGCTCGCCGTCGATCATGCCGACCTGTGTTGTAGCGCAGGGGCCGTCGAAGGGGATGTCGGAAATGCTGGTCGCGATCGCTGAACCGAGCATCGCAACGAGCTCGGGACGGCACGCGGGATCAACCGACATAACCATGTTGTTCAGTGTAACGTCGTTTCTGTAATCCTTGGGGAACAGAGGACGCATGGGGCGGTCGATAACACGGCTGGTAAGGATCGCGTTCTCGCTGGCCTTACCCTCACGCTTATTGAAACCTCCGGGGATCTTACCTACCGCGTAGAGCTTCTCCTCGTATTCAACACTCAGAGGGAAGAAATCAATACCGTCTCTGGGCTTATCCGAAGCTGTAGCTGTCGAGAGAACGGTAGTATCGCCGTAATGCATGAATGCGGCGCCGTTAGCCTGCGCTGCCACTCTTCCGATATCAACGGAAAGAGTTCTGCCTGCAAGCTCGATAGAAAATGTCTTGTACATACAGTACCTCCTTATTATTATGCGTGGAGATTCCGAAACAACTGAAAAACAGGCATTCGCTCGGAATACGGGCTTTTCAGAAGTCTCGGGAGCAATCTCCACGAACTAACATTATACCACCTTGAGACGCTCAATGCAAGCAGGTATATCCTTATCATCCTCCGGTCCTAATGCACATGCTTTCGATTGCCATCCCCCGCCCGATACGTTATTATAAAAAAAACAAAAAAATTTTAAAAATACCCCTTGACCTTCCAGTTAACTGTAATGATATAAATGCCTCGAAAGGAGGTAATGGTATGACAATTAAGGAATTTGCAAAGCTTTGTGACTGTAATCCGAAGACGCTCCGCTACTACGACAGCATCGATCTGCTGAAACCGGTTAATGTGGATCCCTGGACGGGGTACCGGAACTATGACGAGGATCAGGCCATCGCTTTTGTAAAGATCAAAAACCTTCAAAAGGCCGGATTTTCCATCGATGAAATAAAAGATCTTATCACGAAGGACGATCTGGCAGTGGCCATGGCTTTCGAGAACAAGATCGCCGAGGCCGAAGCGCATTTACAGGAAATCAAAAACATACAACAGTCATACCTGACCGAAATGATGAATATTCAGGAAAAGATCTTAGAATGCAAGAACACTCTTTTAAACAGTATCAGGAAGTACGACCCTACCGAGGAATTCGGTATCGGAAAGGAACAGTATGAGGAGATCGGCCGCAATATTGAGAACATGATGAACAAGGCCGCCGAGAGCGCGCCCGAAGCCATGCAGGCAGCGTTAAAATCCGCTCCGGAAGCTATCAGTACAGCGATCCACTCGGTTCCCGATGCCATCCGGACCTCGATGGAATCGCTCTCAAATCTTTCCGCGTCTTCCGCTATGCCCTCTCCGGCACAGGATTTCAGGAACGATCCCGCATACGGCGTGATCTTTGAAAAGCACGGCTGGAAGAATGTCAAAGACTTCCTCCCCGAGTTCGAGACTCTCGAGCCCGGCACATACGGTCTCGACTTTATCCTGACCGAAGAAAAGGCAGGGAA
>JAFZNE010000046.1 GCA_017553035.1 Lachnospiraceae bacterium
CGGAAGTCCCAAAGTCAGGATCATTCAGAAATCTGATATGTAATTTCATAATAATAATGCAGATTGATCCGGCGAGTAGATGCTTCCCGTGTTGGCTACGTTAGTGCACAGGACTTGATGGAGTCCGATGAGGTGGCAGTAGTTTTACTGCAAGTTGAGTGGTACCGCGGATATTTGATATGTTCGTCTCAATGTAAGTTCAGCTTACGTTGAGACGTTTTCTTTTTGTAAATGTAGGCTGACCGATACCTCAGTGGGAGCTGCGAAATAAAAACGGCTCTGATCATGTAATGCCGGATCTAAAACAGACAGGCACAAAAGAAAGGAGACTTAAAATGGTCAAGAATTCATTAGCTGATGTGGCGGCACGTGTTAAGGAAATGCGTGAACTGTCGAATGTCTCGGTACACGAGATGGCGGAAACTACCGGAATGACGGTCGATGAGTACTTAGCGCTTGAGGAAGGTAAAGTTGATTTCTCGTTCTCATTTATATACAAATGTGCCGAGAAATTCGATGTTGATATTGCCGATATCCTGCAGGGATCGAGCCCGAAACTGACATCCTATTCGATAGTCAGAAAGGGCAAGGGTGTGCCGATCGCACGCAATGAGGCGTGTGAATACCTGTCCATGGCTCCGAACTTCAAGAATAAGATGGGAGAGCCTTTCTTCTGCAGGCTTCCGTTTGATCCGGACGCGCTTACGGAGCCTATGCAGCTTCATGTTCATGACGGACATGAGGTCAGCGTTATCATGAAGGGTATGATGCGCCACCAGTTCGGTAACAGGGTGGAGACACTTTATCCCGGGGATGTTATTTATTTTGATTCGAATACACCTCACGGTGAAATGGCTATAGGCGGACAGGACTGCGAATTCTTTACCGTTATCATGCATCCCGAACGCGGAGATACATTTGCGACCAGCACAAATAATGATACCAACTGGGTTCCCGAGGATGTCCTGGTTGATGAGCCTGAGACCGGCGCCGTATATGAGAAGTTTATCTCGTGCAAGATCAATGCGAACGGTCTGCTGAAAGAGATCAAATTCAAGCACGACAATCATTTCAATTTCGCTTATGATGTGGTTGATGCAATGGCGGAGAAGAACCCGCTCAAGACCGCGATGCTGTGGGTTGGCGATGATAAGAAGGACAGAACGTTTACTTTCCAGGATATCAGTCAGCTTAGTTCACAGGCGGCAAATTATTTCAGATCACTTGGTATTCAGAAGGGTGACAGGGTTATGCTTGTTCTGAAGCGTCATTATCAGTTCTGGATCTCGATCATCGCGCTTCACAAGCTCGGTGCGATCGCGATCCCCGCAACAAGCCAGCTGGTAAAGCACGATTTTGAGTACCGCTTCAATGCCGCAGGTGTCAGCGCTATCGTCGCAACACCCGAAGACGGTGTTCCGGAGCAGGTAGAACTTGCGCAGGAAGACTCGCCTACACTCAAGACCAAGATCATAGTAAATGCAACCCGTGAAGGATGGGAGAATTTCGACGAAGGCATCGCAAATTGTTCGGACAAGTTCCCGAGACCCGAAGGTGCCGCAGCAGCCGCAGGCGACGATATCATGCTGATGTTCTTTACCTCGGGTACCACAGGATATCCCAAGATCGCGACACACAGCTTCAAATATGCACTCGGACATTTTGTAACAGCCAAATACTGGCATAAAGTCAACCCCGACGGAATCCATCTTACCGTATCCGATACCGGATGGGGCACGGCGCTGTGGGGTAAGCTGTACGGCGCATGGCTCAATGAATCCGCGGTATTTGTATACGATTTCAAGCGTTTCAATGCTGCCGATCTGCTGCCTATGTTCGCTAAATATCATATTACGACGTTCTGCGCGCCGCCTACGATCTTCAGGTTCCTGATCAGGGAAGACTTGTCAAAATACGACTTAAGCTCGATAGAGTATGCTACGGTTGCCGGCGAAGCGCTCAATGAGGAAGTTTATAACAAATTCCTTGAAGCGACCGGTATCAAGCTGAAGGAAGGCTTCGGTCAGACCGAAACGACACTTTGTATCGCAAATCTTGTCGGCATGGATGTTAAGCCCGGATCGATGGGTAAACCCACGCCGCAGTATGATGTCGATATCCTGCTGCCTGACGGAACTTCGGCATCGGTCGGTGAAGTAGGAGAGATAGTGATCAGGACCGAAGAGAAAGTGCCGAACGGACTTTACAGAGGTTATTACAGAGACGATGAGAAGACGCTCGAGAGCTGGCATGACGGTTATTTCCACACAGGTGATACCGCATGGCGCGATGAGGACGGATATTTCTGGTATGTCGGCAGGACGGACGATCTGATCAAATCCAGCGGCTACCGGATCGGACCGTTCGAGATCGAAAGCGTTCTGATGGAGCTTCCTTATGTGCTTGAGTGCGCGGTTACAGGTGCACCCGATCCTGTAAGAGGCCAGGTCGTAAAGGCTACGATCGTTCTTACCAAGGGTACGGAAGGTACTGAGGAATTGAAGAAAGAGATCCAGAATTATGTTAAGGAACATACCGCTCCTTATAAATATCCGAGGATCGTGGAATTCATCGACGAGATGCCGAAGACGATCAGCGGTAAGATAAGAAGAGTGGCGCTGAGGGAGAAGGATAATAAATAATCCCTCGATTTGGGTACAGGCGAAGAAGCAAGCAAATAAGAAGAATATTATCACATGGCGAAATATGATATGATATTTCGCCATTTTTTATATTTACTTTAGAAATTTATTTTCGTATCCTATAACTGTAAACATAAAACATGAAGCGCAGACAATACTTTATATTTTGAACTACAAAATACTGCGGCGGAATGTTTTCAGGCGGCTTCGGATAAACCGGAGCTCAATATATAAGTGCAGGATGCACAGGGAGGTTAGTATGTTACCATTCATTCTTGGAGGAGTTGCAGCATTATTACTTATCCTTATTCTTATTACCGGTTATGTAAAAGCTTCAACAGATGAGGCATTTATTATCACCGGTCTTCACAAAGAGCCGAGGTACCTGATCGGCCGTGCCGGGATCAAGATCCCGTTCTTTGAGAAGAAAGACGTTTTGAAACTCCAGCTGATCTCGATCGATGTTAAGACGAGTTCGGCAGTACCTACCGCAGACTACATCAATATCAATGTTGATGCTACGGTAAACGTTCAGATCGGCCATACACCCGAACTTCTGAAAAAGGGTGCAAGGAACTTCCTGAACAAGAAACCCGAGTACATTGCAACAGTAGCTCGTGAGGTTCTTGAAGGTAATGTTCGTGAGATTGTCGGCAAGATGCATCTCGAAGAGATGGTTTCAGACCGTCAGAAATTTGCGAATCTCGTAAAAGAGAACGCGGATCCCGATCTTGAGGCAATGGGACTTGTTATCACCAGCTTCAATGTACAGAACTTCATGGATGATCAGTCGGTTATCGACAATCTCGGTGTTGACAA
>JAFZNE010000047.1 GCA_017553035.1 Lachnospiraceae bacterium
ATTAGTTGCCTGTCTTATTCTGACAGGTGTTACTTCCTTTTGATGAGTTCATAATACATTAACACGCGTCACAGAAGTGTCACATAAAAATCGCGAGGACCATGCCCCGCGTACAGAACTCAAGCTCTTTTCCTTTCATCTGACTTGGTTACTTTTTTGGTTACTTTCGATTTTGCGGGTCCGCAAACCCGCATAAATACTGTGTTTGTACTGAGACACGGGGGATTCGAACCCCCGACAACCTGATTAAAAGTCAGGTGCTCTACCAACTGAGCTAGTATCCCATCAAGGTCGCTCGGCCATTTAGATCGCTTCGCGATGGGCCTCGCGGTGCAGACAGGGTCCCTCCGCTCCGCGGTATCCCTATCTGCATACCACGGCTAGCTGGATTTGAACCAGCGAATGCAGGAATCAAAATCCTGTGCCTTACCGCTTGGCTATAGCCGTAAATACTATAACAACTTTTGTATTATAACAAGACTATCGCATTACGTCAAAAGGAATTTCAAGCTATTGTTCCGGAATGTATTTTCGGAGCATGTCTTCAAGGCGTGATACCTCGATCGGCTTGGAAAGATAATCGTCAAATCCGGCTGACAGATACATCTCCATTGCGCCGTTTATCGCATTGGCCGTAAGGGCGATCACTTTCGTATCGTCGGAAATGAGTCCTTCCTCGCGGATACGCTTTAATGTTTCCATTCCGTCCATCTGCGGCATCATATGATCGAGCAGGATCAGATCATAATGATCTTTTTTGAGAAGCTCGAGACACTCGGCTCCCGATTTACATGCGTCAGGTACGACTCCGTTAAGCTTCAACAGGCTCTTGGCCACCTTTATGTTCATTATGCTGTCGTCGACGACAAGGATACGGGCATGGGGCAGATACAGCTTTGTCTTTTCCGCGGTATCCTTACCCATCTTCTGATTTTCTTCATACTTTCCGATCGGCCTTGCATCAACAATGATCTGACGCAGTTCAAAGCAGAATGACGAGCCTTTTCCGTATTCACTCTTTACGACCAGTTTGCTGTCCATCATATCAAGAAGCTTGGTGACGATGGACATTCCGAGTCCGGTGCCTTCGATGTTCCTGTTGCGTTTTTCCTCTAAACGCTCAAATGACTCAAAGAGCTTACCCATGTCTTCTTCTTTGATGCCGATGCCGGTATCGGTCACATCGAACTTAAGGTTTACCGTATCTTCCGTCTTGCTCACCATATCTACCGACAGGGTCACACTGCCTTTTTCCGTGTATTTGACGGCATTTGTCAGAAGGTTCATAACGATCTGGGTGATCCTGACATCATCTCCCATAAGAGACCTGGGGATCGTTTCATCAACTTTTACGTTGAGAGCAAGCGATTTCTCCGCTGCCCTCTCCGATACCGAATTGACAAGGCCGCGGATCATGTCCGCCACATCATATTTGACCGGCAGGATCTCCATTTTTCCGTCTTCGATCTTGGAAAAATCAAGTATGCTGTTAATGATCGACAGCAGTGTTTTTCCTGCCGAGCGGATGTTGGCCGAGTAATCGAGAATCTCTTTGTCATCCGACTGGCGAAGGATCATTTCATTCATTCCCAGCACTGCATTAAGAGGAGTACGGATCTCATGCGACATCTGTGCAAGGAACCGGCTCTTGGCCTTGCCGGCAGCGATAGCTTCATCCGCAGCTTCCTGCATACGCTTGTTTGCCGTATCCTGAAGCAGGATCATATCCGACATCAGACGGTAGATCATTATTATGGCAAATAAGAATGCGATCAGGCAG
>JAFZNE010000048.1 GCA_017553035.1 Lachnospiraceae bacterium
CAAGCCGTATCCTGACTCCCGAGATCGTAGGTCAGGAGCATTACGAAGTAGCACGTGCCGTACAGCGCGTTCTCCAGCGTTACAAGGAACTCCAGGATATCATTGCGATCATGGGTATGGACGAGCTTTCCGAAGAGGATAAGCTTACCGTTAACCGTGCACGTAAGGTTCAGCGTTTCCTGTCACAGAGTTTCTCCGTTGCAGAACAGTTCACCGGTCTTCCCGGCAAGTATGTTCCGCTTAAAGAGACCCTGCGCGGATTCAGGATGATCCTTGACGGTCAGTGCGATGACATCCCCGAGAGTGCATTCCTGCTTGTCGGAACCATCGACGATGTATTTGCGAAGGCTCAGGGACAGAATAACTAACGAGGTGTCATATGACTTTATTTCCATTAACGGTAACCACTCCGGACGGTCTGGAATTTAAAGGCGAGGTTGAGCGCATCAAATGCCGTTCTATTACCGGCGATCTTGCAATTCTCGCAGGACACTGCAATTATTGCACTGCTCTCGGTATGGGAGCCGCATATATTCAGCTTGAGGACGGAACAAGACGCGTAGCTGCCTGTATCGGCGGAATGCTCAGTGTTATGAACGGAGCATGCCATTTGCTCGCAACTACCTGGGAGTTCAAGGAAGAGATCGATATCGAGCGTGCAAAACATGCCAAAGCGGTTGCGGAGGAACGTCTCGCCAAGCCCGATATTTCCGACAATGACAAGAAGCTCGCCGAAGCTAAACTCAGGAGAGCCCTTATAAGGATCGGAATAGCGGAAGAAGGATAAACACATGAAAGCTGAAAATCTGCGAATCTATCGCCGCCGTTTCATTCCAAATGAACTGATATGCCTTGATAAGGATGAGATCCTGTATCTGGATGATGAAAAGCTCGTCACCCGCTGGAGTGCGATACACTCACGCAGTGATTTCGCAGGCGGTGTCTCGGCATACTTTTTCAAAGACGGCTGGAAGGTCAGCAAAATAATCGATCATGAAGGCAATGTCCTGCACTGGTACTGTGATATCGTTGAATATATTTTCGACGAGGAAAAGAATTCCGTTACCTGTCAGGATCTGCTCTTCGATGTCGTTGTTACTGAAAACGGACGTTACAAGGTACTGGATTGTGATGAAGCCGCGGAAGCATACGAGAACGGGCTTATCACGGGTGGCCAGCTCTGCTCCGCCCTGCGTTCATTGCACGAGCTTCTGGAAGTGATATACCATGATCGCTTTGACAGACTGCAGGCGACGATTAATGAATGTGAATCCATTCCGGTACAGCTCCGTTCTGATGATCAGCCGGAATAACTCAGATCAATCGATTTTAACGCAAAAAAGCGAGACAGCCGAAACTGTCTCGCTTTTCTTTTATAAACAGGAAGTTCTTAAATTATTATTCGGGAATCATTGTTGCCGAACCATATGCTGCTTCCCATTTCGCTTTACGCTCATCGATTATTGCCTGTCCGCCGGCTGCCATGTAATCTGCGATACCTGACTCCCAAACGCTGTCGAAATCAGCCTCTGATGCTGAAACAGCCTTGTCAAATGTAGATCTCTGGATAGCGGTAAGCGAATCACCGATACCTACTTCGGCATCAACTGTACCAAGATCTACAGAGGTAGGGAACTTGGCATCATGAAGTGCAACGTTAATTGCATTTACAACATCATCGGGATCAACATTAGCATATCCGTAAGCTCTTGATTTGATCGTGAGCTCCTCGGAAGCAAGACGAAGACCGTTGGTAGTCATAGTAAGGTCGATGTTCTTGCCTGAGTTCGGGATTGCGCTTGCATGAGCCTCATCGGGAGTGATGATAGTAACAACGCCGTTGGCATCCTTGGTATGAGCGATACCCTCATCACCGATCTGCAGATACTCAACGATCGCGGGATCAGAGATGAAATCAAGGTAGAGCATACAAGCCAGAGGCTCGGTATTGGTAGCGGGGAAGAAGATCTTTCTATCCGAACCAACCGCACTGTAGAGGTACTTTGTATGTGTTCCGTTGCTGTCCTCGAAAGGATCGATCGCAACAAACTTAGCATTGGGACCTACAAGCTGTGAAAGCTGATAGTTGATACCGTCCTCGCCGCTTCTGAATACCATATCATAGTTCTGGGTATAAGCGCCAACATAACCGGCCTTAAGCTTGTTGTCAAGAACGTCGG
>JAFZNE010000049.1 GCA_017553035.1 Lachnospiraceae bacterium
AATCCCTGATCGCGATACTTTTCATAAAGAGCTTCAAGCCCTTCATACTGCGGAGTGAAACCGCATCCTGTTGCCGTATTGACTATCAGAAGTACCTTGCCTTCATATTCTGATAAGCTTACCTCATTGCCTTTGTTGTCTTTAACTTTGAATCCATATAATTCTGCCATGATACTTTCCTCCTTCATAAATAATTGGTAACTATTAAATTGTGAGCAATTCATTTTGTGATTAGATTGTACACAATCGATTTCAAAATGTCAACAGGAAAATTCTAAAATAAATAAAAAATCGTCAGCTGTAAATTATCAGCTTTAACTTGCGCTTGCGGATGTATTCATTTATAATCTTATTATCAATTTTTTGCGAATGAAATGGGTTCTGAATAGTTACATCGAAAGCTTTAATTGAAAGCTGTCATACCGGGGAGGGAACTAAATGCCCAAATCAAAAACAGTATTCTTTTGTAAAGAATGTGGTAACGAATCGCCGAAATGGCTGGGAAAATGCCCTGCCTGCGGCGCTTGGGACAGCTTTGTCGAAGAGCCTGTCGCGCCGAAGAGTAAGGCCGGCAACGGCGGCGCAGGGCCTGCGGGGCGTCTGAACGGCGGAACCAAAGCGGCACCTGTCGAGCTGTCAAAGATAGATACTCAGGAAGATACCCGCATAAGTACGGGGATAGAGGAGTTTGACAGGGTTCTCGGCGGAGGCATTGTCCATGCTTCGCTGGTGCTTGTAGGCGGAGATCCCGGAATAGGTAAATCCACACTTCTTCTGCAGGTTTGTAAGACGCTTGTAGAAAAAGGTCTGAATGTACTGTACATTTCCGGAGAGGAATCGCTCCGCCAGATAAAAATGCGCGCGGACAGGCTGGGTAAATTTAACAATGAACTGATGCTGCTCGCGGAAACGAGCCTTGACAATATCGAGGAGATCCTGGCCGAGCGGAAGCCTGATGTGGCCGTTATTGACTCGATCCAGACGATGTACAGGGAGGATATCGCGGCTTCGCCCGGAAGCGTCAGCCAGGTAAGGGAAACAACAGGTGCGCTCTTAAGGATAGGAAAAAACCTTGGAATCTCGATATTTATCGTAGGTCATGTGACCAAGGAAGGCGTTGTTGCCGGACCGAGAGTACTGGAGCATATGGTGGACACGGTCCTGTATTTTGAAGGAGACAATTCCTCGGCGTACAGAGTCCTGAGATCCGTCAAGAACAGATTTGGTTCTACAAATGAAGTAGGCGTGTTCGAAATGCAGTCGTCAGGCCTGAGGGAAGTCAAGAATCCTTCGGAATACATGCTGCAGGGGCATCCTGTAGGAGAGCCCGGTTCGGTGATAGCAGCATCATTGGAAGGTACGAGACCCATATTGGTGGAAGTTCAGGCACTGGTATGCAAGACGACATTCAATATGCCTCGCAGGACCGCGGCAGGAACCGACGCCAACCGCGTCAATCTGCTTATGGCAGTGCTTGAAAAGCGTCTGGGGCTTCAACTGGGATTCTGCGATGCGTATGTAAATGTGGCCGGAGGACTGAGGGTTGCCGAGCCCGCGATCGATCTTGCTATCGTACTTGCGATCCTGTCCAGCTTCAAGAATAAGCCTCTTCCGGAAAATTCGCTGGTGTTCGGCGAGGTCGGCCTGACAGGCGAGATAAGAGGCGTCTCCCAGGCGGAGCAGAGAGTGGCGGAGGCTGTCAACCTCGGATATGAAACCTGTATCCTGCCGCAGGTAAATGCAAAGACAATTAAGAACAGTAAGATCAAACTGATAGGAGTCTCACATGTATGCGAGCTGGGGAAGCTGCTGTGATCGCTCCGGAATGGATGAAGCTTGAAACTGAGGTTGAATTTTGGGTGGAATTCCAATGTTCTTAACAACAAGATATTTATGAGGAAAAGATTTGGGGATATATGGATAAGATTCTGATATTTATTAAGAAACACAAACGCGGACTGATACTGACTGCAGCCGCCATAGTGCTTGTGATCCTTGCTTTTGCGGGATTCAAGCTGCTGGTCAAGGTCGGGAGCCCGAAGTATTTTTATAATTATATGCACGATGCCGGCGGAAGCTTAGAGACCGGGTATTATCCGGAAAACGAAGCCGGTGCCGATGCAGCACTGCCGACGGCAACGGCGGCCACAGACCCGAAAGCCCACGGGATATTTGAGATAGTCAAGGTAAGCAAGCGTATCGGGAAAGAGCGCGGACAGGATACCGTATGGGAGAGTTCCTATACGAACTCCTACGAAAGACCGGAAAAGATCTCATTTCCGAAGGAATATGTTACCGGAAGCCTGAACGACAACGGAATGCTCACTTTCCGCGGGAATTACGCAAGGACCAAGACCAGTGCGGGCACATCGAAGATCACGGAAGAGAAGCTTGCAAAAACCTGGACTTACGCGACAGGCAAGATACTGAAGAGCAACGGCGTCGATTACTGGTCGGGTAACGGATGGACAGGCCAGCCCATTTTGATGAAATGGGATAAAGACGTCAAGATGACCATGAACATGTATGATTCCGCCAAGAATAAGGATGATCTGGTGGAAGTCATCTATCCCGGAATGGACGGCAGTATCAGATTCCTCGATCTCGAGACCGGTGAGGAAACCAGACCTGTGATATATGTGGGAATGACCTTTAAAGGCACCGCATCCCTGTATCCGGATGGAACGCCGTTGCTGGTATGCGGTTCGGGAGATGCACAGACCGGCATGTACGGTGAAAATGTCAGTCAGCGATTCTACATTTATAGTCTGATCGACGGTAGTCTCCTCTACCAGGGAGGCTACGACAGCAATATCGCTCCCAGAGCCTGGCACGCGTATGATTCCTCGCCTGTGATCGATCCGGTGACCGATACCCTCATCCAGCCCGGAGAGAACGGCGTGATCTACACCATGAAGCTCGGAACTCAGTATGACAGGGCTACGGGCGAGCTTTCCATCGATCCTTCATACATTGTAGAATACTCATTTACGATCGAAGATAAATACAAAGAAGGCGGATACCTGTGGGGAAGCGAGTGCAGCGCCGCAGTGCTTGACGGTTATCTCTATATCGGCGACAATGCCGGAACATTCTATTGCCTCGATCTGAACAAGATGAAAATGGTGTGGGTACAGGAACTGAACGAAGATATCAATTCTTCTCCCATTCTTGATTTTGACGGCGATTCAAAATATGTTTATGTCGCAACCACGCTGAAATATAATTATGATTCGCACAGTATGGGCGATGCCTGCATTTACAAGCTGAATGCGATGAACGGTGAAATAGTCTGGAAGAAACCCTACAACGTGCATACCGTAAAGGGATATGCCGGCGGAGTGCTCTCTACAGGCGCGCTTGGAGAGGGCGAGATTTCGGATTACATTATTTATTCGATCTCAAAAACCCCCGGACTTGAAGAAGGCTATCTCGTTGCGCTCAACCGCAAAGACGGGCGTGAAGCGTGGAAGATCAGCCTTGACATGTATTCGTGGAGTTCAACGGTAATAACTTATACGGACAAAGGCAAACCGTATATCATACAGGGCTGTCAGAACGGAGATCTGCTTCTGATCGATGCCGCGAGCGGCAATGTGAAGAACAGGCTCAATTTCGGATCGGCTATTGAGGCTACACCTGTAGTATATGGTAATTCGGTCGTGCTGGCCACCAGAAGCGAGAAGATACTCGGGGTGGAGATAAAGTAAGGGAGAAACTATGTCGAAAAAGGAAAAATGGCTGACGATCCTTGTATGCTTCGTACTTTTGATCTTGTGTGCGGGACTGGGAGCATTCAAGAAAAAAGAGGTTAAAACAGGGATTTCGGCCGTATCGGAACTGAACGGAAAAGCCCTCGGAGGCGTAGAAGGCCGGATGCCCGGCAACAGCGCAAAGATATTCTTCGAAAGCATGCTGGGGATAAAGCTTTCGAGATACAGTGCTTACAAGAACATGGACGAAGCCCTGTATGCGCTGAGAACAGGAAAGGTAGCCGCGATCTGGGCCGCGGATGTAACAGTTGATTATCTTCAAAAATGGAACCCCGACTGTTACCCGGTTGATATTTCCGGAACGGCCAGTATCATGGAACTTCCCGAAGGAAGATTCGATTTCGGATTGGCCGCGAAGAACGACAGCAAGGGGAAAGAGCTCGTAGAGAGCCTGAACGGCGTGATCGAGGCGATGAAAACTGACGGAACGCT
>JAFZNE010000050.1 GCA_017553035.1 Lachnospiraceae bacterium
ATCCCTTATCGCATAGCTGTAGTGCGTATAAGCTCCGGCATTTATGATGACCCCGTCGTATTTTTCAAAAAAAGCGTCATGGATCAGTTCTACGATCTTCCCCTCATAATTCGACTGAAAAAAGCTTACCTCGACATTACGCTCATCCGCAGCCTTCTGAATATACGCACACAGATCTTCGTACTTCCTGTCCCCGTAAACCGCCGGCTCCCTGTATCCCAGCATGTCCAGATTCGGTCCGTTAATAACCATTACTTTCATACTTAAGACTCCCATTTAAATCATTTTATATAAATCATTTTATTTAACTCATTCACATAAAGAATAATTCCATTCTCCTATAATGGCAAGTAATCCGTTTCGAAAATCCTTATTATTTCAAAACGTTAAATTCTCGTAGCTCTGTCACATATCAAATCACTATACATCCAAATTATTTACCCTTTTCAACGTAAATGTGGAGCGGGCGTATCTGTCGGTTTCCACAAACAATCTGCACAAGTGTTAGAACTTTCAAAACTATCTTAGAAGTTCTTCACGCGGAAGCCGTTTGTGGAAAGCGATCAGATATGCCGCTCCACATACCATATAAATCTTAAGTTACAGCGCCCAAACGCTGTGAAAGAGTTTCAACCGGATTACTCGTCCTCATCCTCAGTTCTGTTCTTAGCTGCCTCTTCAACAACCTTAGCCTGAACATCCGAAGGAGCCTGCTCGTAACGATCGATAACATATTCGAAATCGCCGATACCACCGGTCATCGAACGAAGGTCGGTCGAATATCCGTAAAGCTCTGACAACGGAACATCAGCATTGATGATCTGCTTGCCGCCCGGGATGGGATCCATACCGAGAACACGGCCACGACGCTTGTTCAGGTCGCCCATGATATCACCGGTGAACTTATCCGGAACGGTAACCTTTACAGATGCGATGGGCTCTAACAGACAAGGTGAGCAGTTCTCCTTGGGATCGTTGAACGCTGCCTTGAATGCAAGCTTGGCTGCCATCTTGAACGCCTGCTCCGATGAATCTACAGGATGGTATGATCCGTAAAACAGAGTCGCACGAAGGCCTACAACGGGATATCCTGCAAGAGGTCCTGCAAGAACAGACTCTGCAAGTCCTTTTTCTACTGCGGGGAAGAAGTTCTTCGGAACAACGCCGCCTACAACTTCTTCATCAAATACATATGCCTTTTCCATATCGCCTGAAGGCTGGAAACGGATATGAACATCACCGTACTGGCCGTGTCCGCCGGACTGCTTCTTATGCTTACCCTGTTTCTCAACCATCTTACGGATGGTCTCACGATAAGGAACACGGGGTTTGCCGGTCTCAACTTCAACCTTATAACGGTTAGCAAGCTTGCTTACGGTTACGTCGATCTGCTGGTCGCCGATACCGTAGATAAGGGTCTGACGGTTCTCTTTGTCCTGAACGATCTTCATGGTCTTGTCCTCTGCGAGGATCTTGGCCATAGCCTGAGCGAACTTGTCTTCATCGCCCTTGTTCTTGGTCTCAACCTTCTGATAGGTATAAGGAATGCTGTACTGAGGTCTCTCGAAAATAACGGGAACAGCCTTAGTGGAAAGCGTATCGCCTGTCTGTGTATTGGAAAGCTTCGAAAGAGCGCCGATATCACCGGGGTTGAGCTCCTTAACTTCAATAGCTTCCTTGCCGCGCAGAACATAAAGTCTTGAGATCTTCTCTTCTGTCTCACGCTCGGCGTTGAAGATCGGAACATCTGTGGTCAGCTTGCCGGAGCAAACCTTGATGCATGAATAGGTTCCGAAATCATTAACGATGGTCTTAAATACCTTTGCTGTGAAAGGCTTGTTGATATCATAATTAGCTTCGAAAGCGCTGTCATCCTTCGTATTCTTGCCTACAACCTTGTGGTTGAGCGGTGAAGGGAAGTATGACTTGATGCAGTCAAGCAGCATCTTAGTACCCTGGTTGTTAAGTCCGGTACCTACAACTACGGGAACTGTATCGCCCGAGAATACCGATCCGTGAAGTGCATTGTCGATCTCTTCCTGGGTAAACTCTTCCTCGTTGAAATACTTCTCCATCAGGTCTTCGCTGGTCTCGGCAATAGCCTCAAGCAGGTCATGACGGCAGGCATCAACTTCATCCTTAACCGATGCGGGAATATCGCAATCGGTATACTCGCTGCCCTTGGTAAATTTGCGGCCGCCCATCTTTACGACGTTAACGAAGCCTACAAACTTCTCATTCTCAAAGAAAGGAGTGTGGAAAGGAGCGATCTTGGTACCGAATTTGTCCTTCAACTGCTCTACAACATTTGCAAAATTCGCATTGGCATCATCCATTGCAGTAACGAAGAACATGCGGGGAAGCTTTCTCTTCTCGCACATTTCCCAGGCCTTGATAGTTCCGACTTCTACGCCCGACTTCGCATTAACAACGATGATAGCTGCGCCTGCAGCATCAAGTGCTTCCTCAACTTCGCCGACAAAATCGAAATAGCCGGGGGTATCAAGGAAATTGTACTTAATTCCGTTATATTCGAGTGGAATCAGCGATGTGCTGATAGAAAATGTCCTCTTGATCTCTTCCTTGTCAAAATCGCTCAAGGTAGAACCGTCCTCAACACGGCCCATTCTTGAAATAGCTCCGGTATTGAGCGCCATAGCCTCAACCAGAGTGGTCTTGCCGCATCCGCCATGACCTAAGATCGCAACATTACGGATGTCTTCACTTTTGTAAGTGTTCATAATTTTCTTCCCTCCATACATTTATCGGTCTTTCCTATGAAAAAACCGCCACAAAATATTTTACTAAATTGTGACGGTTTTTACAAGCTTTATTTATATTTTCAACAAAAATAATAAAAATGCGGTGGTTGTTTTGTACAATATATACCAATGTAGATCAAATGCCTTATTTGTTCATCTTTGCCTTGACTGCATCGACTCTGTCTACATACATCAGAACCTCAACTACCACTTCGTACAGCTCGGGAGGGATATATTCCCCGAAATCCAGTTTTGAAAGAGTTTCTGCGAGTTTGGCATCTTTATGGATCGGGACATCGGATTCTTTGGCCGCTTCTATGATCTTGTCGGCAAGATGTCCTTTACCGGTCGCAAGGATCTTGGGCGCTTCATCGCCGGGCTCGAAACCAAGTGCGACCGCTGTTTTCTGTTTTTTATCATTGTAAAGATCAGCCATACGCGCCCTCCTTTCCGAGCCGTGAACTCATCAACCTGTCAGTAAGCCCTTTCCCCGCCAATATGTCAATAATCCAGCCAGTGGTCCCAGAACCTCTTGTGCCCGCTTCTTTTCTTCGATGTCAGTGTTTCGTCTTCTTCCTTGGCGTTACGGACTCTCTTTTTCGAAAGATTCTTGATGAACTTTTTCAGTCCCGATTCAGATTTGCGTCTGACGAACTTCGGAGTAGGCTTATTCTTACGCGCGCTAACCCTCTTGTATCTCTTCTCGGGAACTGTAACCTTTGTAACTTCGGTAACCTCACGTCCGCGCTTCTTGATAACACGGTTGCCTTCGTCATCGTATCCGTAATCTATAGCATAGGGATCATAATACTTTCTTACTCTGGTCTCAACATGCTCGGGAACAACTTCGTAAGTATATTCATATTCGACACGGTCCTCATTCAGGTAATATGAATAAACATAATCGCTCTTTTTCTTACGTTTCCGCTCGACCTTTTTATCGTGCCCCCGTCTTTTCTGGGATTTTTCCTTATCTTTGTTACGTTCATATTCCGCCGAATTAAAATTCTGGTCATAATCCTTCATTTTCATACCCCTCCTGTATACGAATGTATAAAACTTCTCCTGTGTACCGGCGTCGGCCCCATCTCTTTCAACGCCTTGATATGTTCAGCCGTACCATAGCCCTTATTTTTCGCAAATCCATAGCCAGGATAGACCTTATCAAGTTCGACCATGTACCTGTCCCTTGTAACCTTTGCGACAATGCTTGCGGCCGCGATAGAAACGCTCTTGGCATCACCTTTTATGATCTTAACCTGTTCTATATCTATCATCGGTATTATTACCGCATCATTTAACAGCAGATCGGGCTTAATTTTCAAATTTGCCACCGCATCCCGCATTGCCTCAAACGTAGCCTGAAGGATATTGATCTCATCGATCCGGTTGTTATCGCGCGTACCGATACCTACGGCTACAGCTTTCTCCATAATGACATCATACAGTTCTTCACGCTTCTTCTCGCTCAGTTTCTTGGAATCGTTCAGATACAGTATTTCTTCATCACGGGGCAATATTACGGCAGCTGCATAAACAGGTCCGGCAAACGGTCCGCGTCCTACTTCATCGATCCCCGCAATGAATCTGAACTCATTTTCGTACTTGTGCTCATATTCTTTCATCGCCTCTGTACGCGCACGTTCCGCGGCAAGGCGTTCTTCTTTTGTCATTCCCATATCCGGTCTTATCCTTATTTTGCTTGATCAAAATATCTCCGGTCTAATTATTTTCCCGGCTGTCTTAAGCATCATCCGTCTTCTTCTCGCCGTATAGCTCCACCTTTTCACCGGAATCAAGCTTTTGGAGATGTTCCTCTGCTATCTTCCTGATCTCATCCTCGCTGTCAAGGAAGAGCTGAGCTATTGTCGGATCAAAATGATTTCCCTTGCCCTCACGTATGATCTTCATCGCATCGTCGACCGTAAATGCCTTCTTGTAGCTTCTCTTGGAAACAAGTGCGTCAAATACATCGGCGATCGCCATGATCCTCGCCGAGAGCGGTATTTTTTCACCTTCCAGACCGAAAGGATATCCGGTACCGTCCCATCTTTCATGATGGAATGTAGCAAGGTTCCTGGCTTCCTTCAGATATCCGGTATCGCTGACAAGATCCATGGCTTTTGCTATTATCTCGTTTCCTGCAACGGTATGGGTCTTCATTATCTCAAATTCTTCATCATTGAGTCTTCCCGGCTTATTGAGGATAACATCCGAGACCTTGATCTTGCCGATATCATGCAGTGGCGCCGAATTCGAGACATCTTCGATATATTCGTCGGTAATGATGTCCGGATACATGCCCTTTGCCTGCATTTTCAGCAGTATCATCCTGACATATGCCGCGGTCTTCCTGACATGATCGCCGGTATTCTGGTCCCTGCTCTCCACAAGGTCCGCGAGAACATAGATCAGGCCGTTCTGGATATGCGCAAGCTCATCGCCCTTGACCTTGACATCCTTCATGACTTCAACGGTCTTGGCGATAGTTTCCGACAATGAATCATACAGGCTTTCTATCTCGTCATTGGTCGAGATCTTCAGGTTCTGCATGCGTTTAACACCGGCCCCGAGTGTATCCACATCATCATATTTGAAATTGCGGGCGGCCATGGTCATCGTATTGATCGGGAAAATCGTGCTGTATTCGGCAAGCCAGATGCAAAGCACCAGGATCATTATGAAAAATCCCATGAAGAGCGATGCCGACCTTGTTACAAAGCTTATCTCGTTCAGCCGCATGTCTCCGAGCGCCGAAATATCAATTCCGTCGATCGAATATACATTTACCGCGAAATCGTGGTATAAAACATAGCTTATTATGATTGTAATGCAGGCGATGAAGATCATTATGACACTTATAAGGATGATGATCTTCTTTCGAAGCGAAAATTTGTGAGCCGAATTCTGCCTGGCTTCTGTCTGTTCATCCTTGGACAGCGGTGTCTGCCTCCAGAATGTCGGAATGATGTCTTTTTTAAGTTTATCGGGTAAAACTCTGATCAAAATATAAACGATCGAAACGGTTATTGCCTTGTCGATAATGTCAAGTGCGAGGTCGGAAATAAACTGTGCCCAGAAAACGTTGAAAATACCGTCTTCAAGAAGTGTCCTGGCAAAAGGAGCCGAGATTCCTTCTCCTAAGCCGAAACCATATATCAGATATGTGAGGAATGAACTTACCGCTCCTCCGATAAGCGCGAAGAACGGGATAGTCCTTATAGAGCTTACAAAGCTCCTGAAAAAGCCCTTATCGGCAAAATAAGCGCCGAGAATGGCAAGCATCGCGTTGATCACGGCATAATAAGCGTTGGCCGGATCAGCATACATATTTATTATATTTGTCAGATAACCAACAATGATACCGGGGAGATATCCGCCTACAACAGCCGCCGTGATCGTTCCGACACTGTCCATGAATATCGGAAGTCCAAGCAGGTTGACCAGCTTGTTCAGCATAATGTTGAGCAGCACGGCAGCGCCGTAAAACAGAATATATTTTAATACCTTATGACTTCGTTTTTCCACTGATAATCCCCTCCGTAAATCCCATACGGGATCACAAACCGGACAGCATTATGATCCGGTCAATTTCCCTTTTTACTATCATAACCTACAACAGGGATGTTTTCAAGCGTAAGTCTGCCGAGTTTTCCTGATCTGAAATCATCGATTATCAGTTTTGCGGCTTTTTCCGTGTCCGGCTCGGCGCCTTTCTTGATACAGGAACGCTTTACAGCGATAAGCCGTATTATCTCATTTATATCTTCGTTCTCTTCGATCCCGGAAATATCGTATCTTTCCTCGACTGCGCCGGGATAAGATTTTTTCAGGATACTGATCAGTTCGTACGCAAGCTCTTCGGGGAAAAGGATCTCGTCATTGATCGACCCGATAAATGCATTTCTCATGCCCATTTTCTGGTCTTCGAATTTAGGCCATAAGATTCCGGGCGTATCGAGCAGTTCAACTTCCTTGTTCAGCCTGATCCACTGTTTGCCTTTTGTAACTCCGGGCTTATTGCCGGTCTTGGCACAAACCTTGCCGGCGATCGCATTTATGAATGTGGACTTGCCGCTGTTGGGAACTCCGGCTATCATGGCACGGATCGGACGGTTCTTAATGCCTTTCTTCAGGTCTCGTTCGATTTTGGCTGCACATGACTTTCTGATCACATCGGTAACCCCTTTTATGCCCTCTCCGTTCTTGGAATTGGCGATGCATACGAAGAATCCCTTATCTTCAAAATACTTTTTCCAGGCTGCGGTAGCGCTCTCGTCGGCCAGATCGGCCTTGTTGAGTATCAGCACGCGGCTCTTCCCGTTGGCCATTGCATCTATATCCGGATTCTTGGTGCTTAAAGGTATCCTTGCATCTATTATCTCGACAATACAGTCGATAAGTTTCAGATCCTCCTGCATCTGACGTTTAGCCTTTGCCATATGCCCGGGATACCAGTTTATCGTTGTCTTGTTATCTTCCATAATCTCCTGAGTAATCAAAGCATCATACGAATGCTGTACGTTGTATCAATCCTTAGTTTTATCCTTACCTTCTTCCGGCGATTTTGCCTCAGTCTCTTCCGGTCCGTTATCTTCCTTCTTGTTCATACTGTTAACAAACCCGAATTTATTCAACCTCAGCCAGGCTTTGCCGACGATCTGTTCCTTTACTACATTTCCGATATCCGCGAACCTGCTGTCCTGCGAATCTGCTCGATTATCTCCGAGTACGAAATACTCATCCTCATCGAGTTCTAAGCCGTCTGCCGCAAGACCTTCTATAAATGCTTCATCCACGTTGAACGGTACATCGAGAAGTTCATCGTTAATGTAGACGTTTCCGTCCTTTATCTGTACTTTCTCTCCCGGAAGACCTATCACACGCCTAATTGCGTAAAAATCATGTTCTTTTCCGCTGATCTCAAACACGATCACGTCAAATCTCTTCGGTCCTTTTCTGATATAAGCAAGTTTGTTGATCAGGATCGTATCATTAAATGACAGTGTCGGTTCCATCGAATCATCTGCCATATCCGTCTTCTCGAGCGCATACCTTGTTATTGCCCAGGCAAGCGCTATCGCAGCGGCTACGGCAAAGATCATAACCAGCGACCTTATGCAGAATTTCTTGATCTTTTCCCTGCGTTCGGCCCGTTCAAAATCATAATCGAATTCCATATATCAAATAATCCTTTTAAACAAACATAAAGCCGCCACAAAAAGTGACGGCTCTTAACATATCAGCGGATAACCTCTTTAACCTTAGCGGCCTTACCGGTTCTCTGACGAAGGTAGAACAGCTTCGCACGTCTAACCTTACCATGTCTGATAACCTGGATGCTGCCGATTACAGGTGAATGAAGGGGCCATGTCTTCTCAACGCCCACTCCGTTAGAAATCTTTCTGACTGTAAATGTCTCTCTGGCGCCGCCATTCTGTCTCTTGGTAACTACGCCTTCGAATACCTGCAGTCTTTCACGGTTTCCTTCCTTAACCTTTGAAGATACCTTAACGGTATCGCCTACTCCAAAGGCAGGGATCTCAGCCTTCAGCTGAGCTGCTTCAATGTTTTTGATAATGTCGTTCATCTGAACCTCCTAAATTTATATGATGTTCATGTCATCTTATCGTTACCTGCGACTATCGCGGGTAATCACGCCATACGGTCTGCCGGTGCCGTCCTGCGGTCCGGTTCCGATAACGCGTCCTGACAACCATGGAACTTCGATACAGCGGAACACCAAAAATCACAGTTATTCATTATAACATTGCATGATCAATTATGCAAGTATTTTTTATATAAATACTGTAAACCTTTATTTTGATCAGGAAAAGCTTAAATAAGTGCTTCCCCGCGCGAAAATTTCCGGCATAAAGAGCCTTTCCTGATCAGAAGTATCTTTCAACATTTCTGATCATCTTGAGAAGATCGGAATCATACAGAGAATCCTTCAACGCATCCTCAATGTCCGAAACTTCGTCTTTGAGATCATCCTCATCCATTCCGACAATGTTAACCTCGGTTCCTTTTACGGAAGGCATCGAACTCTTGGAGCTGAACTCAACTCTCAGATTATAATCTTCAAGATCGATCTCAGTTCTTCCCCTGTTATAGCTGATCTTGCCCATAGTTACGGCAATGGAGGAACTTGTAGTCTCGATCGTGCATGTAAACGAGAATAATTCACGATCGCCGTCGGCATCTTCATAAGCCGATATTTCCAGCTTGCCGCTTTCAAAATAATATTTGTAATCGATTCTTGCTTCACGTGAAATAATCAGCGAAACAGTTTCCTTCGAATCGGTTCTGCTTCCCTTAATCCTGAAGAATTCACCGGAACTGCGCTTGCCCATGTATGCAACAACGTTCTGCATACGATAATCGCCGCCGTTGAATTCCACCGTCAATTTCTGACTGCCTTCACCGATAATGATCGCCGCGACTTCGCCATCATAAAGATAAACGCTTATTACGACATCATCCATATCTTCTATTTGCTCTTCAATACGCTCGACACCCGTTTCAATGTCGTCCCAGTCATAATTTTCGAATGTTTCGTAATAGTTCTCCTGAGCGTAGTTGTAAAGTTTCTCAATAAGAGATACTGCATTGTCACCGGTAATTATGATATCATATCCGCTGCAATCCCTGTCATCGCCGTCGATCTCAAAAGTCTCTGTCTCGGCCTTTTCATATTTCAGTTCTTTCGCCCAGTCTTTGAAAATGGACTTCATATCCTTTACTATTGATGAATCGCCCATAGAAGCATCATAAGCGGCCTTCAATGCGGTATTGATCTCGTTCAGCTCTCTGCTCCTCATATCGAGCGTATCGGCTACTTCGTCTACCTCATCCTCATCGATCGTATAATCATAAACGAGGACCTTTTTGTAGCCGGACTCGGGGAGGCTTACCTTTACGCTCTTATCATCAAGAACAGCGTTAGCTTCGATCAGGGTGCTTTTTCCTTCAAGCAGTTTTGCACTTACGCCTTTATCTTTACCGTCCATGGTAAAATATGTTTCGATCGAATAATCTTCATAACTGCCGGACAGTTTGAGAGTCATATCACTGCTGTCAAAATTGAATTTGCTTATATCTTCCGCAAGCTTGCCGGAGTCCTTGAAAGTCTTCGAAAATGCCTTATAGACCTTTGCCTGAGGCGAGCTGGAAAGAACGATCAGAACGATCGCTGCAGCTATAGCGGCAACAGCAACTCCACTCGCGATCCCGATGAAAAGCTTGCTCTTGAAGAAAGATTTCTTCTTGGGTGCCTGAGGTGCGTTAACGGCAGGATTTACGGTATAGCCGTAATCAATGGGATTGGTACCGGCCGGATCATAACCTGCGGGATTCATACCTGCGGTATTATATCCTGTCTGTCCGGTTTCTGCAGGATTGATGCCTGCCTGATTGTATGCAGGGGTAACGTTCTGTGCGGGGTTAATGTTCGAAGCCTCCGGAGCAGCAGGGTTTGCGGGATTCTCATTATTGATATTCCTGCAGTTACATACCTCTCCGTCATTCAGCATTCTTCCGCAGTATGAGCAAAATTTCATTTAGTGCCTCCTTTTCTTTGTCGGTCAGCATATCGGAATCCGACAGTTTACTCAATTTCTTTATTGTTTTTTTATCGGTAACATATTGTTCCATCATGTCGGCACGATATGCATCGGTTCTTATAAGGCTTTGTGCCAGACGCCACAGTGCTATATTTTCATGATGTCCGGACAGCAGCACGTCCGGTACGGCTTTGTCCATGAATACCTCGGGCCTTGTGTACTGAGGATACTCCAGCAGTCCGTTCTCAAAGCTTTCCTCCCCTGCCGACTCGTCGTTGTTGAGAACTCCGGGTATAAGCCGTGAAACCGCATCCATTACAACAAGTGCCGGAAGTTCTCCGCCGGTCAGTACATAATCTCCTATGGAAATAAAGTCGTCTGCTTCAAGCTCAAGTGCTCTTTCGTCTATCCCCTCATAATGTCCGCAAAGGAATATCAGATGTTCCGTCTCACTTAATTCTTTGGCAATGTCCTGGTCAAAGGTCCTGCCAGTGGGAGTCATATAGATCAGTTTTGTTTTTGCGTCCGGGAATAATCCCCTGGCCTTCTCGCAGGCGGCATATACCGGACCTGCTTCCATTACCATACCCGCACCGCCGCCGTAAGGATAATCATCCACGCGGTTGTGCTTGTTGCATGAAAAGTCCCGTATATCGATCACATTAAGATCGATGATCCCGTTCTCCAAAGCTCTGCCCATGATACTGGTACCCATATTTGTTCTTATCATATCTTCAAACAGGGTCAGAACCGTAAAATGTATTTTCGTATCAGGCATTATGCCAACTCCCTTTTAACTGCTTTTTCCAAGGAAACGCTGAACAAATCAAAAGTTTTCCTAAAGATCTAAAAGTCCCGGAAGCAGATGTACGATGATCTTCCCGTTTTCGGGCTCGATGCTTTTAACACATTCATCGGTAACCGGGATCAAAAGCTCTTTTCCATCTTCCATTTTGACGGAATATACGTCATTGGCGCCTGTCTGTAAAATATCTTCAAGCACTCCGAGACGTTCTCCCCCATCCGTCACAACTTCGAGTCCCACCAGATCGCAGATAAAGAACTCGCCTTCCTCAAGCGGTACCGCATCTTCCCTGTCGATCAGAAGGTCTCTCTTGCGTAACAGCTCGGCGGCGTTCCTGTCTTTGACCGTATCAAGTTTCAGTATGACCATTCCCTTAAAGAACTTTACCGATTCAATGTTGGACGGGATAAGTTCTTTGATATTATCGATATAAACCTTCTTCAGGTACTTGAATCTAGCCGGATCATCGGTAGTCGGATATACATTCACTTCGCCCGCGATACCGTGGGGTGATGTTATCACTCCGACTCTGAGTCTGTCTGAACCATACATAAAGCAACCTCTGTTAGAAAACATAACTGCCGCATTTAAAATGCGGCAGTCAATTACATCAGACGATGTCTACAACAACCTTTTTATCATCCTTAGTAGCCGCAGCTTTTACAACAGTACGGATGGATTTGGCAATTCGTCCCTGTTTTCCGATGACTTTGCCCATATCCTCCGGTGCTACTTTAAGCTCAACAACAATCGCCTTTTCCGTCTCCTTCTCAGTAACTTCCACCTGTTCGGGATGATCGACCAGTGATGTAGCAATAACTCTGACTAATTCTTTCATAGTCTTGTCACCTCACTATTTAATGCCGGCCTTTTTGAAAAGCTTATTTACGATATCTGTAGGCTGAGCGCCGTTAGCGAGCCACTTCTTGGCAGCTTCTTCATCGATCTTGAACGCTGAGGGTTCAAGGTTGGGATTGTAAGTACCGATCTCCTCGATAAATCTTCCGTCTCTGGGTGATCTTTCGTCTGCAACGATGATCCTGTAAATAGGATTCTTCTTTGCTCCCATTCTTCTAAGCCTGATCTTTACCATTCTTTTCACCTCCTGTATTTTAAATAAGTATATTTTATATCTCAAACGACCATGAGTTAATCAGCATTAATATGATCGTTATCAAACATATTGTTTACTCAGCCTCCGAAACCGAACGGAAGCTTGAATTTGCCTTTTTTCTTGCCCGAGAACATTCCCGACATCTGCTTCATCATCTTGCGTGATTCGTAGAACTGCTTGACCATACGGTTAACATCTGCGATATCAACGCCGGCGCCCTTCGCGATCCTGTTCTTACGGGAAGGATTCAGCAGGTCCGGGTTGGCCCTTTCCTTCGCAGTCATGGAGTGGATGATCGATTCGACCATCTTGAGGCCTTTCTCTCCCTGATCCGCATCGAAATCATTCAGGTTTACATTGCCCATCCCCATCCCGGGAAGCATTTCCATTATCTGTGACAGACCTCCCATATTACGCATATTTTCGATCTGTTCAAGATAATCGTTAAAATCAAATTCGGCTTTGCGGATCTTTTTCTCAAGCTCTTTTGATTTCTCTTCGTTGTACTGGGCTTCGGCCTTGTCGATCAGCGTCAGGATATCGCCCATTCCGAGGATCCTCGAAGCCATACGGTCCGGATAGAACTGCTCGACATCTCCCATCTTCTCGCCGGTACCGATGTACAAGATCGGCTTGCCGGTAACGAATTTGATCGATAATGCCGCGCCGCCTCGGGTATCGCCGTCAAGCTTGGTAAGGATAACTCCCGTAATCTCAAGCTTGGAATTGAAAGCTTCCGCAACATTGACCGCATCCTGACCGGTCATTGAATCGACGGTCAAAAGCGTATGATCGACTTTGATCTCTTCTTTGATCGTGATCAGCTCCTGCATCATCTCCTCGTCTATATGGAGACGTCCTGCGGTATCGATGATCACTACATTTTCATTTTCTGCCTTTGCATGATTTAATGCGGCTTTTACTATATCTACGGGAGCGTGGCCTGTTCCCATCTGGAAGAAGTCAACTCCGACTTTCTCGGCATTGATCCTTAACTGTTCGATCGCAGCAGGTCTGTAAATATCACAGGCAACAAGCAGAGGCTTCCTGCCCTTTGATTTGAACTTGCCGGCGAGCTTGGCAGCCATGGTTGTCTTACCGGCACCCTGAAGTCCGCACATCATGATGATGGTCGGCTCATTACCTGATTTAAGTTCTATCTCGACGGTCTCATCGCCCATGAGCTTGG
This sequence comes from Lachnospiraceae bacterium, assembly GCA_017553035.1. Lineage (GTDB taxonomy): Bacteria > Bacillota > Clostridia > Lachnospirales > Lachnospiraceae > RUG11977. Next base: position 13,436 of record JAFZNE010000050.1, read on the forward strand.
TAAGCTCTTCATTGACGATCTTGATAACCATCTGGCCCGGAGTCAGGGAATTCAAAACATCCTGGCCTACGGCACGTTCCGTAACATCATTTATAAAACTCTTAACGACTTTGAAGCTGACATCCGCCTCGAGCAAAGCCATCTTGACTTCTTTCATCGCGGCTTTTACATCGCTTTCGGACAACCTGCCTTTACCACGCAGATTCTTGAAAACGTTCTGCAGCTTCGCGCTTAATCCTTCAAACGCCATATATATCCCCGCTTATCAAACAATCACAGATCCAGAGTCTTTCTGATCCGGTTTATCAGCGAAGCACCGTCGGTACTTTCAACAAAGCCCTCGAGTTCACCGATCAGCTCGTCGGTTTCATCGAGCTTGGCAAGAAAACCGAGCTTCTTCTCATAATCCCGGAGTTTTTTTGAGCATCTGAGCACTGAATCTCTCACACCCTGCCTACTTATATCCTGATCGGCCGCAATCTCGCCAAGTGAATAATTGTTCAGAACATAATCTTCGAAAATAACCCTGTTGTGATCGTTCAGTAATGCTCCGTACATATCGTACAGCCTGGATAATTCATAAATATCCTTGAGCTTATCATCGGAAATAAAGTCATCTTCCATAAAATCACCTGTAAAGTTTTTTTCTTTACAGGTGACTATGATATAATATTAAATTAGATTTGTCAACATATTTTTCAATATTTTCGACTTATTTCTGATTGTCTTCTTCTCCGGCAAACAACGCTTCGGTAAAACTTCTCGGATCGAACTTCTGAAGATCGTCGATATGCTCGCCCACACCGATGTATTTTACCGGAATGCTCAGTTCCTTGGAGATCGCAACCGCAATACCTCCCTTTGCCGTTCCGTCGAGCTTGGTAATTATGATTCCCGTAATATCGGCTACTTCACCGAACTGCTTCGCCTGTGCAAGTGCGTTCTGCCCGGTCGTTCCGTCAAGAACAACAAGGGTTTCACGATATGCGTCCGGATACTCGCGGTCGACTATCTTGTTGATCTTACGCAATTCTTCCATAAGATTCTTCTTGTTGTGAAGGCGTCCGGCGGTATCGCACAGCAGAACATCTGCCTTACGTGATTTTGCCGCGTTGACTGCGTCAAATACCACGGCGGCGGGATCCGAACCTTCGCTCTGTGAAATAAGCTCAACTCCGGCTCTTTCCGTCCATGTTGCCAGCTGATCGATGGCACCGGCCCTGAATGTATCGGCTGCGGCAACTATTACTCGCTTGCCGCTGTTTTTAAGCTGGCCCGCAAGCTTTCCGATCGATGTGGTCTTTCCGACTCCGTTTACTCCGATCACCATGACAACCGAAGGCTTATTCTCAAATTCATAAGCATCTTCGGGTACCGACATCTGCTCACAGATACTGTCGATAAGCAGCTGCTTGCACTCTTCCGGATTCTTGATATGGTTTTCCTTCACCTTTTCGCGCAGATTATCCATAATCTCCATGGTCGCGTTCACTCCGATGTCGGCCATTATCAGGGTTTCTTCCAGTTCCTCGTAAAAGTCGTCATCGATCTGGGAAAAAGCACTGAAAATACTGCTCAGCCCGGAACTGATACTGTGTCTGGTCTTGGCCAGTCCGGCCGCAAGCCGGCTGAAAAAACCTTTTTTCTCTTTTTTTCCGCTGTTTTCAATTTCTTCTGACATACAACCAATCCCCTTTTTTAATGCACCTCTGTCAGGACCGGCTTTGCCGGTCTGAACACCTTGAAGGCTTTTTCATAATCTCAGCTGTCAAGATCGCCCTCGATCAGATTGACCGAAACGAGTGTCGATACGCCTTTTTCCTGCATAGTGATACCATAGAGCCTGTCCGCTGCAGACATTGTTCCTCGTCTGTGCGTGATAACGATAAACTGCGAACTCCTGGTAAGCTTGTGCAGGTACGATGCGAATCTCTTAACGTTCGAATCGTCAAGCGCCGCTTCGATCTCATCGAGCAGACAGAAAGGTGACGGCTTCAGATTCTGAATCGCAAATAACAGCGAAATAGCCGTAAGCGCCTTCTCTCCACCGGAAAGCTGCATCATATTCTGCAGTTTCTTTCCGGGCGGCTGCGCGATGATACGTATGCCCGCTTCGAGCATATCCTCATCTTCGATCAGCTCGAGCTCGCCCTTTCCGCCGCCGAACAGCTCTCTGAATACCGAATTGAACTGCTTCGCAATGAGTTCGAACTGCTCCTTGAACTGTCTGCGCATTTCCTCATCAAGTTCATTTATGATACCGGTAATTGATTCCTTCGAATTGATCAGGTCATCACGCTGTCCGGATAACAGCTCGTAACGCTCAGAAACGCTCTTATATTCCTCTATCGCATTGACGTTTACATCACCCAGATCCTTAATGGATGATTTGGTCTCATTGATACGCGAACGTGCGGTAGAACTCTTGAAATCCTTATCACGGTACTCATCGGCACCAGCATAGCTAAGTCCGTACTCATCCCAGATATAGGAAGTATAGCTGTCGATCGTTTCTTCGAGTTTTTCTTTCTGATTGGACAGCCTCAGAGCTTCCTTTTCAAGTTCATTGATACGCTTGCCCAGCTCGGTCCACGATTCGAAGAAGCTCTTATGTTCGGTTCGGATGCTTTCCTTGCGCCCGGTGAGCTGTTCGATCCCGGCATCAAGTTCGGATACTCTCTTGTGGTCGCGTTCTATGCTCTTCCTGTTGTTGTCGATCTCTTTCTTCTTATTTTCTATTTCGCGTTTCGAGACTTCTCCGCTTCCTATAACTTCATCTTTTTCTTCTATCAGTCTTTCTATTTCCTGTTCGATACGCGTAATATTTTCAACTACAAAATGACCGGCCTGCTCTGTATTGGCAGAAGACAGTTTCTGGGCATTCAGCTCTTCGAGAGCCTTTCCCTCGCTCATGCGCAGTTCGAGCAGCTTCTCGGAATTCTTATTTATCGAAGCCTTGATCTCATCATTCTTCGCATTGTTGCTTTCGATCCTCTGATTGCCTGTTTCCGTGGCATTCTTCAGTTCTTTGATCTTCTTCTCGAGCTCAACATTCTCCTGTTCATACTCAGATACGCTCTGTATCATGCGGTCGAGTTCTTCTTTGGCTCGTTCGTACCCGATGGAAATGCTGTTCTGTTTCAGGATCAGTTCCTGCGATGAACTGCGTAATCCGTCCAGCTTCGAGTTTATCGAATCAAGTTCTTTACGTGCTTCGCTTTTTTTGTTCAGGATCGTAGTAAGCTGCGAATTGATGCTTTTAACTGACTTTTCAAGCTCTTCAAGCTCGCGGCTCCTGCCCAGCAGATTGCTGTTATTCTTGAAACTTCCTCCCGCGATCGATCCGCCGGGGGCAAGCTGCTCTCCTTCAAGGGTCACGATCCTCAGCGAATAACTGTATTTTCTGGCTAATGCAAGAGCATTGTCGACCTTGTCTGTAACTATAAATGCTTTAAGGAGGTGATCGATCACGCCCTGATACTTCTTATTACATTTAACCAGTTCATTGGCGGTTGCGATAACGCCTTTTTCCTTCAACGCCTCCGGGTCGACTTCATTTTTACGCGTCCCGACGCTTGTGATCGGAAGGAAGGTTGCTCTTCCGAGTTTGTTCTTTTTCAGGTGTTCGATCACTTCTTTGGCCGTATCTTCATCTTCGGTCACAATATGTGATATCGAAGCTCCGAGAGCCGTTTCGATCGCAGTTTCGTATTTCTTCTCGGTCTTGATCAGATCGGCGACAACACCGTCTATTCCCGGGAATTTCGCCTTATCCTCCATTATTTTCCGTACGGTCTGCGAATAACCTTCATAACGTTCGGAAATATTGCGTAAGGAATCAAATTTGAAATTCTCGCTTATGAATTTCTCACGTGTTTGTTCGTATTCGTCCGATAATCTGCGGACTTCCTCGGAACATTTTACGCTCTTTTCTTTAAGAGCTTTTTCCTCCTCGGAAATCTTATCTATCTCGCGTTCGACTTTTTCAAGTTCCTTTTTGTTTTGGCTTGCTTCTGCTTCTTTCTCCGTACGTTCAGACTTGTTTGAAAGAAGTCTTGCCGCGATCTCGCTTTTCCTGACATTGATCTGTTCAAGCAGAGTATTATAACGCTGTAGCTCCGTCCTTGCCGAAGCATCATCGTTCATCAGGCTTATTACCAGTGCATTCTCGCTTTCGAGCTGTTTATTCAGGTCATCGATCTCCTGCCTGATCCCCGAATACTTCTCCTGGGCGATATCAACCTGTTTATTGCACTCGGTAAGTTTGTCATCGAAGCTCTTCTTCTGCTTTACAAATTCGGTTTTTTCCTTTTCCCTCAGCTTGATCTCTTCAAGTATCGAAGCAACTCTCTCGTTGATACGTTCGGAGTTCTGTGTGATCGCAAGAAGCTGCTGTTCAAATACCTTGATCTCGCCTTCCTGCTTCTCGATCCTTACAAGAAGCTCGGACTTTGAATTTCTGCCTTCTTCGAGCGCTTTATTACAATCCTCGATCTCTTCTTCAAGCTTTTTATATTGAACCTCGGCATCTTTATTGGCCTTCTGGGTCTCTTCCAGATTATCCTGTGCGATCCTGCACTTTTCCTCAAGTGCCGATCTCTGCGACTCAGCCTTGTCATATTCGCAGAGGAAATTATTCAATTCAAGGTCTTTCAGTATTTCTTTAAGACGCAGGTACTCTTTTGCCTTTTCAGACTGTTTTTCGAGCGGACCGATCTGTTTTTCGATCTCACCGATGATATCCGTGATCCTGCTTAGATTTTCCGTAGCCTCGGCCAGGTTCTTCTCAGCGACGGCTTTACGTTTTTTAAATTTAACTATACCGGCAGCTTCATCAAACAGTTCCCTGCGGTCTTCAGGTTTGGTCGAAAGGATCTTGTCGATCTGACCCTGCCCGATAATGGAATATCCTTCTTTTCCGATACCGGTATCCATGAACAGTTCCTGAACATCTTTGAGCCTGCATGCAATCCCGTTGATCAGATATTCGCTCTCACCCGATCTGTAAACGCGGCGCGCGATACTCACTTCGTCATACGCGATCGCAAGTTTATGATCCGAGTTGTCAAATGTTATTTCAACAAATGCACTTCCCATGGGCTTTCTGGCTTCCGACCCCGAGAAGATAACATCCTGCATATTATAACCACGTAATTGCTTGGCGCTCTGTTCTCCGAGAACCCACCTGACCGCATCGGCTACATTTGACTTGCCGCTGCCGTTAGGCCCGACAATACCGGTTATTCCATCGTGGAATTCAAGGACCATTTTGTTCGCAAATGACTTAAAGCCCTGAATTTCAATACTTTTCAAATACATAATCCGTTTACTCACCTTTTTGTTTCTTGAGCCTTACGATTGCCTGTGAAGCGGCCTGCATCTCCGCTTCTTTTTTGGATCTTCCGCTGCCACGGCCGTATTCCGTTCCTCCGATCATTGCACTGACCGTAAATGTCCTCATATGTTCGGGACCTTCGGTCTGTACCAGCTCGTATACTATTTCTTCGTCATTCCCTCCGGATGCCTGAACCATTTCCTGAAGCATCGTTTTCATGTCCAGACCGGCTCTTATCCCAAGATTGAAAACATTTACTTCTATAAATCTCTGTGCCTCTTCATATCCGCCGTCAATAAATATCGCGCCGATCAAGGCTTCGAAAACGTCGGAAAGGATCGACGGCTTATCATTGCCTCCGCTCATCGATTCACCTACACCGAGCAGGATATAATCGCCGAGATCGATATGCCTTGCGCAGACAGCCAGAGATTGTTCGCAGACCATGGAAGCTCTTTCTTTTGTCAGTTCACCCTCTTTATGATCCGGATACAGATCGTACAGATATTTGCTCGAAAACAGTTCGAGCACAGCATCTCCCAGAAACTCAAGTCTCTGATAACTCTTTGTCTTGTTGAGCTTGCGTTCATTGGTATATGAGGTATGCGACAATGCCTCCGTAAGGAGATGCGGATCCTTAAACCGGTATCCGATCACTTCCTGAAGCCTTGATACGGCCTCTTTATCTGCATTCATAATAATCTCCATGCTGCAAATGAAATGAAATAGATCGACAATAACGCACAAAAATATATGCTTGCGATCGATCACCGCAAGCACATTTTGTTAATTAATCGCGTTCTTGATCTGTTCTACCGCATCGGAAACCGTAGTAATGTGTTCGGCAACTTCATTGTCAATCTCGATGTCAAACTCTTCCTCGATCGCCATGATTATCTGAAATACATCGAGTGAATCAGCTCCCAGATCATCGATGAAAGATGAGTCCATGGATACTTTTTCAGGCTCGATCCCGAGAACTTCACTAATAATTTTCTGCAGTTTTTCGAATTCCATTGTTCAACCTCCCATATCATTCAAGAATATTTCTTTTTATCTTTTCGATTATATCGGCTTCGGTGAATTTAACCGCCTGTAATATCGAATTCTTAACTTCTATGCTCTTTGAATTGCCGTGTGTTTTGATAACCAGTCCGTTCAGTCCGAGCATCGGAGCCCCGCCGTATTCATCCATACTGAAACTCTTGAGTGTCTTTTTCAGGGGTTTCTTGACCATTGCCGCACCGATCTTCGAAACCGGAGTGGATGTCAGGGCACCTTTGATCTTGGTAAGCAGTGCTCCCGCAACACCTTCGTACATTTTCAGGATGACATTACCGACAAATGCGTCACATACGATAACATCCGCATCGCCGTACGGGATCTGTCTGCTCTCGATGCTTCCTACGAAATTGATCGAGCTGCAGTTCTTGAGCAAAGGAAATGTTTCTTTGACAAGCGCGTTTCCTTTTTCTTCCTCGGTCCCGATGTTAACAATGGCTACCTTCGGATTCTTAACGCCAATCACATTTTCCATGTAGATCGAACCCATGCGCGCATACTGTACAAGATGCGAAGGTCTCGAATCAACATTTGCTCCGCAATCTATCAGCAGTGAACAGCCGTTCAATGTAGGAATAAGCGGTGCAAGCGGTGTACGTTCGATTCCCTTGATGCGGCCGGCGATGAGCTGGGCACCTACCAGCACGGCACCCGTACTTCCGGCGGAAATAAACGATCCGGCTTCCTGATTCTTTACAAGATTCAGGCCGACAACGATCGAAGAATCTTTTTTTCTTCTGATCGCCATGACCGGAGGTTCGTCACAGGAAATGTTCTCGCTGGCTTCGCGTATTTCGATCAGATCTTTGTTGTAGGTATATTTCGAAAGCTCTTTTTCTATCGCCGTACGCTCACCTACAAGCAAACATTTGATATCATCACGTTCATTGACAGCTTCAACCGTACCTTTAACCAGCTCAGAAGGTGCGTTGTCACCACCCATTGCATCAATCGCAATTGTTATCTGCCTATTCATCCGATAAACCTTTCAGTACTATACTTCTACCTTATCAAAATATTGACAGATAAGATAATAAAACAAGAGAATGAAAAAATCAACCTTTCTGATAGAAGAAAGAAGAAATAGTTGAATAACCGATCTTCTGGGGTGTGATGATCTGTTCGGTACTGCCCAGGAAAAGGATTCCCTTCGGCTTCAGGGCATTGTAGAACTTGACATAGATCTCGTTCTTCGCTTCATCAGTAAAATATATCAGAACGTTCCGGCAGACGATCAGATCGCATGCCGAAGGATAAGGATCAAGAAGCAGGTTGTGGATCTTAAATTCAACGCATTTCTTTATCTCATCCTTGATCTGGAAATTGGAAAGTCCGACTTTATCGAAATATTTGGTCTTAAACTCGGCGGGAAGGCCCTTAAGGCTCTTATCGTTGTAGAGGCCGGCCTGAGCCTTTTCAAGAACCTGTTTGTCTATATCGGTTGCAATTATCTTGATCCTGCTCAGCGGCAGGTATTTTGCAAGAAGCATTACCAGTGAATACGGTTCATCTCCCGTAGAGCATGCCGCGCTCCAGATCTTTATCGACGGTTTCTTTACAAGATCCTTTACCACCTTGTCCTCAAGGATCTTCCACTGTTCGGGATTGCGCCAGAACTCCGAAACATTAATAGTCAGATAATTAACAAACTCTTCAAATCTCTCTTTATCAGATTTGATAAGGGTAACATATTCTGCATAGCCCTTACATTTCTGCTTTGAAATAAGCGTATCGATACGACGCTTCATCTGTCCTTCCTTGTAAGCGTTAAGATCGATCTTGGTAAGCGTCAATATCTGCTTTTTGAAGCTTTCATAATCATCAGTCATCACAATTACCTCTCTTTGATTGAAATGATAATAAAAAACTTTATAGATATATGATAACATTATAGTAAAAAAAATCAACAATAAAAAATGACCTGTAACGATTATGTTACAGGTCAGATTATTCATGTTTTTACAGATGATCGGTACCCGTTCCGCGGGAAGACTTTTATGCTTCCTCAGCAGGTGCCTCTGCCTGAGCGGGTGCTTCCTCTGCCTTGGGCTCTGCAGCAGCTGCGGTCTCAGCTGCTTCTGCATTCTCCTCGGTCTCCTTCTTCTCGGGAGCAAGGAGAGCCTTGATGCTGAGGCTGATCTTCTTCTCTTCGAAATTGAAGTCTACGATCTTAGCTTCAACTTCCTGACCAAGCTTAAGAACATCGCTGGGCTTGTCAATATGATCGCGGGAGATCTGTGATACATGGAGAAGAGCGTCAACTCCGGGATTCAGTTCGATAAATGCACCGAACTCGGTCATGCGGGCAACTTTACCTTTAACGATATTGCCAACCGCATATTTAGTCTCTGCATCGATCCAGGGATTCTGATCGGCGAACTTCATCGAAAGGGCAACCTTATGTCCCTGAATGTCCTTGATGAATGCCTTAACAACATCGCCGGGCTTGAATACCTTCTTGGGATTCTCGATACGTCCCCATGACATCTCGGAAATATGAAGCAGTCCGTCTGTTCCGCCAAGATCAACGAAAGCACCGAAATCGGTAACGTTCTTGACTGTACCTTCGATAACATCACCGACCTTGATCCTTGAGAAGAGCTCCTGAATAGCTTCTTCCTTCTGAGCTACGATAAGCTGCTTGCGATCGCCGATGATCCTGCGTCTCTTGGGATTGAATTCGGTAATAACGAACTCGATCTCCTGATCCTTGTACTTCTCAAGATCCTTCTCGTAAACATCCGATACGAGGCTTGCGGGAATGAACACTCTCATGTCATCCACTACGGTGCAGATACCTCCGCCGAGGATCTGAACAACCTTGGCCTTAAGTACCGTCTTGTTCTCGAAAGCTTCCTCCAGGATCTTGCTGCCGCGCTCTGCAGCAAGTTTGCGGTATGAAAGCTGAACCTGGCCCTCGCCGTCGTTAACCTTGATGACCTTAACCTGGATAATGTCGCCTTCCTTCACAACGGTGGTAAGATCGAGTGAGGGATCGTTTGTATATTCGCTTCTGGTTATTACACCGTCAGCCTTATAACCTATGTTAAGAATGATCTGGTCTTCCTTAACACTGATAACCGTGCCGTCAACAACCTCCCCGTTGTGTATAGTTTTGAATGAATCCTCCAGCATTTGTTCAAAGTTTTCTTCCATTGCTATTTGAACCTCCTTAATAATTGTCTGGGGTGTGGATGCCCCTGCTGTAATACCTACACAACGAAAAGATTTCAATTTGTCAAAATCTAAATCAGCAAGTGTCTGTATGTAGTAAGTATTATTGCATTCCTGAGCCGAGATATCATAGAGTTTGCGCGTATTTGAACTGTTCCGCCCCCCAATGACGATCATCGCATCTGACTGCGAAGCCAGTTCAAATGTTTCTCTCTGACGAAGCTCGGTCGCATTGCAAATAGTATTCACAACATTTAAACTATAGCGCATTTCAGTCAAGATTTCAATTATTTTTCGAAATTTTTTATAATTAAATGTTGTCTGTTCGACGAGCGTTACGTCGCTAACCTCACAATTCCTGTAGTTAAGCGCATCCTGCTCATCTGCGATTACCGAATACTTACCGCTGCACCATCCGCATATTCCTCTTACTTCCGGATGATCTTTGTCGCCGAGGATCACGATATACCTGCCTTTTGATGACTCCTTTTCGACTATTTTATGTATCTTCTTTACAAATGCGCAGGTGGAATCCACAAGCCTGATCTCGTTGGATTCCGACAGCGCTTTCAAGCCTTCGAATGTTTCTTTATCAACACCGTGTGATCTTATAATGATCGTGGCATCATGCAGTTTTCCGGCCTCTTCCACGGAATTGATCACTCCGACTCCCTTTTGGGTAAGCGTATCCACAACCGTTTCATTATGGGTGATCGGTCCGAAAGTGTACACGCTTCTCCCGGCGGCAAGTTCATCATAAACGGAGTTGACGGCCCTGCTTACTCCAAAGCAGAACCCGGCGCTTTTTGCCGTTCTGACTATCATACCTGATCCTCTTTTACAAGTGAGAACAATCCGAGACAGAAGCCCGTTGCTTCATCGATATTCAGATCCGAAGTATCGACAAGTTTTGCATCGGGAACTCTTACAAGCGGTGAATTTTCGCGGTGCATATCTCTGTAATCACGCTCTTCGATCTCTTTTGCTATTGTTTCCAGTTCGGCCTGCTGGCCTTTTTCGATCAATTCGTTATAACGGCGCTGTGCCCTCACCTCTACGCTTGCGGTCAGATAGATCTTCAGATCAGCATTCGGGAGAACTACCGAACCAATATCCCTGCCGTCCATTACAACATTTTCGGAAAGAGCCATTTTCTGCTGTATCGCTACCAGTTTTTCCCTTACTTTTGCGATCGCGGATATCTTGGACGCGTTATCGCTGACCGCCTGAGTCCTGATACGGTCATTAACATCGGTTCCGTTTAAAAATACATGCTGCGCACCGTCAATATATTTAATGGAAACGCTGATCTCTTCAAGCTTTTCGATAACTGCCGATTCGTCATCGCAGACGATACCCTTGTCAACATAAAAAAGAGTTATCGCGCGATACATCGCACCTGTATCGATATAGACAAACCCGAGTTTTGACGCAAGTCTTTTGGCTATCGTGCTCTTTCCGGCTCCCGCAGGTCCGTCGATCGCTATGCTGTAATTTTTCATATCCGTTTATTCTCCTTTATATCTCAATTTTTTAAAAATGCTTTTGCAGCGGCATAGGCCGTCGACCAGGCTATCTGAAGATTGAATCCGCCGGTCAGTGCATCCACATCAAGTACTTCTCCGATAAAATAGAGTCCCTTTACAAGTTTTGATTCCATTGTAGACGGATTGATCTCCTTGACATTCACGCCGCCCTTTGTTATCACGGCTTCGTTATATCCTCCGAGTCCGGTTACTGTCAGCGGAAATCCCTTGATCAGATCGATCAGGATCTTTCGTTCGCCTTTTGTTACGGAATTGACCTTCTTCTCCGGATCGATCCCGCTGAGTTTCACGATCACGGGAATCATGCTTGAAGGAAGAAGCTTAACGAGGGAATTCGAAAACTGCCTGTTCTGCATCTCGTCAAAATCCTTCAGTATGCGTTTATCCAGCATTTCCCGGTCAAGCGCCGGCTTCAGGTCTATTTTGACTGTTGCGCCGTCTTGTACCAGCTTTTTGGTATGAAGTGCCGAAAGGCTTAAGACGAGCGGTCCGCTTATCCCGTTATGCGTAAACAGCAGTTCCCCCATTTCCTTAAACACACATTTGCCGCCTATCTCGGCCGACAGGACAACATTTTTAAGTGACAGGCCTTCCATCTCAGCGGTATAATTCTCACTGCATTTCAGACCGGTAAGTGATGGAAATGTCTCGGTAACCTTGTGTCCGGCACGTTCGGCAAATATATATCCGTCTCCGGTCGAACCCGTTGAAGGATAACTCAATCCTCCGGTCGCGATAAAACAGGCATCTGCTTCGATCTTCCCGATATTTTTTTCGTCAGTTAAGATCCCTTGAAAAACACCGTCCTGAATGATTATATCCTTAACCGCCGTATTGAGCAATATCTTTACCCCGATTTTGCGAAGAGCGGTCTCAAGAGCTTTTATCACATCCGATGATTTATCACTTTCGGGAAATACCCTGTTGCCACGTTCGGTCTTGAGTTTTAGCCCCAGAGCTTCAAAGAAATCCATAACGGAAAATGAATCGAATCCATAAATGCTGCTGTACAGAAATCTTGAATTGGTAACGATATTATTGATCAGATCCTCTGCCGGGCATGCGTTCGTCAGGTTGCATCTTCCTTTGCCGGTAATATACAGTTTTTTACCGAGCTTCTCGTTCTTCTCGACCAGGATCACTTCGGCTCCGCCCCGGGCTGCGCATAGCGCCGCCATCGTTCCTGCGGCACCGCCCCCTACTACTGCAAGTTTTCTCATATTTAATCTCCATGCTGCGAATGAAATGAGCAGCTAATTTTTCACACTATGCTCCTTTACACAAAGAAGCCCCCGGTTATCAAGGACTTCTCATTGGTTTTTTACTGATACATATCTGTTTTATACCTGTACAGACCTGATTATTTACCCATGTATATCGAATTCAGGACAAGCGTGTAATTCTTGGTCGAATATTCCTTGCCGTTAATGTAAAAGCTTACGCCCTTTACATCTTCAATATTGTCGAGAATGCTCTGCGCTGCGGCATCCAGAACCGATTGTTCGACCTGTTTGCCCATCGCCGCAACATCATATATAGAATCGTCAAAACTTATCCTGCAGATGCCGTCAACGACCGAAGTATCATCGATCACTATATCTATAGACTCATCCTCGAGTGCATCGGTAAAATACCCCAGGATAAGCTCCGGAGTGATCGCGGTCGAATCATCAACAAGGAAAGAAGCCGTTGAGATCCTGCCGTCAGCACTTACTGAATAATAACTTACTTTTGAAACTCCTGCGCTGTTCGGGATAACATAGCTTGTTGCTTTCGGATCCTCTTTATCATCGGGTCCCGGAGGATCAACTTTGCCGGATTTGCAGGAAACTAAAAAAGCGCATAATACGATCATGCCTAAAAAGATCGAAATATGCGCATGTTTTTTCACCTGTTCCACCTCCGCCCCAGCATCAGGTACGTCATCTTTACTTAAAACCTCTCCTTATGCGAATGTAAATCCTAATGTTGTCACATGTATGTTAAAAAATGATCATTTTTGTGTTTATTCCGCAGTTATTTTGTAGCTTTCCTGAAGATATCGAAATTCTTTATGATGTAATCCACCAATGACAATACCGTAAAGAAAGATGCGATCCAGACAAATAAATTCTGAGCCAGATAGCTGTAATCGTTATCAATATCTAGAATGAACAGCACACAGAGGATCATCTGAGTAACGGTCTTGATCTTGCCCCAGATACTTGCCATGATGATCTGCTTCTTCTCGGCTGCTATCTGTCTGATACCGCTGATTATGAACTCTCTCGCAATGATCAGGATCGCACACCATGCAGGGAAATTATCCCTTTCCTTTACAAAGCAGATCAGCGCAGTACAAACAAGGAGTTTGTCGGCGAGCGGATCCATCAGCTTACCGAAATCGGTAACCATATTCTTCTTACGTGCAAGATATCCGTCGAAAAAGTCAGAAAGGCATGCGATCAGAAAAACCACGAGTGCGGCTATTTTGGCCCAATCGTAGGGAAGCAGGATTATCACCGCAAAAACAGGAACCAGAAAGAATCTGGCTACCGTAATCTTATTAGGCAAATTCATATTACAAATCCTCCTCAACTTCGGTTCCTATAAGATCATATCCGTTATAATCGCGGATCCTTACATTTAATAAAGTGCCTGAAATCAGGTCTTTTCCGGACTCAACAAATACACTTCCGTCTATATCGGGAGCATCCATGTATGTCCTTCCGATATATACGTCCTCACCGCTTATCTTTCCGTCGATCATAACGGTGAATACTCTGTCTTTCAGAGCTTCATTCTTTTCGAAAACAACTTTCTGCTGTGCAAGCATCAGTTCCTTGCGGCGCTTTTTCTTGACCGTTTCACGGATCTGATCTTTCATCTTCGCTGCAGGCGTATCTTCTTCACGTGAATAAGTAAATACTCCCACACGGTCAAGCTTGTAATCCTCGATGAATTTAACAAGCTCGCGATGGTCTTCTTCCGTTTCTCCGGGGAAACCGGCGATCAGCGAAGTTCTTATCGCTATACCCGGGGCCTCTCTTCGAAGCCTTTCGATCATATTTCTTATCTGTGTTCCGTTCGTCCTCCGGCCCATACGCTGGAGGATCCGGTCGGAAATATGCTGGATCGGCATATCTATGTATCTGCACAGTTTCGGCTGTTTTTTGAAAGCATTGATCAGTTCTTCACCTATCTCTTCGGGATAACAGTACATTATCCTGATCCACCGGATTCCTTCGATCGAACACAATCTGTCAATTAGTTCGCCGATCATATTCTTTCCGTAAATATCGGAACCGTAGATCGTTGTTTCCTGTGCTACCAGGATCAGTTCATTAACTCCCGAATCGGCAAGCCTACGCGCCTCATCCATAAGCCTTTCCATAGGCTCGCTCCTGTACGTGCCCCTGATATAAGGGATAATACAGTAAGTACATCGTTTGTCGCAGCCTTCGGCGATCTTGAGATAAGAATAATGGCTGATACTGCTTCTCATTCTCGGTATATCACCGTGATCTTCATACCGGTCTCCTGTGCGTACAAGCCCTTTTTCCCTGTTCTCAAGAGATCTGAGGACCGCGGCTATCTCACCGCATGCATAAGTACCGATAACTGCATCAACTTCGGGTATTTCCTTGATGATCTCATCTTTGTAGCGCTGTGCCAGACAGCCCGCTGCGATCAGAAACTTAAGATTGCCGTTCTGCTTCATTTCCGAAAGCTGGAGCAGAGTCTCAATGCTCTCTTTCTTGGCATCGTGAATAAAGCAGCAGGTATTGACTATAACGGCATCCGCACTCTCTTCATCATCGGTGAGCTCATAGCCCTCCGAATTCAATATACCGAGCATTTTCTCGGTATCAACGAGATTCTTATCACAGCCGAGTGAGACAAAACATATCTTCATCAAAGTATCTGATCCCAATCCCAATCCCATTCGTTATTTTCAAAATCAAGAGTAAAATATGTATCCATATCGGTCTTGTCGGTATTCTCAAATGCACCGATGCCGGCCTTGGTATAAAGATAATAGTTGCCGTCTTTCATGAAGAATCTGAATCTTAAAACGCCGTTGAAATCGCTTCTGAAATCACCGTCGAAGATCTGAAGCTCTTCCTCACCTTCGAAAGTAACAAGGATGATACATTCATATGATTCCTCGGCGCCACCGGTAAATTTGATAGCCGAGCCGTAATCGATCTTGAGTTCCTCACCTGCGGCAAGTGAGCCTTCAAACAGGTTGTCCACGAGATTGCCTTCATCATCGCTGAAATAGATCACCATGGATTCAATATTCTTATCCGTTTCATTGGACAGATACATCTTACCTCTTGCAAGAGTATCAAGTATAACTATTACAATAACGGCTATCAGCACAACGCTGAGAACAGCCGATAAAATGATTATCAGTTTCTTTCTGTCAATTGTTATCTTTTCTTTTTTCATCAGGTTTCACCTCAAAGTTAATATTATCTATCTCTTCCACTTCCGGGGTATTCGCTTCATCGACATTCCGCACTAAGTTGGCGATAAGATGAGAAGATACCGGCCCGGCCAGCCAGAAGAAAAAAATAATCGCAAGCAGCTTCAGCGAAGTAAAATTGAAACCGCATAAAACCACAAGCCCGGCCAGGATAAAAAGGATCGCCAGAGTATCCCCCATCGCGGCCGAATGCATCCTGTTAAGGACATACTTAAACCGGAAAACTCCGATCACGGATGTTATCTCAAATATAACGCCTGTCGTGATCAAAATGATCGCAACAATGATCCTTATCTTTTCAAGCATATCCGTTATACCTTTTTGCGACTACTTTTGCGTTCTTTGTTGAGTTTGTTGGCTTTCGCCTCTCGATAAACTCCGATATATATCTTGGTAAGCACGACAACCGCAAGGAAGCTTATCATGGCGTAGATCGCGGAAATATCCGCAAGCCAGGCTTCTTTCATCAGTACGGTAAGTACCGCGATTATCATTATGATGATCGTGCCGATCATATTGATCGAAACGATCCTGTCGGCGATCGTAGGTCCGATGATCGCCCTTATGAAACAGGCAAATACCAGAACCAGCAGTATTCCTGTCACAACGATCAGGAACCATTCAACATATCCGTTCACAGCTTCGCCTCCATTTTCTTCAGCCTCCGTACGAATACCGAATCGGAAATGCCGTTCCCGAGCTTCTTGTCGAGACAATGGACATAATATTCGTCATCATGCATCGATGATGTTATCGTACCCGGCGTGAGCGTGATCGAATTCGCTAACAGGACTTTCGCATATCTGCTTTTCAGGTCCGTATGAAAATGAACCACTACCGGTTCTATTTCACGTGCTTTGAAAAGTATCAGCTTCATTACCGTAAAATTCGCCTTGATAATCTCGATCAGAAGAACAAAGATGTAGATGATCAGATCCGGCAGGATCTTCAACGCACGCAGTTCTTTTCTGAACGAATAACCGAAGAATCTTACAAGGAAGAAGCATATCAGTCCGGAGATCGCGACTCCGAACAGAAGCACTTCTATGGTAAATCTGCCGTTAAATACGATCCAAAGGAGCGTTAAAAGCAAAAACATAACATATCCTCTTACGATTTATCAGCGAAAGACCTGATACATCGCTGCATCAGGTCAAATACCTTTATTTTCCGCCTTTTTTCTGTAGGAATACCGGAATATTGATGCTACCCTGTTCATTTCCCTTGTTGTCGTTATTGACCGTGTTCTGTGCCGGTGCGCTCTTCTTGGGAGGTTCCGCGGCAGCCTGTCTTTGCTGTGTCAGCGAAGCTGCGGTCGCGGCAGCACGTGCACGGACATTCTGGGCATTCTGTGAAGGAGTGTTGGTATGCAGGAAGAAATCAAGAGCTGAAGGCTTAAGTCCTGCTTTCTCATCACTTTCATCTATGCTGATATCCTCGGGTGACTCGGGAATTCCCACACCTTCGATACCTGTTGCTATAACGGTAACGGTTACAACATCATCATCACCGTCGCACAGACCGAAGATAACGTTGGCTCCGGGTCCTGCAAGCTGGCTGACAACCTCTGCCGCTTCCTGGACTTCCGGAACATATACCTTTCCTGTAAAGTTAAGTATGATATCTCTTGCGCCTTCGATCGATGTTTCGAGAAGCGGTGACGAGATCGCGATCCTGACTGCATCGATGCACTTGTTGTCGCCCGATGCGGTACCGATACCGATATGGGCAACTCCCTTGTCTTTCATTACCGTACTTACATCGGCAAAGTCAAGGTTGATCAATCCGTTATTGTTGATCAGATCGGTGATACCCTGTACACCCTGATGCAGAACTTCGTCCGCACGTCTGAATGCATCGGTCATCATTGTATTGCGATCCGAAATATCGAGCAGTTTATCATTCGGGATAACGATCAGCGTATCGACCTGGTCTTTGAGCCTTGCGATTCCGGCCATCGCATTCTCCATACGTCTCTGTCCTTCGAAAGAGAAAGGCTTGGTCACGATACCTACCGTAAGTATGCCCATGCTCTTGGCTGCGTGCGCAACAACGGGTGCGGCACCGGTACCTGTTCCGCCGCCCATACCGCATGTAACGAATACCATATCGGCATCACGGATTGCTTCGGTTATCTCGTCTATATTCTCTTCAGCGGCCTTTTCACCGATCTCGGGACGTGCACCTGCACCCAGTCCCTTGGTCAGTTTCTCGCCAATGGCAATGATATTGTCGGTCTTGCAGGTTCTCAGTTGCTGTTTATCGGTATTGATGCAAATAAATTCAACGCCGGTTATCTTCTCGTCGATCATGCGGTTAACCGCATTGTTCCCAGCTCCTCCGACGCCGACTACCTTAATCTTGGCCGATGAAATGTTGTTTTCATTTCTAATTTCGAGCACTGGTTTTTCCTCCTTTAAACACATAAATATATATTACATTTCTTTAACGCAATAATCAAGAAAAAATAAATAAATATTTTAATTTATTCCTCAAAATCTTCATTTTCATCGATCAGTCTTGCGGTTATCTGTGTATTCTTCGGCGAATAATTGCGCATATCCACACGGAAAGCCTTGTCCCCGTACTCTTCCCTGAGTGACGCAAACACCGGTGAAATATTATTTATCCTGTAGTCGTTATCGCCGTCAATTCCCAGCAGGATGATATTTTCACCGATATACAAAGTGATGTCGTTTCTGATGCCGAATACTATTCTTTCCGCAGCCAGCGAATTCTTTTCAAGGGATTTAAGTATTGTCATTAATGTTGTGAAGAGGTCCGAATTGCCCATCTTCAGCTTCTCGCCCATGGTCACATCCAGGAATTCAAGCCCTTCTACCACAGGGATCCCGTTAAGAGGCGTATCCGCGCTCTCCACCACTACGCCTTCCCTGTCAAAATGGATGTACTTTCCCATATGGCTTACACATCCGGCTACGGATTTTCCGTAAACATATATGATCACCGAATTCTTGTCGACTATTTCGACATCGGTCTTCTCGACAAAAGGTATTTTACTCTTGGTATTCTTATTCACCCTCCAGGCGAAAAAATGTGTATACTTATCAAGCCTGCTTCCGTTGAAGATCATGTTCCTGATCTCTTCATCCGAATATATGCTGTCATTTCGGATCTCGACATTCTCAAGCCGGAAACTGACCAGATAAAATACGACGGCCGCAACGGCTATCAAAAGCAGACTAAGCTTGGTATACCTCTTCATCGGATATTTCCCTGACCGTATAATTTGATATTGAAAGCGCGATCCCCATTTCCGCCATGATAACGAGCAGCGAACTGCCTCCGTAGCTTATAAAAGGAAACGGGATACCCGTTGCCGGGATACTGTTTGTTACAACCGCGATGTTCAGCAGTACCTGTAATGCGATATGCGCAAGAACGCCTGTCGCGATAAGGCTTCCGTAAAGATCCGGTGCGTTGATCGCGATCAGCATCAGTCTCCACAGCATGAAAAGTACTGTTGCTATGACCAGTATCGCACCGAAGATCCCGAGTTCCTCGCAGATAACAGTAAATATCATATCTGTATGTACTTCGGGTATATATCCCAGTTTCTGGATACTCTCGCCGAGACCTTTACCCCACAGACCGCCCGAAGCGATCGCGTACAGGCCGCCGAGTATCTGCGATCCGCTCTCAAGATTTTCCGGATGCAGCCAGTTTTCAATACGCTCCGCACGATATCCGGCAAACATGACAAACGGAACAGCGGCAGCCGCAAGCAGGAAGAAAACCCATATGAAATATGCTTTGCGTCTGGCAACGGTAAAACATATGACCGTAAGAATACCGGCCATGATGATCGCGGTCGAAAGGTTCTGTTTGGCGACCAGCGCAAGCAGCGGTGACATTACGATTATGACTATCAAATATCCCGAAAAATAGTTCATCTTTTTCGGGGATTTCTGGGCAAGATATGCCACCATTACGATAAAACATATCTTGGTAACTTCGGAAGGCTGGAAATTGCCCAGTCCGGCGATTTGGATCCAACGTGACGAGCCGCCGGCTGCATATCCCCTGACCAATACGTATACCTGCATTCCGAGGCAGATAATATACAGCATCCACACAGGTTTGAGCCATTTTATCCCGAACCAGGGCTTGATATACCAGCGGTAATCGATCCTTGATACTATGATCATCGCAATAAACCCGATGATCAGAAACAATCCCTGCCTGTTAAAATACAGTTTCGGATCGCCGTAATATCTTGCTGCGTTGTACGAACTGGTGCTGTAGATCATAACAAGCCCGAAAACACTTAAGAACAGGCACAGCATGATCAGCACGATATCGTAACTGCTCAGCACCGTTTTCTTAATGTAGCGCATTTACAAGCTCCTTGAATATACGGCCGCGTTCCTCGTAATTCTTGAACATGCCCCAGCTCGCACAGCACGGTGAAAGAAGTACATTTTCACCGGCAGCTGCATGCGATGCGCAAAAATCAACCGCCTCTTCCATGCTTTCAACAAATGTTATTGCTTCAAAGCCGTGCTTTCTCGCACATTCAGCAATTGCTTCCCTGGTCTGCCCCATGAGCACCAGATGTTTGATCCTGTCACCGAAGCATTCTATCCATTCCGAATAATCGGCGCCTTTGTCATATCCTCCTCCTATCAGATAAGTCGGGGCATTCATTGCCTTGACGGCCTGAATTGAAGCATCGGGATTGGTTCCCTTAGAATCGTTGTAATACTTAACACCGTTCTTGGTCGCAACATACTCTATCCTGTGTTCTACGGGCTTAAAGCTGTACAAAGCCTCGCGCAGAACGTCGAGCGGAACTTTGAAATACAGTGCCGCAGCAACTGCAGCCATTACATTTTCATAATTGTGTATGCCGATGAGGAGAAGCTTGTCTGTCTCGCAGATCAGAGTATTCTCGCCTTTTTCGGCATACCAGATCTTTCCGCTGTCATAAAACAGACCGTCTTCAAGGGGCCTTTTCGAAGAAAACCATACAACCCGCGGAGTAAGTCCGTTGGCGCATTCTCTGAGTGTTGCGTCTTCGTAATTGAGAACACATATATCTTCGGGACGCTGGTTAGATGCAATGTTCATCTTGGCAGCGATATAATTCTTCATTGTGTGATGACGGTCAAGATGGTCGGGCGTGATATTGAGCACCATGCTCACATCCGGCCTGAATGTACTGATCGTATCAAGCTGGAAACTTGAAAGTTCTGCCACGGTAACACCGTCATCCGTTGTTTTGCCGACAAGTTCGGTATAAGGAGTACCTATATTACCGACAACTATGGTATTTTCAAATACTTTTGAAAGAATATGTCCGGTAAGCGCGGTCGTGGTAGTTTTACCGTTGGTTCCGGTAATCCCGACTATACTCCCTTTCGCACAATAATATGCAAGCTCTATTTCACCGATCACAAATGTGCCTTTTTTCTCCATAAGCGTAACAAACGGAAGATCTTTGGGCACTCCGGGGCTTAAGATCAGCACATCAAGATATTGTCTGCAGTCTTCCGGGATATCTCCGAGGACTATCCTTCCGCCGAATGTCCCGCATAATTTGGCTCTTATCGATTCTTCCGAGAGCGCTTTCTTGGCATTCGCGTCAAATAAGGTAATGTCGGCTCCGGTATCCGAAAGAAGATTGGCCGCAGCAACACCGGAAAGTCCGGCACCTATGATCATGACTTTTTTACCTGAAAAGTCGGATAAACTTGAGTAACTCATTTTCAATCCACCTACTAGATATAGTATATTTCAAACCATTCTAATACATTATATGCGACTTGTCAGTGTCCGTCAATACCTTCAGGCAGAACATCCGAATTTAATTCGTCGCCGTAATCCTCTCCGTCATCCGGGATCTCTCCGATCAGGCTGTAATCGACATTGTACTCGATATCTCCTTCGGGATAGAGGCCGAGATACGGAAGGATCTCCTTCATTATCGCCGAAGACATCCTGGTCGCAGGTCCGCTGCTTCCGGCCATTGATTCATCATGAACTTCGTCGATCACTATGTATACAAGGACTTTGGGATCATTTACGGGAGCAAATCCGGCAAATGAAACAACATATCTTTTCTCTTCTCTTGGTCTTTTCTGTGCGGTACCCGTCTTTCCGCCGACGATATACCCGTCAACTTTCGCGGGAGTTGCAGTACCCTGTTCAACAGTCATATACAATGCATTTCTGATAAAATCCGATGTCTTTTTGCTTACGGTCTGCGTTGTCGCGTAATCGGGAGTTTCTATATCCGATGCTATGCCTCCTTTTCGGATTTCCTTGACTACATGCGGCTTGTAGTAAGTTCCGCCGTTAATTATCGAACAATATGCCGAAGCGATCTGGATCATCGAAACATTGAAGGTTGTTCCGAAACTGCTTGTCGCAAGCTCGGTAACATTCAGGTTTTTCCTGTCTATTATGATACCCGAAGTCTCACCGGTAAGATCGATACCGGTCTTTCTTCCAAATCCGAACAGATTCTCATAGCGGTAAAATGCATCAGATCCCAGTTTCTCCGCTATATCCATCAATGCGCAGTTGCATGACTTCATCAGCGCTTCCGCAAGATTGATATGTCCGTGGCCGCTCTTGGAGTTACAGCCTATCTTCCAGCCTCCGACTTCTTTATATCCGAGACATTCAAAATCACTGCCCGAATATACCTTATCCTCTTCGAGAGCTGCTGCAACGGTTATTGTCTTAAATGTTGATCCGGGTTCATATGAGTCGGTAATGCAGAAATTCTTCCACATTTTGAACATTGCGTCGAGCTTCTGAGAATCATCCATCTCGGATATTTCTTCTTCAGGATATGCGCTTTTCAAGTCTCTCGGCTCATTCAGGTCATATTCCCTGTTTGAAGTCATCCCGAGGATCTCGCCGCTGTTGGGATCCATTACGATGATCCCTATATTGTTGCAGCCGGTTTCATTTTGAAATTCGGCAGATTTTTCCTGGATCACGGTCTGGATATTGAAATCGATGGTAGATACAAGCGTACTTCCGTCGATCGGCTGTTTTTCGACCTTCTGCATATTCAGTTCGGAATCATAATAACCGTAGGAAAGTCCGTCGGTACCTGTAAGAGTGTCATTATAATACTGTTCGAGTCCGTAATTGCCCGCTCCGTCATTTACAAAACCGATTACGTGCGAAGCCAGGCTGGCATAAGGATAGACTCTCTCGTACTGTTCTTCGAACCAGATGCCGACAACGAATTTATGGGAATTCTTGTATTTGTTGAATGCCGAGACCAGGGCGTAATCCACGTCCTTCTCGTAAACTATGTAGGAGCTGTCTTTATTGTCTTTGATAAGATTTTCGATCTCGGTCTCATCGTATCCGAAAATGTAAGTGATACCTTCGAGCGTGGGTTTCAGGTAATAATCCTGGCTCATGATTACTTTCGGATCGATAACGACATTATAGACTTTCTCGCTGCGTGCGAGGACTATGCCGTTCCTGTCGAGGATCCTGCCGCGTTCGCTTGCTATTGTCTTGGTCGAATAACTCTGCTGTGAAAGCACTGCCTTGGCGTATTTATCACCGTTGACATTGTTCAGATAAACCAGTCTTCCGATCAAAACTCCACATAAAACAAGAATCACGAAGAAAACCAGATATAGGTTTTTCTTCATGATACCTGTCAGTTTTTTATTCTCTTTTTTTCTTCGTTCTTCTCTGTAATTATCCATAGTATAGATGTCCGTCTGCCTTATCAAGTTTTCCTTTTTCATCCGGCAGGATCACTACTCTACGGTATGACCGAAAGCTGTCTTACATAGCCGTTATCGGCCGGTTCGTAATACAGGACCTTGTTATTGTTCGGATATACCATTCCGAGTTTTCCGACTGCCATACTATAAATATAATTTCTGTCAAGCTGTGTGTCAAGAGATGCTTTAAGGCTTTCGTTAAGAGCATTGATATCGGCGAGCTCGTTCTTGGCTATCGCTATCTTCTTCTCGGTCTGTGTAATGTCTGATTTGGTCTCGAGCATCTTGAATGCCGATGCAAGCAGTACACATACGGCAGCGATCATCGTGATCATGTAAAATACATTTATATCGATCTTGCGATGAACCTTTATCCTGACCTCGCGCTCGTTCTCAACTTCGATATGTCTCTCATAATGCTGCGAAGGCTCGGAATAATCTGCTTCATTTGCGCCAAGCAGTTCATCTTCAAGCTCTTCATCTTCAAGTTCTTCGAGCAAGTCGAACTTCTTTACGGCATTACCATTAAAGCTCTGATGATAGAGCCCTGTGTAATAGCGCTTGTCGAAAGCATATTTACTCGTCTTCGCCATAATGATCAACCTCTTTTCTCAAAAATCCTCAGTTTTGAACATTTAGACCTCGGATTCGTCTCTTCCTCGGTCTCGTCCGGAACTACAGGTTTGTGTGTTAAATGCCGTCCTTTCGATTTCCTGTTGCATACGCACACCGGAAAATCCGGGGGACATATGCAGGGCTTTTCAGCCGTGTTAAACTTATTCTTTACTATCCTGTCTTCCAATGAGTGGAAAGTTATCACACATAATCTTCCGCCGTCGTTCAACCTTTCGATCATCCTGTCTATCGAATTTTCTAGAACTTCAAGCTCTCTGTTCAGTTCGATCCTGATCGCCTGATAGGTTCTTTTCGAAGGATGTCCGCCGGTCGCCCTGATCTTTGCGGGTATTGCCGCTTTGATCAGTTCATTCAGTTCGAATGTTGTCTCGATGAGCTTGTTCTTTCTTGCTTCGCAAATATGTTTCGCGATATTCTTTGCAAATCTGTCTTCGCCGTAATCCCGGATGATCCGGTAGAGCTCACTCTCGCTGTACTCATTTACGATGTTGTATGCCGTTTTCGTCTGCCTGTCATCCATCCTCATGTCAAGCATTGTGTCTGTATTGTATGTAAATCCTCGTTCCGGCGTATCGAGCTGGTATGACGAAACCCCAAGATCAAGCAGGATTCCGTCAACCCCTTTGACACCGGCCGCATCAAGGACCTTGTCAAAAAACTCGTAATTGCTTCTGAAGATAAAAGCCTTCTTTTTGGTATCAGTATCGCTGATCCATACAGGAGCGATATGATCTGTTGAAATACTGTTTCCCGTGATCGCGCCGGCAGGCTCTTTCAGCTCCGCACCGGCTTCGTTCAGGTGCTTTGCCGCCGCTTTGATCGCATCTCCGTCCTGATCAATCCCGATCAGTGTTCCGTTCTCAAGTCTCTTGTATATTTCTGCGGAATGTCCGGCCCCACCGAGCGTTCCGTCAACATAAATACCGTCTTTTTTTATGTTAAGCCCTTCAAGTACTTCATTCAGCAGAACGGGAATATGTGAAAATGTATTATCTCTTGCTTCACTCATTTTCTTCATTCCCCCATTCCCGAACTGTATACATCTAACCCCTTGTTCGTACAATGAACCTTAAAACTGTATATCCAGCCTTTTACAACCTCAAGCCGAACTCTGTCGACATTCTCTCAGCAATGTTTTCCATTGTATCATCAGCCTGGCTGCTCTCAAGTTTCTCTTTCGCCCAGAGCTCGATCTTGCCTATCACTCCGACGAATACAACATCTTTATCGATGCCCGCAAGACTTTTTAAATTTGCCGGGATAACTATCCTTCCCTGCTTATCGATCTCAGTCTCGGCTGCGTTCTGTGTGAAGAATCTCTGTAACTCCCGGGTCTGTTTCGTAAACGGAAGTTCGGCGAGCTGTGCTGCGAACCTTTCCCAATATTCATATGTCAGCAGATACAGGCATCCGTCCAGACCTGCGGTCAATACGAATCTGTCTTTCAGTTCTTCGCGGAATTTGGCGGGCACAATGACTCTGTTCTTTGGATCAAGAACATGATTAAATTCACCCATGAACATGATGTCATTTCCTCCACTTCATTCCACTTTCACCCACTTTGTCTCCACTGTGTTTATAATACTACGGAATTTTGTAAAAATCAAGCATAATTTAACAGAAAATTCAGAAATCTTTCGAAAGTTTGTTCGATTAGAACGCATGTTCGATACAATTCAGTACAATTTCGAATATTTGTTCGATAAATGATAAATCTTGATGACCGTTCGCTCGGGGCAGTTCCCTGAAAGTTTGGCGTATGCTTTTGATACCGTACAGATACTGGATGAAAGGAATTAAAATCAGACAAAAAACAAAGCCCAAAGCTAAAAAACCTTGGACTTTGTCTTCAGTCTGAGCGCCGCACATTCAGTGCGGCGCTTCAGAAATCACCGGTAATATTATCCGAACAGAGGAGGATTCTTAACGAACCATTCTACATCATAATCCATAGGATTAACCCATCCCTTGAGCTTGCCCGACTTGATATAAATAAGCCAGGAATCTCCGTTTCTCTTGAACTTGGTAACCTTGATCTTGCCGCCCTTCTTAACGGTGCCGGCTACCTGCTCACATTCATCATTCTTGTAAACGGTCAGCTTCAACTTGGTCTTGAAAGTGGTGGTGTAGTTATTCTTGTTAGGAGTAAATACCTTGGTATCAGCTGTTACCTTGCCGTTCTTAACCTTGTACAGTACGTTTGTGTGAAGGTTTCCGATACCATCGACGGTATAATAATCAGTAACGGCAATATATCCTTTTTTCTTCTGACTCTCTATGGAGTATATTCCATTTAAGTCTTCATCATTGACATAAATGGTGATCTTTCCGTTATCATATCTGAACAAAGTAAAATCATAATACTCTTCATCGCGATTAACCATAAGTTCCTTGTAATCGTCAGTTGTACAGGTATCGATTACTGTAACAGTGAAGCAATATGCTTCCATCGGAGTGGTTTTGGTTGCCTTGTAAACACTTGCTTCGTTGATCGTAAGCGTGGATATAACACCATCTTCTTCGTCAAATGTCCATTCAACGATTTCATCTACGCCGTCGCCGTCAAGATCTGCTTCCAGAGAACCGTCCGAAGCATCGGCCTGCGCCGATCTTAATCCGGAAAGTGCCGTAAATACAAATGCGAACAATAAAGCCGCGATTCCGAGTTTAAAAAACTTTTTCATAAATTGCCTCCCAAAAATTTATTTATTATAAAACATTGCTGTTACCAGCCAAATACAGTGTATACGAACGATCAGTTCCACAGAGGCGGATTTTTAATGAAGAAATCATCATAATCCGCTGTATTGATCCAGCCTGTCGTACCGTTCGACTTAACGCAGATCCATGTATAACCGTCTTCGCTGTCTTCGTCCCTCAGCACCTTAACCAGCTTGAACTTCTTTCCCTTCTTGATCGTCCCGATCTTTTCGGAACCGGTTTCATCGGAATAAAGAGTTATCTTCCTGTTGGTCTTGAAAGTGGTTGTAGAATTATCCTTGTTTGGAGAAATATAAGGATCCGTGTTTGTCAATTTTCCGGACTTAACCTTGTAGGTTGTGGTAACACGGATGTTGCCAAGATTCCGAACGTATATATATCCTTTTGTGGCAACGGTATTCTTTTTCTTCTGGCTTACAACATCTTCTGCCCCATCGATTATGCAGTACTGGCTGACCTTTCCGTCCTTGAACCTGAACAGAGTGTAAATGTCCCAGCTGTCAACACCCTTGATGACAGCGAGTTCCTTTAAGCCGTCCTTTGTGCAGGTATCGATCACTTCCACATTTATTCTGTTTGCCTCGAACTGATCCTCGAACTTTGCTACCGAAAGTACATCCTTGCCGTTTACGGTCAGGCTGATAATCTCCATAGCATAATCGTCTGTTTCAGCTGTCTCGTAAACGATCGTCTCTTCCTTGCCGTCGCCGTCAAGATCTGCCGACAATGTTTCGGCTGATGCCTTGACTGCACCGAGATTGCTCAGTGCGGTGAAAACAAATGCAAATACCAGCGCCGAAATCCCTAATTTCAGATATTTTTTCATATCCTGTCTCCTTTTCATAAGAATTCACGGAATCAACTCTCCTGATTTCCGTATGGTCTCATTTTACATGATACACATAATAAAAGAAAGTAACCAAAAGTTACTTTCTTAAATCTTTTCCTATTTTCTTCTTCTGTCGATCCGGTTTTTGAGATAATAGTCTTCTTTGTCCTTATACATCTCGCTGTCGGCGAGTTTCGACAGCTCCTCGACCGACAGATCCGCGTAATCCCGTGCCGATACATAACCGCAGGATACTTCCAGATCGAAGTCGTTGACCTTCGACCAGCCCTCATTGATCTTCCTGTAACCGCTGACAATGTCTTCCATGGATCTGTCGGTAAATACTATCGCCGCAAATTCATCACCGCCGATACGGTAAACTCTTCCGTACACGCCGAACGCCCTTACCATGCAGTCCGCGGCTCCTTTGATGAGCCTGTCTCCGGCGTCGTGTCCGAAATTGTCGTTTACGGTTTTCAGACCGTTCAGGTCAAGAGAGATATATGTGAAGTTTTCCGC
>JAFZNE010000051.1 GCA_017553035.1 Lachnospiraceae bacterium
CCGGACCATAGCCCTCGTATACGATTTCTTCGTAATCATCGCCTTCGCCTGCACCCGCTGCCTTCTTAATGGCACGGTTGATGTTATCGTTCGGCATGTTCGCAGCCTTTGCCTTTGCGATCACGTCCTTGAGTTTTGAATTGTTATCCGGATCCGGACCTCCTGCCTTAACAGCTACCATGATCTCTTTTGCGACCTTGGTAAATACCGCACCTTTCGCCGCGTCAGATGCTTCTTTCTTTCTCTTGATGTTATTCCACTTGGAATGACCGGACATAGGAAAACCTCCAATTACTTATAAAAATGTTCAAAGTATTATATCACTTGAATCGCGCAATTTGCAAAATATCCTACCGCCGCGCCGGCTGCCAGAATAATGCCGAGATATTTCACGTTCTTTCCGTTACCGATAACGATCCTTCCGATCAGGTATACGGCCGATGCGACAGCTGCAGGGATAATACCGATGCAGGCGCAGAGCACGATCGCGAATACGTCAGATGTCCTTACTCCACGGTATTTCGCGTCATGGAAGTACTTGCTCAGTTCCTTCGGCCGGTTCGCGAAAAGCACTGCCAGGACAACGGCTACGAATCCGATCGCCGCACCGACGAGGATCTCGATCCCCCATCCCGCGAGTTTGTCGCAGAGCTCACCTGAAATAGAATCGTCTGTCGCAACATCAAGGATACGGGCAGCGAGCTGGATCACAAAATCGATACCGAGAGCCACAGACATGCGGTACATAGAGGAACCGGTATCGTGCTGGATCATCATCTCAACAATGACGACATTGATCATGATAAAGAGTGCGCAGAGCTCGATGAACGGGAAAATATTCGTCATCGGATCTTCCACGGTCGGATCCAGGAACATGGACAGATGAGTCGCCGCCATGACCATGTACATAAGCGCGGTCAGGCTCTCGATCTTGATATATCTTGAAGAGATCGGAGTTTTGCAGTAACGGCATTTACCACCCAGGAACAGCCAGCTGAAGATCGGGACCAGGTCCAGTGCGCCAAGCTCATGACCGCAGGTCATACACATCGAGTGACCTTTCACGACTGTCCGGTGCTCCGGAATACGATATATGCAGACATTCGTAAAACTGCCGATCACGGCACCGAACATTCCTGCGAGAACTATGTTGATTATTGCCAAAACTACTTCCGGATCCATACTTTCACACTCCTGTATCTTTCCACCTAACAATAATATAAATACCCCTTCTTTGCAATTTTCTGTTTCAAATTCATTGGTTTTCTATCAAAGTTTTTTGCAAAAATGCAGGCAACAAGGGCAAATTATGTTGCAAAATCTTCATTTTCCATGTATATTTAGTGAGTAAAAAGACAATGGTTTTGCACCGGGTCTTGTCTGGGAAAGGGTTACAAGATGATAACAGTTTCGCTTAGGGTATGAGCGAAATTGTAATTTTTTGTTTATCTCAGAGACTATACAAGCGCTTACGTTTGGGTGTAAATTACTATTATCGACGTATACTCCGCGGGAGGTAGATATATCCCGCACTAAACTAAACGTACATCAATTTGGGAGGGTATGATGAAGCGATTAGGTGATATTCTTATCGACAGCGGTTTCCTGTCTCAGGCAGAGCTGCAGGAAGCGCTGGAAGCCCAGCGTGCTGACACCAGCAAAAAAAGACTTGGAGAAATCATTGTAGAGAAAGGTCTTCTGACCGAACTGGATATTCTTAGAGCGATCTCAAGTCAGTACGATCTCCCGATCATCG
>JAFZNE010000052.1 GCA_017553035.1 Lachnospiraceae bacterium
GAAGCAGTACTCCGGGCTCGTTTACCAGCGCACGTGCGATCGCCACACGCTGTTGCTGTCCGCCGGACATCTCGTTAATGCTGCGCTTGCCGTAATCCTCAAGACCCACAAGCTTCAGCATACGCGTAACCTTCTGCTCTATGATGTCTTTCGGCTCTTTCTTGATGTTCAGACCGAAAGCGACATTCTGAAATACGTTCATATGAGGGAACAGCGCATATTTCTGAAATACCGTGTTCAGATCGCGCTTGTACGGAGGAAGCTTCGAAATATCTTCACCGTCGAAAATAACGCTGCCCTCGTCAGGCTCGAGAAAGCCCGCCAGAATACGCAGAAGAGTGGTCTTGCCGCAGCCCGAAGGTCCGAGCAGGGTCACAAATTCGTTCTCATTGATATCAAGGTTAATTCCCTTAAGGATAACCTGCCCGTCAAAAGATTTGACGATATTCCTGAATTGAACAAGCTTTTTCATGCCTTACAGTTCCTCTCTGATATTGTTGAATTGTGTTCAAACGATAACATTATAACAGCTATTTCGGGGATTGCAAGAAATTTTTTAAAATACATCACGAGCCCTGAAAAACAGGCATTTTTAAACATATACTTCGATCTCTACGCACAACCTGTCCTTGCGTGTTTTCCCGCTTTCCCCGCGGAAAATCCATTTTCCGAAGCCGCGTACCGAAACCACATCGCCTTCCTTCAGCTGCTTTGAATTGGATGTTATCTCTTCTCCGTTGATAAATACCCGGGCTTCCGTGACCAGTTTCAGGCTCTGCTCGCGCGAGAGATTGTACAGTTTGGAGATCAAGGCATCGATACGGTTGCTGCTTACGATCACGGTCCGCTTCTCGAACCGCGGCTGCATTGCTTCGGGCAGCTCAGTAACGATCTCTGTCTTCACATGTGTATGCTTCACATATTCAAGATTGTCGGTAATAAACTCCGCTATTGCGCTGTTTACAAACATATACGCCGTATTGTCGGAAATGAAGATGTCGCCGGTCTTCTCCCTCTCGATCCCGAGTCCCAGCACCGCTCCGAGAAAATCCCGGTGTGTCAGCGCATCGGCGAATTTCGCCTGGACCGGAGCGATCTTCACGATCGAGATCGGAAAATCCTCGGAATACCCGCACAACTCCTCATCCCCGAAGCGGACCATACACCGCTCGGTTTCGATCACACACGGATGTTCATCTACACCCTGCGGTCCATCCTTCGGACCGAAGACAGCAGTTTTATCTGCAGATCCCCCTCCTCCGCCATACACAACCGCGTTCTTCAGTTCCCCGGCTCTTTGCATTTTCCTGAACACCGACAGCTGTGCCATGCTCAGAAAATCAGTATATACATACGTTCCCGTCCTCTCTGCCCTTTCGCCGAGCTCGGTCAGACGGTGCTTAATATCGGCTTCATTATCCATAATGATCGGTTATCCCTTCTTAACGACTGTTTACTATTCTGCTTCGTATATTCATAAAGATATCATATAATCCCGGAATATGCATCCTGTTATTCGCAGTTTTAGGAACCGTTTTCTAGTAAAATCCCATAAAATATAGTATAATATCACCTCTGTTTCCAAGTATGCATTCAGTGGAATCGCGAAAAACGCCAAGATCTATATCAAGGCTTCTGAAAAAGACTTCGAGAGGATCGTTGAACTGATCGAGCTGTCTATGATTGCTGATAGTGTTCAATTCATAAGACTAGAAGTAGAAGAATAAGCATTCCGCCTAACACAAAAAGTCCTATGACTTTCGCAATAATGCTTGCAAAAGTCATAGGACTTTTTGCCTAATCGCCCGATACTTCCTTTGCAAATATCCATTGCTGTACGATTCCCCGATACCCGCGGAATCGGTCAAAATTGGCTCTTACGAGTTCTTCGTAATCGGCCTGGGACAATTTGCTTTCTGCACTGATCTCTGCGCCGGTTTCCGGGCCCGTACCGCATCTGCCTTTCGTAATTCGGGTTTTTTCGTTTTTCAGGTAGTATTCCCGATACAATATATCCTTGATATGCGTATCTATCGGAAATGCATCAACATAGCCTGCTCCGAACAGGCACACACAGTTTGCCACCTTCACGCCCACGCCGCAGAAAGAAGTGAAATAGTCAAGTGCTGCCTCGAGCCCCATGCTCTCGACCCGGTCATACGGCAGCCCTTCAGTAAGATATCTTACCGCGGTTTCGTAAATA
Organism: Lachnospiraceae bacterium; assembly: GCA_017553035.1. Lineage (GTDB taxonomy): Bacteria > Bacillota > Clostridia > Lachnospirales > Lachnospiraceae > RUG11977. Next base: position 2,204 of record JAFZNE010000052.1, read on the forward strand.
TACCTCTCCCGATAGCCCAGAGACAGTCCCTTCAGTCCCTCAGGGCCGCCGCCTGCGATCGCTTCGGGAGTAGGGAACGCATACCAGCCGTCCATTCTCTCTCCAAACCGCTCGCACAACGCTTCTATACACTTTCGTATCGACGGGATCTGCTTCTGCTGGGAAATGATAAAACTGATCAGCATTTCCCAGATATCCTGATGAAGTATCCTGATCCCGGCTCCGTAAGCGCAGGCCTGCGCTACAAACTCGTCAGCGCATCGTCCGCTGCGATCCTTCTTCATTGCTGTTCTTACGATCTTTCCATAGTCACGCTCAAGATCGAAATACCGTTTCCAGTATGAGTCAAATTCCTGCTGCGTACAGTCAAGATCGACATTTACGGTCATTTTCAAATCTGTTGAATATGACTTGCCGGTATCACGATTTACCGCACCCGTTTCTTCTTGCTGATCCTTTGCATTGTGCTGCCTCAGCCGCAGGTGTCTGTCGCCCGAATATACGTCGAAAATACCGTCTTCGCGTTCATACATCCTGAAGATCTGCCCACTGTTGCAGATCTTGCGAAGATCGAAGTATTCAAGTTCTAATGAGATCATGGTGGTTCCTTCTTTCGCTTAGTATCTTAAGGCTTAAGTTGCGATTTTTCAAAAAATATGTAATAATAAATCTGTATATGCTTATTTCATTTGCAGTATGGAGATTACTATGAAAAAGTTTATTCGCTATTATAACACTGTGATCGCCGATCTTATCTCAATAATAATGGTGGTCATATTTACGATAATTGCTGTCCAGTACAGCAAAATGCCGGCAGCCGGCAATTCGGACTCCGGTTTTCCTTTTATGGACGGATGGCAGGCTCCGGACGGTTCAAAAATGTCGCTCATCGATGTAAAGACCGGAGATATCACGATCTCACACAACCTTGACGTGAACACACTGAACAAACAGCTGTGTATGGTAAGCGCCGATACCGAGATCATTGCCGAATTTAACGGTATAGAGACATATCGCTATGCCCCCGAACAGCACAACCTGATCGGTGTTTCTTACGGTATGGATATCCATATGATCAATATCCCTTCAAGTGCAAAATATGTTACGTTGAAGCTGCATTCGCTATATCCACAGAATCCCGTCTACATCAGGGATCTTTCGATCGAAGATGACGGTAAATTCGTTATGGATGTATATCGTAAAGGACTTCCTTCATTTGTCATCTGTGTAATGATCGTCCTGTTTGGTCTGGTAATGGTGATCATGGGCTTTACAAACCTGCGCAATGACGACAACAACACGGTTAATTTCTTCTCGATCGGAACTCTTGCGATCCTGGTCGGTATCTGGTCGGCCAATGATACTCTGATCCTGCAGATCTTCACCGGACGCCCCGAGATCATCAAGTTCATGACCTATCTGTGCCTGATATTTGTGGCATATATGCCGGTTTCTTTCATTGCCAACGCGGCAGCCGGCGCGCATATTTCCAGCGAAGAAAGCAAGCACTCCGACAAGATAACAAATAATCCGGTAAGCGACATCATGCTGAAGATATTGCTCGCACTGGTCACGATCAATTTCCTTGTGACCATCTTCGTTTCGCTGCTTGGCATTACGGATGTTCACGGAATGTTGCCGTTCTCTCACATAAACATCATTATCGCCATGATCATGACCGTATACCTGATCATCAACGCCTGCCGGCACAAAACTATAGAGAAACGCTTTCTTGTAACGATCATCATCGGAATGGGCGCTGCCCTGATCGGTACCATAGTTGATCTCATCCGTTTCAATCTCAATCCCAACAGTACTCTCGGATCAAGCTTCGGAACCCGATCCGGAGTCTTCGTATTCATTGTCATGGTCGGGATCCATCTGATGCACGAACATAAACGTCTTGCCGTAGAACACGGGCGGGCGGAGCTTATGCAGAAAATGGCCTATACCGACGGTCTGACCGAGCTTGCCAATCGCGCCGCATACCACGAAAAAGAAGGCGAGATACCCGCTCAGGGCAAACATTGCTTCATTGTACAGCTTGATATCAATTTCCTTAAAAAAGTAAATGATGTCTATGGTCACGCCGAGGGAGATAAACATATCATCAATTCCGCACGTATCATCCGTGACAGCTTCGAAGGGATCGGCACAGCATACCGTACCGGAGGTGACGAGTTCGTTGTGATCGCGGAAGATTGCGATGAAAGCGCAATAGAACCGGCTCTTCGCAGAATAGATGCAAGCTCCGCTGCTTATAACGAAACAGAACATCCCCCCGTGCCTATACAGCTCGCCTATGGCTGGGCTGAATACAAACCCGGAGAGGATGAATTCGAAGAAGTGGTCAAGCTCGCAGATAAACGGATGTATGATAACAAAGTCGCAATGAAAGGCGTAAGACCGGATTGATCACGTTCAACCTTTCGTATCGAAATAAGCCGAACTCAGATCTTTATATCAGGAATCCCGCCGCAAGCGCGATCAGAAGCTGTCCGGGATAATATAATGTCAGGCATATCCCGCTCCAGAACATTTTGGGCTCTTTTCCGAATGTATTGAGGATAAGTACCATGTCGGAGATAAGGAACAGGACCGCTCCGACCGCAAACAGGATCCTCCCGGTGCTGCAGCATTCGATCGCGTTGTTCACCGCCATGCATGCCATAAATACAACAGCGGCAATATAGAGTCCGCCGAGTATTTTGAAATGGATCGGAGCTATCGTTTTAAATCCGGCGATAACCTCCGCTACGATCGTAACAATGATCCCTGCGATGACCGGTATCATAATATTGTCCGAAAGTATGAACAGCGCCGCAAGATACATCATGTGGCCCATGAAGAAAGACACGGTTCCCGCGATAAAGAAGAAAGTTTTCTTTTTGCCTGCCAGATAGCGCAGATTCAACAGAATATCACCTATAGCCCCGAGGATAAGTCCGAACAGGATAAGCCTCGGGATATTTGTCTGTCCGGCTTTCGCAGCCACCGTATATCCGATAAATCCGATACTGACAAAGATGAGTGACGCGGTACCCTTCAGGCATACCGCGGCACGCATATTACGCTTATACTCCGAATAAATAAATAGTCCCTGCAGCAAACTTCCCACAATACACAGGATCGTGATCAACAGACTGTATTCTCCCATAAGCAGTTCCCTTAATCTCCCGGCTTGATTTTCGACTGACTAATGATCATCTTGCAGTATTAACTTTTACTCTTCGAGAATTCAGTTCCTGAATATCTCGTAACCTTCTCCCCAGACTTCACGGACATCGTTGATCGTAACAAATGCGCTGGGATCGATACGATAAACGATCTCAAGCAGCTTGACTATCTCCGTACGCCCGACTACGCAATACAGCATCTTTTTATCGGAATGCGAATACATTCCCTCGCCGTTCAGGCCCGTTACGCCACGATCGAGCTGTATCAGGATCTCATCGGCGATCTCCTGGTATTTGTCGGAAACAATATTGGCGCA
>JAFZNE010000053.1 GCA_017553035.1 Lachnospiraceae bacterium
ATCGTGCGGGCAATGGCCTCGATCGATTCAAGGGTGATATTTTTATACTCAAGCTGGCGCTTCAGGGACTGTCTGGTCTTGAAACGGACAAACATCGATGTAACGAGATAGATAAGGCCGGCAGCGATCACGGCAAGTACAGCCCAGAACCACCACTGCTCGTATACCTTTTTTTCTTTTTCCAGATGGATGCTCACGGTGTTTGAGAGCTGTCCGTATTCGTCTGTAACATAGACGTGGAAATCGTAGCTTCCTCCGGCGAGGTTCGTATAATACTCGCTTCGGCTATCGTCAGAAGCGACGATGTATTCGCTGTCGATGCCGTCGAGCTTGTAATAGACCGTATATCCGTTGTTCGGACGGAAACCGAAAACGGATAGATTGAAAGTAACACGGTATACGTCTTTTGAAATGCTGATGCTTTCCCCGTAAGAAGGTTTTCCGTCGAGATCCACCGAAGAAACCGCGATCCTGACCGGAATGGGAATGTCCGTTGTTAAATTGAAATCATATACGAAAATACCGTTCGTGGACTGAAGATAATACTTCTGCTCAGCCTCATCATAGTATCCGGACGTATTGGCAATGATAGGCTGAAGTCCGTTGGTCGAATCGAATGTTTCATAATCGGTCAGACGGTCGCCTTCGAGAGAATCGGCAATGTAGAGCTGGCTCTGGCTTCCGATGACATATTTATAAGCGTCTTTGCCGTCACGCCCGGTATATCTGATCTTGGCAAGCTCGACAATGGAACCCTTGATATAAGGGATCGCGATCTCTTCGGAAACGCCGTCAGCAGCTGCCATATTTGTCCTGAAAAGGCGGCTGTTCAGCGTATAGTAGAGAGTATCGCCGTCTACGAGGAATTTCAGCCTGTTGCCTGTGATACCCTTTACAGTGGGGATCTCCGTCACTGTAGTGAAATCATCGTCAATGATGAACAGACCCTGCGTACGGTCGTAGAGGATCTTCCCATCATTTGTTTTATTGATGTAAAGGACATTTGTGCCGAGGTTCATGATGTCAAACGTCGTGCCGTCAAAGCGCATGATGCCCCTGGTATAGCCGAGTGCCAGATAATCGCCAAAGCTCCGCATCGAACGGAGTGAGGTCGTAATATCGATATCATCCACATCCATAACTATCCCGGTATGATCTCTGATATATTCGGCATCATAAATAAATGCGGATTCGGTATCCGGGTCGTATTCCACCAGGCCGATCCCGTAAACCGCAAAATATATTTTGTCCCTGAATATTTCCACATCCTTCGGCGCGTACGAAAATGTATAATTGCTGTCTTTTGCCTTGCCTTCCCGATCCCTTATTTCTGCGTATTCGTCAATTGTCTGCATTATGATGTTGTCGGGCAGGATATTGTTGCTCTTCAGGTCATATCTGTAGATCCTCGTTGCCGCGATGATATACAGGATGTCGCCGTATTTCTCGACAGCGTATACATTTCTGTCGAATGCGGGAGGCGCGTTAAGAGACTGCCATACGGGATCGTCGTAGAGCAGTTCCGAAAGAGCGTTTTTTGTGATGACGGACAGGCCCGAAGCGCCGATATAATGTGAGGCTATCCAGAGGTTTCCCTGATAATCGATCATCAGATCCACCAGCTGGCTCTTGTTTTCAAGGTCGCCGGCAAGCGCGATGCGCGGCTCGGGCGTGTTGAGGTCGATGCAGTAGATACCGGTCTTTTCACAGGCAACGAACAGGATATCGTCCGTTTCGGAATAGAGCAGCCTGTTGACCTGGTCGGGAACGGTGAGGTCCTCGAGCATTTTTCCCTTTTCCATATCATAGCGGTGAATAATACCTGTGTCCTCTGCCATGAACAGGGTCGTGCCGTAGGAATAGATCTCAAGGAGTCTGGAACTTGCCAGGACAGTTTTTCCGTCTCTGTCGTAAACACCGTTGTCCAGCTGATAGAAATACTCACCGTCCGCAAGACCGAGTGCGACATCACGTACGGTTATCCCTTCGGTGCCGGGAATGGTGCTTTTGGTATTTTGCGCGATATCGTAAATAATACCGCCGTTGTCCTGGGTGGATATATAGAGAAGCTGATTATCTTTGTCAAGAAGGATGTCAGTAATGACGCCCGCATCCAGGAGCAAAGGCTCAAAATGGAAGTCTTTATAGACATAGATCTGCTCGGATGTTGCAATATAGAGAATAGTTCCGTCCGCTGCCAGCGCCCGTACATTTATTATCGCGTATTCTTTTCCGCTAAATTCGAAGCTCTTGAACGTTTCAAAATCCTGTGAATCATAGCGGGTCAGTCCTGAATACTGAGCGATCCAGACATAGCCGTCTTCGGTCTGGCAGATGGCTTCCGCGCCTGATACTTCAAGATCTATATGAAGCTCCGTCTTATTGCTCATATACGATGCCGCAAATACTTCACGGCCGGAGATTAAAGATGTGATCAGAAGGATCAAACATGTGACACATAAAAGCAGGTATTGTTTCTTCATTTTCTCACCCTGGTTGCTGCTGTATTTCAGGAGACCGATGCTGCGACGGCCTCATTCTTTCAATTATAACCATCTTTGTAACCTTAGCACATGGCCGTTTTCATGTCAATGAAATAGCGGCATTTTCGTGATTGGTTTTTACAAAATACACGCATTGTGAATATTGGCTTGAATCGAAACATATTTGCAGTAAAAAAATGACCAAAGATGCACACATAAAAATGGGAAAGCAGATGTATATTTGGTAAAGATCGGTCCGATTTGTTGCGATTGCTCATACCGTATGATAATGTAAAAATATGTTGGGGGGACATAAGAAATTTGGGAAGAAAAGGAGCAGGCGATATGCTTATTAAAACAAGAATTTATCTGGTCGCGGTCCTGCTGATCGTCCTTTCGATCGCGGCTTTGATCGTCTCGATCAGAAATAAAAATGCCAATTATTGCAGATACCTGAGCTTGTTGTGCTGTGTCTGCATTTTATATCTGTTTGTCGATCTCGCGGTTCTGGCCGGAGGCCTCGGTGTAGGTATAGGACTTGAGGTGCTTCTGCTGTATGCGGCGGGGGTTGCTGCGGTGATCGTATTTATTGCCGCAATTGCAGTAAATGTTAAGAAGCGGAGCAATCTGCAGCATGCAGGGAACGGAAGTCTTCCGATGACCATGAAAATATTTGCTCTGATACTCATTCTGTTCCCACTGATCTTTATTTCCGCGCGCGTCATCAGGGACAGGATCCTTATATCACGGAGCGACGCGCTGGTTGTTTTTGACTCAAGAGGAAACGGCGGCATAGGTGACGGAAAGACTTTTGCCTACGCCATCAGGGGAGATGAATGCAAACAGTTCGATCTTCACATCGGGTACGGCCTGAGGAAAATAGTGCCCGAAGGCGCCGTAAAGGCCAAAGCTGACCGGGACGGGGCAGACCTTGGAGAATACAGGATCAACATGAAGAACAGCGATATTTCCATTCTTCACGGCGATAAAGAGATATTCAAATATGACAGCTCGACCGGACCGTATTTCAACATAGACATTTCCGAGTGTTATTACAGATAGTTTTTTGCAAATGCAACGATACAAAGCAGTCCACGCTAGGATATCAGCCGGAGATATGGAAAAAATGGGAATAGAGTCATAGGAGGAAAATATGTTAGATTACAGACTTATGACAATTGATGATTACGAAGCCGCCTACGATCTGTGGATCAGATGCGGA
>JAFZNE010000054.1 GCA_017553035.1 Lachnospiraceae bacterium
CGATCTTCATGATTCCGGGCTTTGACCAGCCGGACTCATCACAGCCAACTCTGTAATAGTACTCATTCTTATCCGGAAGGTTCTCGATATGAGCCTTATGGCAGTAGTAAACCTCAGCATCCTTGGTGTTGTTAACAAGTGAAACGCCATAATTATCGGGTATCGTCACAACCGTAGGTGTATCCCACCAGAATTCGGAGATATCATCAACATTCTTCTTGTTAACGATCTGGAGTACCGAATCAGCTGCTTCGATATTCATGGTCCTCCACGAAACACCTCGTGAGAAGATATCATTGTAGTATGTAACCGCGATACCCTGAACATTGGTACTGATCTCGTAAGGGCATGCGGGTTTCGCAGGCGCTGAATTATCAACAATATCGGTAAGGAAATAGATTCCTTTGATTATGATAGCAGAACCCGGCGATACAAATACATCCGATTCCGTATCTTCAGTCTTGCCGCGAAGGGCGTAGATCGTCTGTCCGTCAAGAGAATCGGGAATACTAAAGAACGCCTTGTCATCGATCGTTGTTTCATACTTGAGGAACGGGGTATTCTCAAAGCCCTCGGGATTTTCCACCTGAGGCTGGAAGTCTATGTTTTCAAGCTCCAAGCCACCGATGATCTCGCGGTCGATGACAAGCTTGTCTCCCTTATGTACGACCACACCTGTCTTTTCATTTACATAGAACCTGTTACGGATCTTGACCTTTGCGGTCTTTTCCATCTTGAATCCGGTTTCGGGTTGAACCGCCGAAATAACAAGATCCTTGCCGGACTCTGTAGAAATATTAGCTGAATCAAGTTTTACATATCCGCTGATCTTACCGCTCAGATCTCCGACCACATAGTTCTTGCCAACGGGGTTTTCGTTGGGATCGATCTGTGTAGATGCATTCTTGACATCGGTCAGGAAGTAAGCGGCTTTGAAAGTTACATTTGCACCGCGAGGAATAGTATCAGTGTTCTTGAACCTGATGGCATATATCTTTTTATCCTTGTAAAAAGCAGGAACACTGTAAACTGCTACACCGTCCTGAATCTTGCCGTCAATGGTAAGTTCCGGATTATCTGCATAAGTAGTAGCAGACTCATACTGAGGATACAGTGAAAGCATGCTAAGATCAAAATTCGCTGAAGAATCAAATTCGATGACAAACTTATCACCCTCTGCGATGTCGGCACCTGCACGCTCGTTTACAAAGAATCTGTTTCTGACTTTACCGCCGTCCTGGGTCTTTTCAAACTTTACACCTTCTTCGGGCTGAACAGTGGCCGGCTGCATATCAGGCTCATCTGACTCCATGATCATATTGGTCTGATCAGCCTTTACGATACCGGAAATAGTACCTTCGATCGAACCGACGGTTCTCTTCGCACCTACGGCAATACCTTCAACAGGTGTAGGATCGGTGGGATCAACAGGTTCGGTAACTTCCTCGATATCAACTAGGAAATAAACCCGCTTTAACGTCAAGGTGGTACCATCGGCAAAAACACCATCATCCCCTTTAAGACGGATGTCGAATAGCGTGTTGCTCTCTGTCTTAGGTGTTACTGTAAAAATGGCTACGCCATCTGCTTCGCTTACAAGAATGAATTTAAAGTCCGCATCATTGCCGGCTTCTTTTCTAGTTCCTTCAACCGTTAGTTTACTAAAGCTGAAATCTTCCGTAGACTCATATTCAGCAACAAATACCATGTTCTCCGAAATTTCAATACCGGCTTCTATTGCAGAACCACTTGCAGCCTTTATCCTATTCCTCACCTTGCCGCCTGGTGTATATGTAAACTGCACTCCGTTTTCAGGCTGGAGATCGGAATAATTAAAATTACTTCCGTATTCTTTAGTGTAATAATCTTTGTTCGCCTCTGAAACAGCAACCACCGTACCTTTGATCTTTCCTACGGTCCACTCTTCTCCGACCTTGATCTCAGCGACCGGATCAGGAACTGTTGCTTCATGAATATCACTTACAAAGTAAGCGTTCTTAAGCGTAATCGAAGAGCCTTCGGGAAACTTGCCTGCACTACCTTTAAGTCGTACATCATTCAGGTTAGTTGCCTCGCCATTAGGAGTAACTGCAAAGACAGCGATCCCATTCTCATTGCTCTTACGGCTGAAAGCAAATCCGCTACTCCAAGGTGCTTCAACTGTTGTACCTTCAAGACTGAGTTTTGTCAGATCAAAATCATCTGATTTCTCATATTCAAGGAAGAACAGTGTACCATCTGTAATCTCTACACCTGCACCGCCATTGAAGTTTTTGATTCGATCTCTAACCTTACCCCTGTTTTCTTGGTTCTTTACCAGCCCGTTAGCAGGATCCAGAACAAGCTTTACGCCGTTATCAGGCTGCTCTGAAGCAAGGATCAGATCTGTATCATCTTCTTCAAACCTGATATTCGCCGGTATCATCTCTACCGTACCAATAAGCGTCCCAACCTTTCCGTCAGGAAGCGTGATCTCCTGTCCGGTAACCATTGCGGCCGCAGTCGTTGCTTCATCGGCATTTGCCTTATAATTACTGTAAGGGATACCCGAAAGGAGCATCGCCACTGTAATTATCAGGGCTATCATTCTTTTAAAATTAAATCTCTTCATGTTCTCCTCCATTTTGCTGTGCCTCCCCGCAGGTCATTTACCGGCCTGCGGGTGAAACGCCTTAACTGTCCCTTATCAGTTTATCTTTGAATCCAAAACTACATATGTTCCTGCTTTTGTTACTTTAAATGAAATCTTTCCGTTTGCATCTGCCGATGCATTCAAGCCTGTAACTTCGTTAAGCGAGCCTGTATTCTTATCGTAGAAATATACATAAGCTGCTGTTCCGGGCTTGATCGCCGACTGTCCGATCGCAACCTTCGAAGCCTTCTTTGCGTAGAAGACAAGTCCGTTCGCATCACCGGTCAGGGTTTTGAGCTCATCATCAACCGTATTCCTGGTGAACTCGGAGATTCCTACTGTCGTGTAGAACAATCCATATCTGAGATCCTTGTTTCCGCCCTCCATTGCGAGATGTATCGCGGGTTTGTTCTTATCAGGATCAAGGATCGCAACCGCAACCTTGTAAACACCGCTTGCGAGGTTCTCAGGCACTTTGATGGTTGCCGTCATGTTGATCGAATCGCCGGGCAGCCACTTTCTTATATCATCATTTGTAACTGTACTTGCAACTACGTTGCCGTCCTTATCGAGGAGTGAAACCTCTACAGGCCAGTTATAATAGAACGGAGCAACACCTGTATTTCTCCAGCTGAGCTTAACTTTGAGCTTTCCGCCTGCCGCAACCGAAGGAGTGTAGCTTGCGCTCTTAACGCTGAAGCGGTAACCCATGATCCTCTGAAGATAAAGGATATTTCCTTCATAAGTGTATGTATTGAAGTTTCCGTCAAGCAGATCGCAAGGTGAGCACGGTCCGAGCCATGATGTATGGCTGTCTTCGATGAATGAGATCGTATCCATGATCGAATCATTATCAACTGCTCTCAAAACGTCGCCGTGTGAGAACTCACCGCCCGAGTAATTCGTCTTCCAGAAGTCGGGCATCTTCGAATCAGCTACATCGGTAGGTCCGGGATTGATCAGGTTGTTGGTGTTACCGTTTTCGATCGCTCCGAGGAACATGTCGGTTCCTTCAGGATCTCCGAACATATCGTTGAAGAGTCCGAAACCATTCTTGGCTGCGAAAGGATAAGGGTAACGGATACCGATCTTAACAGTCTTAAAATGATCCGTATAAGCCTTTGCGTAAATGCCTGCAGTTACAGGATCCGGGAATTCACCGGAGCCGAAATTATATTGACTAAATGAGTCTTCTTCGGGCCAGGTATGGAACTCACCCCAGTGTCCTAAAGATCCTACCTGAGCGAAGCCTGTTATCGAACCGTCATCAAACTTCTCCGCAAATGCGGCGATCATCTTGTCATGACGATCCTGGAGCATCTTCGAGTAGTAGTTCGGTGAGAAACCTGCACCGCCGAGTATATCGGGGTCGGGCCAGTTGTAGAAGGTACCTGCATTTTCAGCCTTGCCTTCAAGTACTTCGTTACAAAGTTCAGCAACAAGCCATGCGGGAATGTCCGCACGATAGTTGCCTGTCGCGAACAGTGCCTTTACCTTACTCTCTGTAACCTTGCCATTTTCGATCAGACCCTTATTTCTGATGAAGCTCTCGTCAACAACTTCGCCGTAAGTTTCATCTTTTCTGGACCCTGTAAGAGGTTCGGGTGTATCCATAACGAATCTGAAGTTTACTCTTACATCATTGTTCTTCCAGTATTCAAGCTGGTACTTTTCGTCAACATATGTCCAGTCAAATATGCCCTTAACTGTCTCAATATCATCCCATGTTACCGGGAAGTATGTTAAGTTGTAATCGTATGCGATATCCTCGATATCGTTTTCATTTACATTTGCCCATGCAGTCCATCCCTTGTAAGGATTGTTGTATACTTCAAAATTCTCGTAAGGATATACATAACCGTCTGCATAGTACATATCAACCTCAGCGCCTACATTCATGTAACGCTTTGAAGGAACCTTGACCGTCTTGTCCTTTGCAAGAGCTGCGATCTTGATATTTGCGGGATTCTTGATATCCTCAAGATACAATCTCAATTCGATCGCGTCGGTATCGTATGTAACGTCGGCTGCTTTGGTCTTCTTGCCGATCCTGTTCTTGGCCTTTACAGGATAGAGATTGCCGTTCATTACAACATAATCTGCATTGTCGAATCCAAAATACTTATATCCTGTGCTGTCGTTAACATTGATCACGAATCTTGTCTGGGTATCGAGATCGTCGTTCTCGGAAACGAGCATAGCAAACAGCTTGTACTGTGACTTTGTTGCATAAAGGTTATAAACGTTCTCCTCGGCTGTATTGGTAACAACATTGGGGATCGCCTTCCAATCAGAGAATTTTCCATCTATGGTAATGTTGAACTTAGTGCCGTATTTGGGAACATTTGAGTAATATACACCGTCGGTTCTGTCAGCCTTGGTCACACCGTCAGCGTTTGTTCTGACGGTATAAGCATTTCTCTGAACAGATACGAGAATATCATCAATAGCAAGAGTCGATACCGTCTCCATCTTAGAGATCGGAACCCTGAACTCCATACAGAATGTATTGGTACCCTCGATCCGTTTCGTAACTTTCCAATCAAGATTATCACCACAACCGCCTGCCGAATGCGAGAAACCGAATTGCGTAGTATTGCCGGTCTTGTAGGTGAATTCCTGATTAGTTATGTACCAGTCCTGAAGCAGGAAATCAGCACCTGCTTCAGTATATATCTCACTATATCCGCAACCCGTTGATGTATTGCCATCGGAATCAATGTAGAGGTTCGTGGAATACGAATACTCTGTATCGATCTCATTATCCGGAACAGTGACATAAGTCATTGCATAGAGATAATCTGCCGTACGTACAGCCCAGATATCGCCCATTGAACCCGAGCCAACGCCTACCTTGAACTCATCGGTCCATTCAGAAGGATCACCGTCAGCCGTGATAGCGGGGCCGTTGCCTGCAAGAGGCTTGGTTACCGAAAGAAGAGAAGTCTCAACGTTCGGAAGAAGTGCTCCAGCACCATCATCGCAAGCTACGCCGAACCTTGTAGCGCCGTTTGCAAATACGGAGAGCGGGATACGTGCCTCAAAACCGGTAACTGCGGTTCCGACCTCTGCTGTCTTGCCGGTATCCTCAAAGTTTCCGTTGTTGTATGCATAGATCTTGCCACGATAGTCAACCATGAATGCGATATTATACGCATCAGTCCATGTAGCACTCATGTTCCTGCCTGCGGTAATACCGTCGCTGATGTAGAACTTCGCGCCTGTGCTCAGGCTGTTTGCCTCGGCGAAGATCCAGAGATTTTCCGAATCTGCTGCAGCCCTCAGCTGTGTAAGATTGGGGATCGGATTAGCTGTAGAGTAATTAACCGCAAACCATTCTCCCTCGTGTCCGTTGAAAATATCTTCCGTGATCTTTGTTCCTAATGAAGCATTTACGGTGATCGTAAATGATCCGAAATCAGAGCGGTCTCCGCTCTTAACCTTTACGTAGATCCTGTACTCGCCGGGAGCAAGGCTCTTCGTATCAACTATCAGCTGATTTCCATCGATCCTGAATTTCGAATTGTCGGGACCATACTGGTTGCTGAACATGAAAGAATAATCATAATTAACGCCATCGCCGCCTTCAGCGGAAAATGTTCCGATGACTCCGCCTTTGTTGGCCTGCTCGGTAAGCGCGTAGACTTCGGGCATATTAAGATTGAACTTGTCAATATAAGGCTGATCCGAAATGATCTTTACAATGTCAACAGGCAGTGCATCCACCGAACCCGATCCGGGATAAGTGAAAACTGTAGCCCAGCTTGAACTTACAAGCTCGATCCTGAAAGGAAGCTTGTCTCCGTCAAATTTTATAAGACTCTTTGGAACCTTTATTTCTACCGTTGATCCGTCCTTTGACTTCACAAGGGTAGCTGATCCGATTTTGTTTTCAGGCCACTCTCCAAAACTTTCATGAAGACTTGCGCCTTCAAGAAGGATATCAGCTCCCATTCCGCTTATCTTGAAGCCGGTGGAAGCGTTGTTATCGCGATCCATAAAGATATGGACTGTTGCCCACTTCTTGACGTCATTAACGCTGAACAGGAAATAAACATTATTATCGTCGAAACATGCCGCAACCCTGTCAAACGCACCATCCGGATCTTCAAGAATGCTTCTTATATCTTTCCAGTCGGCATTATTTCCATCGATGTTGAAATTCTCGCCCTCGGGAACGACCGGGGTCGAACCGGAACCGGACTCACCGATGAAATCAAACCCTCTGAAGAATACGTTGGTATCGTCGGGAATACATGCTTGAAGACCGTTAACTACGATTCTGACGTATTTTGCGGTTCCATTAAGACCCGCAGGAATATCAGCTGTGATGAGGCCATCACAAACATTTGCGAAGCCCTTGATCGTTCCAAGCTTTATTTTTTCTCCCTCAACCGCTATACACTTTTCATAGATCTCGAATTCAAAATTGTTGAAATTGATTTCTTTGTCACTTGTGTAGCTGATGGCTATCTTATCAACTTTCGAAAGATCAACTCCGTCCTTGAGCTTAATCCAGAATCTGGTCTTATCTCCCTCATAGGGTTTAATAAAATGAACCTTCAGACCTGATTCAACAACTTCCTGAACAAAGTATTGTTCTCCAAAGTATGCTCCTTCACTTCCGAGATTGGAGAATTCGCTTCCGTCCCACGAACCGATCGCGCCGATAGCCGTCTTGTAGTCAGGAACGATCGTGCCGGCGTTGAAGTTATATGTCCATTTGCCATCTACAACTCCGAGAGCATAAATGCCTAAACCGGTATTGTCGCCTATAACCGACAGGCTGAATTTTGCCTCAAAAAATGATCCGTCTGCGGAAGCAACGAATGCAAAACCGGGATCCGCAACGCTTTCAAAAGACCATGAACCGGGATCTGTATTATGATACAGGGACGCATCACCAAGCACGCAGTAGTCCGCTCCATTGTAATCATCATATCCGGTAGATGTATCTCCGTCGGAATTAATTCCGATAAACCACTCGGGTACCTCTGCGGGAGTTTCCGCAGTCTTCGCTGCTATGTAAAGAAAATCTGTAGTCTTAACCGCTTTTACGTAAGCGAATGTGGCAGGTGCATCTGCCATGTCCGAAATAAGACTCCACTCATCAGGCTTACCGTCAACGTCTATCCACAATTCGTCGGCGATGTCAGTCTGAGGGGTTTCAGTGTCAGCTTTTACCCGCTGCGCTTTCGTGCCCGCGAGACTCCCCACTATCAAGGCAAGAGCCAGGATAACAGAGATAAGCTTTTTGATTTGATTCCTTCTTCTCATACGTTAACCTCCATTTGGATAAAAAATACTCCAATATTTCTAGCCTTACTTTATCATGTTTCCCTTTGACGCTCGATTTAAAATTTCTACGATTTATTATGAATTTCTACGATTTGTTTCCTAAACATAAATTCTGTTTGTTTCGTATTTCTTTACGTAAAATTATAAATTTCCACGAAATCAGACAAATACTCCACGGATTTCAAAAGTCTGCAAAGCACTATTAAAAACAGCAAAAACCACCCGGTCAAACGCATATAAAAAAGCCACCGGACATTACGTCCGATGGCCTGAAATTTTCATATAATATTGTACGTTAATTACTTACCTTGTTACGCTGGTAAGATGCCAGATATCATCAACATATTCCTCGATCGTACGGTCAGATGAGAACTTGCCAACCTTCGCAGTGTTGAGCATCGCCATGCGTGCCCACTGCTTCTCGTCCCTGTACAGATCTTCGATCTTCTTCTGCGCGTTGGCATAAGAACGGAAATCTTTCAGGATGAAGAACTGGTCGGCTCTGTCGAAGCCGTTGGCATCAAGGAGCGAATTGTAAAGTTCCCTGAACAGTTCAGTGTTCTGAGGCGAATAGAAGCCGTTGATCATCTGGATCATTACGTGCTGAATATCGGTATCCGTGTTGTAGATCTCCTTCGGATTGTAGCCGCCGTTATTCTCATAATTGATAACTTCGTCAGCGGAAAGTCCGAAGATCACCATATTCTCTTTGCCGACTTCCTCAGCCATTTCAACGTTCGCACCGTCCATGGTACCGATGGTGATCGCGCCGTTAAGCATGAACTTCATGTTACCGGTACCCGAAGCCTCCTTGCTGGCTGTTGAGATCTGCTCGGAAACATCGGCTGCCGCGAAGATTATCTCAGCGTTCGAAACACGGTAGTTCTCGATAAATACGACTTTAAGCTTGCCCTTGATATGCGGATCGTTATTTACGACCTCACCGACACTGCTGATCAGCTTGATGATCGCTTTAGCCCTGCGGTAGCCCGCCGATGCTTTCGCTCCGAAAATGAAGGTACGCGGAACGAAATCCATATCAGGATTGGCTTTCAGCTGGTTGTACAGGTACATAACATGCATTATGTTGAGGAGCTGTCTCTTGTACTCGTGCAGACGCTTAACCTGAACGTCGAAAATGCTGTGAGGATCTACATCGACACCGTTATGTTCCTTAATATACTGTGCAAGTCTCAGTTTGTTCTGATACTTGATATTCATGAATTCATGCTGGTATTTCTCATCATCGACAAACATGCTGAGCTTGTCAAGCTGCTTCAGGTCGGTGATCCAGCCGTCGCCGAATTTCTCGGTGATCCAGTCCGCAAGGAGCGGATTGCCGTGGAGCAGGAAACGTCGCTGGGTGATTCCGTTGGTCTTGTTGTTGAATTTGTCGGGATAATACTGGGCAAATTCTTTCAGACTCTGGTTCTTCAAAATCTCGGTATGAAGCCTTGCAACACCGTTTACCGAGAAACCGCCGACGATCGCGAGGTTCGCCATACGAACCTGTCCGTCGTATACGATCGCCATCTTCTCGATCATCTTGTAGTCGCCGGGATAGGTCAGCTGGATCTCATGGATAAATCTGCGGTTGATCTCCTCAACGATCTGATAAATACGGGGAAGAAGTCTCGAGAACAGCTCAAGCGGCCATTTCTCAAGTGCTTCGGCCATGATCGTATGGTTGGTGTAAGCAACGGTCTTCGTAGTGATCAGCCAGGCCTCATCCCATGAAAGATAATAATCATCCATCAGGACACGCATCAGCTCCGCTACAGTTACCGCGGGATGCGTATCGTTCATCTGGAAGCAGACCTTCTCATACAGCTTGTGAATATCGTCATGCTTGTCCATATACTGCGCCAGAGCGAGCTGAACACTTGCCGAAACGAAGAAGTACTGCTGCTTAAGTCTTAATTCCTTGCCCGAATAGTGATTGTCGTTGGGATAGAGGACTTCGCAAATGGTCTTTGCAAGGTTCTCCTGCTCAACCGCCTTATGATAATCACCCTTATCGAAAGAATCCAGCTGGAAGCTGTTGACAGCCTCTGCATCCCAGATCCTCAATGTATTTACGAAATGATTGTTGTATCCTACTATAGGAAGATCATAAGGAACCGCAAGAACGGACTGGCAGCCTTCCTGAACGAAGCACTCCCTGCCCTGGTCATTTTTGATCATCCTTACATAACCGCCGAACTTGATACGTTTCGCATTATCCTGATCGCGGATCTCGAAAGGATTACCGTATTTAAGCCAGTTATCGGGCTCCTCAACCTGGAAACCGTTCTCGATCTTCTGCTTGAACATACCGTATTTATAACGGATACCGCAGCCGACAGCCGGATAACCCAGAGTTGCAAGCGAATCGAGGAAGCAGGCTGCAAGCCTTCCCAGACCTCCGTTACCGAGCGCTGCATCGGGCTCTTCATCCTCGATCGTGTTCAGATCAAGTCCGAATTCTTCAAGCACTTCGGCCACTACCTTATCAGCCTTCATGTTGATGAGGATATTGCCGAGAGCACGTCCCATCAGGAATTCCATTGACATGTAATAAACAGTCTTGGCATCCTTCTGCTCGATCAGCTTGTGTGACTGATACCAGTCGTCCACGATATATTCCTTGATCGCGAAACTCACGCTCTGGAACATCTGCTGCTTTGTCGCCTCCGAGGGCTCCTTACGGTACAGCGTTCTTAAGTAGATCTCGATGTTCTTCTTCAGTTCTTCCTTGTTGATTGTCATTGAGATAGTCTCCTTTATGTATTATTTGTACCCCAAATATTACAACTTTTTAACTCCTATCGTTACATCCTCACCGTTCAGGTTCCAATCCTTAACAGCGCCGTTTGCGGTATCAATGCCGTCAACACTGCCTGTGATGATGCTCTCGGCAAGAACGATCCTCTTGATCATATCTGCGTTCTTTTCGGCGATCGCAGCGATCTTATCATTACCGTTCAGATACAGGTTGATATGATCCATAACCTCGAATCCGGCTTCCTTACGCATGGTCTGAACCTTGCTGATAACCTCGCGGACATAACCTTCCTCGATCAGTTCGTCGGTAAGGTTGGTATCGATAACGACCGTGATACCGTGATCTTCGCCGGTTACAAAGCCTTCCATCTTCTCTGTCTCGATGACCATATCTTCCTTGTCGATCTTCTCCTCATTGCCGTTCAGCACGATCGTTACAGCACCGGTGGAGTTAACCTCCTCCATTGCCTTCGCGCCGTCAAGCTCGAGAAGCAGCTGCTTTACGGTATTGATATTGCCGCCGAAGCGCTTGCCGAGGGTCTTGAAGTTCGGCTTGAAAATATATTTCGCAAATGAAGAAACATCATCCCTGAACTCAATAGTCTTGACATTCAACTCGTCCTCGATGATCTCACGGTAGAACTCGGAAAGTTCTGCGGAAGCCTTGACAAACATCTGTGCCAAAGGCTGGCGCTGCTTGATGTTCGCTTCGTTACGGCACGCACGGCCGATAACAACGATATTCAGAACTTCGTCCATGTCCTTCTCGAGCTTAGTATCGATCTTCGACTCATCATATGCAGGATAATCGCACAGATGGATACTCTCGGGAGCTGAAGGATCAACGCTGCATACCAGATTGCGGTAAATATCTTCTGTCATGAACGGGATCATCGGAGCCGCGGCCTTCGAAATGGTCACAAGCGCCGTATACAATGTCATGTATGCGTTGATCTTGTCCTGTTCCATGCCCTTCGCCCAGAAACGCTCACGGCAGCGGCGGACATACCAGTTACTCATTTCATCCACGAAATCGTCAAGCGCTCTGCCTGCTTCGGGGATTCTGTAATTTTCAAGGTTGTTGTCTACTTCGCGGATTGTTGTATTAAGTCTTGATAAGAGCCACTTATCCATTACGGGAAGCTTGTCATAATCAAGTGTGTACTTTGTGGCATCGAACTCGTCGATGTTGGCGTAAAGTACGAAGAATGCATATGTGTTCCAGAGTGTTCCCATGAACTTTCTCTGGCCTTCAACTACTGTTGCGTCAGAGAACTTGTTGGGAAGCCAGGGAGCTGAGTTGGTGTAGAAGTACCATCTGATGGCATCTGC
>JAFZNE010000055.1 GCA_017553035.1 Lachnospiraceae bacterium
CCGGTGAGCTTGGAATCGTATATGACGTGAGGGGCGTTCATGAAGACCATATCGAGCTGACGATACCCGGAAGATTCAACGTCTATAATTCACTTGCTGCCATAGCCGTCTGCAGGCATATCGTAAATTCGAAAGAGAGCATACGCAAAGGCCTGAAAGAGACCAAAGTGCTGGGAAGACTTGAGCCTGTTAATGTCAGTGACCGTTTCTCGGTGATGATCGATTATGCACACAATGCGATGGCGCTCGAAAGCCTGCTCCTGACATTGCGTGAATATGCGCCGAAACGTCTTGTGTGCATGTTCGGCTGCGGAGGAAACCGCGATAAGGAGCGGCGTTACGAGATGGGCGAAGTGAGCTCCCGTCTTGCTGACCTGACGGTCGTGACCTCTGATAATCCAAGATTTGAAGAGCCTATGGACATCATCAACGATATCCTTCTCGGAGTCAGAAAGGCTTCCGGATGGTATGTTGTGATCCCTGACAGACGTGAGGCGATGAAATACTGCATAGAACATGCCCAGGACGGCGATATGATCATATTTGCCGGAAAGGGGCAGGAGGATTATCAGGAGATCAAAGGAGTGAAATATCATATGGATGAGCGCGAGATCATCGCCGATATCTTAAAAGATCGCTGAGCTTCTGATCTAAGGATCATCAAAGGGAAAGGGGGAATTGAAATGTATGCAGATATAATAGTCGATATTTCGGCTGAAAATCTCGATAAAACATACCAATACCTCATTCCCGATAAGATGAAGGATCAGGTGGCGGCCGGTACTCCGGTGGTCATTCCGTTCGGTAAAGGCAACAGGACGATAAGCGGGTATGTAGTCGATATTTCCGACAAGCCGAAGATCGCTCCCGAGCGCATCAAACCGATCGTTTCGGTCAAAGAAAAAGAAAATTCGATAGATTCGAAAATGGTGGCGCTGGCGTGGTGGATCAAGGAACAGTACGGTTCTACCATGAATGATGCGCTTCATACGGTGATCCCGGTCAGCAAAAAAGTCAGAGAAAATATTGCGAGGACGATAGTTCAGAAAGAATCGGAAGAGGAACTGAAAGCAAGACTTGGTGAGGCGGTGCGCAAGAAGCACGTTGCCAAGCAGCGTTTCCTGGAAGAATTGCTGTCTGCCGGACAACTGGACTATAATCTTACAACGAAAAAACTGAATATTTCACCATCCGTGATCGCAAAATTCGAAGATGAAGGTGCGATCAGGATAGATTCTGCCCAGGTTTACCGCAATCCTTTTGCGGAAGTTGACAGATCCGGGTATGTGAAGCCCGACCTGAATGATGAACAAAGCAAGGTGGCGGATGCCATTATTTCTGATATCAAGAAACAAAATAATGCTGCAAACTGCCTGATACATGGTATTACCGGAAGCGGAAAGACCGAGATATACATGGCGATAATCGATGAAGTGCTCGCTCAGGGGCGTCAGGTGATAATGCTGATACCTGAGATCTCGCTTACATATCAGACAGTCAAACGTTTCTATATGCGTTACGGAAACAGGATCTCCATTATCAATTCGAGGCTGACCGGCGGGGAGCGATATGATCAGTATCTGCGGATCAAACGAGGTGAGGCGGATATCTGCATAGGTCCCCGATCTGCGCTGTTTGCGCCTTTTGACAGACTGGGACTGATCATTATCGATGAAGAGCATGAAGGCAGCTATATTTCCGAAAAAGCTCCGCGATACAGCACACGCGAAGTTGCTTTCAAGCGGGCCGAGATGGAAGGCGCAAGTGTGATCTTAGGTTCGGCAACTCCTTCACTTGAGGCATATACGATGGCAAAAAGCGGCAGGATCAAACTGTTCTCGGTCCTGAACCGCGCAAACAATGCCGCTTTACCGGATGTTCATGTGGTGGATATGCGGGCGGAGCTTAAGAGCAAGAACAGAAGCATTTTCTCAAGAAAACTGAGAAGCCTCATCGAAGACAGACTGAACAAACATGAACAGGTCATGTTGTTCTTGAACAGACGCGGTTATTCGGGGACGGTTAGCTGCCGTGAGTGCGGTCACGTTATAAAATGCCCGCATTGTGATATTTCCCTCACACTTCACAGGACCGGTCCGTCCGATACGGCCGGAGGGAATGATCTGCAGAACAGAAGGAACATGCCCACCGACCGGCCGGAAGAACAGGCTTCGATGGTGTGCCATTATTGCGGGTACAGTGAGCCGCTCGTTAAGGCCTGCCCCAAATGCGGCTCAAAATATATCGGTTCGTTCGGGATCGGTACCCAGAAGGTGGAAGAGCAGATCAAAGCTGCATTTCCGACCGCAAGAGTATTAAGGCTTGATGCCGACACCACGAAGAACAAGAACAGTTATGAGGAGATTTTGTCGGGTTTTGCCAATGAAGAAGCCGATATCCTTGTCGGAACACAGATGATCGTCAAGGGCCATGATTTCGGAAAATGTACTCTGGTCGGCATACTCGTAGCAGATATGTCGCTTTATTCTCCTGATTTCCGGGCGGGTGAGAGAACCTTCCAGCTGCTTACCCAGGCTTCGGGCCGTGCGGGAAGGGGAAAACTGAAAGGCGATGTCGTGATCCAGACGTACAATCCCGAGCATTATTGCGTCGAAACAGCTTCACATGCGGATTATCAGGCTTTCTACGATGAAGAAATGTCGTACAGGCGCATTATGGATTATCCTCCGGCCAGGTGTATGCTGACTGTGGTCCTGGAGTCTCTGGACGAGGAATTTGTGATCGGACGATCCGAAGAAATTGCCGGTCTGCTGAAAACCAGACTTTCCGGTAACAAAGGGTTCAGACGTATCGTCGGACCGGCCGATGCACCCTTGTATAAGGCAAATGATTATTATCGACGTGTTGTAACGATCAAATCCGGGGATTACGGATTGCTGGTGGACGTCAAGGACTTTGTGCAGGAATGGGTTGAAAATTCAGCCGGACTGAAAGTGGATTATGTATTTAACTAGTTACTATACAAAAACATGCTGACAAAAACTCATGAAAGCCTGCCTTATTATTCCTTTACTTTACGGTAACGGATGAGTATAATGTTAGATGTGTTGTAAATTTCAATGAAACGAGGATGAGTTAATGGCGATCAGAAAGATCAGGATCGAAGGAGATCCGATACTTAATAAGATTTCAAAGGATGTTACGGCAATGACCGGGAGAAACCGGGAATTGATCGAT
This sequence comes from Lachnospiraceae bacterium, assembly GCA_017553035.1. Lineage (GTDB taxonomy): Bacteria > Bacillota > Clostridia > Lachnospirales > Lachnospiraceae > RUG11977. The sequence continues at coordinate 3,199 of JAFZNE010000055.1, forward strand.
GATATGCTCGACACCATGTACGAGGCCAACGGAGTAGGTCTTGCCGCTCCGCAGGTCGGAATACTGAAAAGGATCGTCGTGATCGATGTTTCCGAAAACGGCGATGAACCAATGGTTCTGATCAATCCTGTAATTGTTGAACAGGATGGAACACAGACCGGCGAAGAAGGCTGCCTGAGCGTGCCCGGAAAACACGGCACGGTAACCAGGGCGGATCACGTTATCTGCCGTGCGCTTGATGAAAATATGAAGGAGCGCGAGATCGAAGGAACAGGCCTTCTTGCACGTGCAATACAGCATGAACTTGACCACCTTGAGGGAGTTATCTATACTTCCAAGGTTGAAGGCGAGATCAAGGATAACGTAGAAGAGGAAGAATGAATCCGAAGAATATTGCTGATGAGGAAGCTAACGCCGAAGAGACATTGTAAAGCTAACAGATAGATTATTTTTCGAGAGAAAGAGGGAATGCACATGCGCGTTGTTTTTATGGGAACACCTGAGATAGCTGCGATGGTATTGGGATCACTGATAGGATCGAGACACGAGGTCGCTGCGGTCGTTACACAGCCGGATAAACCGAATTCGCGTGGAAATGCTGTTATTTATTCTCCGGTAAAGCAGCTTGCGCTCGAACATGATATACCGGTGCTGCAGCCGATCAAAGCTTCTTCGGAGGAATCCGTGGCCGAGATCGCTTCATACGAGCCCGATATCATTGTTGTTGCGGCATATGGGCAGATCCTTCGCGAGAATCTTCTGAATCTTCCGAAATACAGATGTATCAATGTTCACGCATCTTTACTTCCAAAATACCGCGGGGCTTCACCGATCCAGTGGGCCGTAATCAACGGTGATGAGGAAACCGGAATTTCCATAATGTACATGGAAAAGGGTCTTGATACCGGTGATGTGATATTACAGAAGAGCCTGAAGCTTGATCAGGATGAGACCGCGGGCAGCCTGCATGACAGACTCGGAGAACTGGCAGGTCCTGTCCTGCTCGAAGCAATGGACATGATAGAAAATGGGACCGCGGATCCCGTACCTCAGGATGATTCGCAGTCAAGTTATGTCTCGATGCTTGACAAGAGCATGGGCGAACTTGATTTTACAAAGAATTCGGAAGAGCTCGAAAGACTGATCAGAGGTCTGATCCCCTGGCCGGGAGCTTATACAAGGATCAACGGCAAGATGCTGAAAATATGGAAAGCCGCTGTCGGGGATGTTAAGGGACTGAAACCCGGTGAGATATATACCGCGATCCCCGGAGAGCTTTACATCGGCACGGGCGACGGCAGTCTGAATATTCTCGAATTACAGCTTGAAGGCAGGAAGAGGATGTTCACTTCGGATTTCTTACGTGGATTTAAGGTATGTTGATATATCGAAGATCAACCGTTTAGCGGTTGATTTTTGATTAAGAGACTTAATATGGAAAATGAAAAGAAATATAACGTAAGAAACATTGTTCTTACGATATTGTGCAGGATATTGGAAGAGAAGGTTCCTTCACATATCGCAATTGCGGAAGGGCTTGACAAGTATTCCGATATGGCAAAGGAAGACCGGGCATTTGTCAAGCTGTTGTGTATGGGGACCGTTGAAAGGGTCATCACGCTGGATGATGTGATCGATGAGTATTCCAAAACTCCTACAAACAAGCAGAAACCGGTAATACGGAATATCCTGAGGATGGGAGTTTACCAGATCCTGTTTATGAATGTTCCGGACAGCGCCGCCTGCAACGAGGCTGTCAAGCTTGCAAAGAAGCGCGGATTTACGGGACTTTCCGGGTTCGTGAACGGCATTTTGAGAAATGTTGTTACGCACAAAGATGAAATAAGTGTACGTTTCGGTGAAAGAGCCGATATTTCGGAAAATGAGCAAAATGCGGAATCTGCTGAAAAGTTGTACTCTGAAAAATACTCACTTCCCGAATGGATAATCAAAAGGTATATTTGCAGATTCGGCCGTGATAAGGCACTTGGAGCATTTGAGTACTTTCTGAAAAAAAGCACAACGCAGATAAGATGCAATATCAGTAAGATTTCGCCGGAAAAACTTAAAGATTTGCTTGAAGAGAATAATATCAGCGTAGTTAATCTTAACAGTGACGGAAAATACTCACAGGAGATTGTTCATGCTTCACAAAAATGCATGACGATCTCCGGTTACGACAATTTAAGCAGTATACAAGCGTTCAAGGATGGCTTGTTTACGATCCAGGATTTCAGTTCGGTAATGGCCGGTGAAATTTTGGATAAAAAAATGTTGGAGGAATATGTTTCAGAGACCTGCTGCAGCTCGCTGTGTTCGCGACAGGAGGCTGAGCATTATCCTGCTTTGGAGATCATCGATATCTGTGCGGCTCCGGGCGGAAAAACGCTGAATATGGCCGACAGGTTGAAAGCTGAAGGGTTTAAAGCTCATTTTACCGCATGTGATGTTTCGGAGTACAAGTTGAATAAGATCCGTGAAAATGTTGAAAGATGCGGATTTGACAATATTGATCCCGTTATCAGCGACGGAACGGTTTTCAATCCGCATTTTGAAAATAAATTCGATATAATGATCGCCGATGTTCCGTGTTCGGGGCTCGGAGTCATAGGACGCAAGCCTGATATCAAGCTCAATGCCTCGCCTGAGGGAATAAAAAACCTCGTGATCCTGCAGAGAAACATTCTGGATAATGCGGCCAGATATTTGAAGAAGAATGGTCTTATGATCTACAGCACCTGTACGATCGGAACGGATGAAAATGAGGACAATGTCGGTTATCTCGAACAGAAAGGGTTTAAGTGCCTTGAAATGAAGCAGATATGTCCGGGAGAGTATGACAGTGACGGCTTTTTCTATGCACTTATGAAGAAGATCTCTGATTAAGCTTTTCTTCTGAAAAACCTCAGATTTTGGGTCTGGTTAAGATATTTATTTTTACATGATCTATGGAGGATTAGTATTGATCGATATAAAGAGTTTATCATTATCCGAGCTCGAAGAGACCATAACATCATGGAATGAGCCGAAATACAGGGCAAAACAGGTATTTGAATGGCTGCATAAGCATTTTGCCGAGGATACCGGAGGGATGTCCAATATCCCGAAGAAACTGAAAGCTTTACTTGATGAGAATTTTTATTTTCCAAAGCTCGAAGTTGTCGATGTGCTGTGCTCCGAGAATGACGGAACGAAGAAATTCCTGTTCAGGCTTCCTGACTCGAATGTGATCGAAAGCGTCTTCATGAAATATGAACACGGATACTCGGTATGTATCTCATCCCAGGTCGGATGCAGGATGGGATGCAGCTTCTGTGCATCGACGATCGGCGGCAAGATAAGGGATCTTACGGCCGGTGAAATGCTGGAGCAGATATATCATATTTCGGTACATGAAAATGCCAGGATAAGCAATGTTGTTGTAATGGGAACCGGCGAGCCGTTTGATAATTTTGAAAATTTCTGCAGGTTCTACGAAAGGATAAGCGATCCGAACGGAATGAACCTTAGCGGCAGGAATATTACGGTCTCTACCTGCGGGATCACGGACAAGATCTACGAGCTTGCCGATAAAGACTATACTTTGACGCTTGCGATATCCCTTCATGCGCCAAATGATATACTCAGACAGCAGCTGATGCCGGTCGCAAGGGCATTTACGATCGGCAATATCATGAAGGCATGCGACTATTATTTTGAAAAAACAGGAAGACGGATCACTTTTGAATACAGCCTGATAGACGGGGTAAATGACTCGGAGGAGAATGCCCGGGAGCTTGCGCATCTGCTGAAAGGGCGAAACTGCCATGTAAATCTGATACCCGTAAATCCAGTAAAAGAGCGGGACTACTCACGCTCGGACAAGCAGAAAATCCAGTCTTTTAAAAATATACTTGAAAAAAACGGAATAAATGCTACTATTAGAAGAGGAATGGGTAGAGATATCGACGCCGCATGCGGACAATTGCGGCGCAGTTACTACGAAAATAAGGCATAAGAGGAAATGATAATGAAAAGGAGGTGGTCATAAATGGAGTCTTTCGGAAGGACAGACGTCGGCATCGTCAGATCTGTCAATCAGGATTACATTTATACAAGTAACGATCCAGTCGGACCGCTTCCCAATCTTTATATCGTAGCAGACGGAATGGGCGGTCATAACGCCGGTGACTATGCATCGAAATATACGGTTGAAAACTTCATTTCCAAAATAAACGAAGCCCGGAAAGATACTACTTACAGTGTCATCAAGCTTGTGGAAGACACGCTGAGGGAGATCAACGAGGAACTGATCGTCCAGGCGGCGGAGAACCCCGATCTTGAGGGAATGGGAACCACATTTGTCATGTGTACGGTCGGTGATGACGGCGATATGTATGTCTGCAACATCGGTGACAGCAGATTGTATATAATCGACAACGACATCAGGCAGATAACCGAAGATCACTCGCTCGTAGCAGAGATGGTACGC
>JAFZNE010000056.1 GCA_017553035.1 Lachnospiraceae bacterium
ATTTCCATGTCCGTTTCCGGGTGCTGCGCTAACCTTTACGTTTGCAGGCATCGAAAGTGCGATTACCAGAACCAGTGCTACGATTGCGATAAGCTTTCTCTTCATTGACTTCATATTGTATCCTCCATTTGTTCACCCATTTGTATTGCCTCTGTTTGTTCAGAGGTTTTGTTTAGCTGTTGAGGACACTATACAACCCAATAGATACAAAAAGGATACATTTAAACATTTTAAACATATCTTTGTGAATTTATTTGTAACCCTTTCCTTTGTCATGAATTTTCTGTATAAAAAGAAGCGAAGCCCCATACCGAGACTTCACTTCTTTTATTGCTATATCTTACTCGCATGCCGCGATCAGTTCATCTATATTCACGCGGGCAGCGCACTCGACAGTATCCGACGCGCCGTAATAGATCAGCGCGTCCGCCGGGTCATCCCTGCAGGGCAGGAAGCCGCCGGGAAATACCACGTGAGTACGGTAGCCCTCTTTCAGCTCGCAATCGGTCACAGGCGAAAGAAGCGGCTCCTTCGTAACGCCCAGGACTTTTGTGGGATCGTCACGGTCGAGCAGCATAGCGCCGGCGTAATACCGCTTTGTCCAGCGCTCTTCCCAGCCGTTCTTCCCGCGAGCGTCGTCGCGGTCTACCGCATGGAACAGAACGAGCCAACCCTTATCGGTCAGCAGCGGCGGTGCCCCCGGGCCGATCTTGTCATTGGCAAAGGGCACATCCTCCACCGCCAGAAGCAGCTTCGAATCACCCCAGTAGCGCAGATCGGGTGAATAAGATATCCAAATGTCAAACCTGTCCTTCCCGCGCGAGTATACGGGGAAAGGCCGCTCAAGCCTCACGTACCTTCCGCCGATCTTCCCGGGAAACAGAGCCAGATTCCTGTTGTCGGGAGTCGTAATGTTCAGTATCTCCAGCTTCTCCTCAAGCGTATCCGCAGAAAAGTCCCGTATCCTCGCGATCCCGCCGCAGACGCCGTGCCGCGTGTCAACCGCAAAGCACATGTACAGCTCGTCCTCTATAACGGTGAGCCTCGGATCGTATACCCGCCTGATCTCGGGATCATTAAAGTCGGTCGCGAACAAAAACGGTCTGTCCGCCACGGTAAAGCGGATCCCATCGCTGCTCCGGGCCACTCCCAGGTCGCAGCGCGCGAAAGAGCCCTTGCCGTCGAATTCATGGTCATTTCTGAAAACCATTACAAACTCGCCCCGGTAAAACGCGACGCCCGCATTGAAAATGCAGTCAGCGTCATACGGCACCATTTCCCTGCTCAGGATGGGCGCGCCGCCGTTGATCCTTTTCGCAATGCCGAGCTCCGGAACAACCGTATCCTGTCTGTTTGCATTATGCTCCATATCCCGATACGCTCCTCCTTCATTTTCTGTTTTTATCATAATACAGAAATCGATATCCCGTCAAAAGCCTATTTTTTATATGTCTTTGAGTATAATGCCGTCTGGATCACCAAGCTGACCGCAAGGACCGCCAGTACATATACCGGCATCTGAGTCATACCGAGTTCATGCCCGAAAAGCCTTGCCTTAAATGTGAACAGATCCTTCAGGACGTCCACAAACGGTTCTCCTGCATCTTTTCCGACGGAATCTGCGATATGATCCAGGAGTCCGTTCAGCGCGCTGTTTCTGAGCATGATCGTTATATGACTCGCAGGAAACAGATTGCAGACTGTCTGTACACTGTCTGAAAACTGTGAGATCGGGATATATGCGCCGATCACAAATCCCGAGGCTGCCGAGAGAATCCCGAAAAACGCTCCGCTCGCTCCCGTCGACTTGAAAAACAGCACTATTATCATAAATACAGCCGTCGCGGATATTGCCCCTAAAGCCACGACACCATACAGCGAAAGCACATTTCCTGCGCTCATGTACATATTTCCCTGAAGTTCGAGCACAATAAGACCTACAGTCAGGATCGTACCTGTAAGCAAGATAGCCGAAAATGCCGCGGAGACATAGTACCCCAGGATTATCTGCCACCTCTTTACGGGTGTCGCGAGAATATCGCAGTCGATCCTGTTTTCCCTGTCTTTTACGACTGTCGTAAGGCAGTTGTAAGGCACGGTGATCAGTGCCGATCCGATAATTCCCGTCAGCAGGATGAAATTGGCGAACATATCGATATCATCATTCGATATACGCCCCGCCAGTTCCGGAAATCCCCCGATCCCGCTGTTGACCGCGTCAACAAAAGTTCCTTTCAGAAACAGCAGATACAGAGCAAGAACTATGATCGATGTGAGCAGCGAAAAAACAATTGCCTGTTTATCTTTGAGAAATATCATCATATTTCTCCTTGTCAATCCGAAAAATCCTTTCATCTCATTCACCCAGCTTTCTTCCCGTAAGATTAAGGAACACATCATCCATGCTCCCTTTTATGACTTCGTAATCCCTGATCCTGTCATTGTTTCGATAAAGGAACTCAGTCAGCGCAAAATCTTCCTTCTTCGGAAGCATTACAATATAATGATCGGCCTCGTAATCATAGACAAAGTCCCTGATCAGCCGGTCGTTATCCGGGTTGCGTCCCGCATACCACAGCAGCTTGGCTCCCGTATATCTGTTTTTCAGTCCCGCCGGAGTATCATTGGCAATGATCCTGCCTTTATCGAGGATTATCACATGATCGGCATCTCTTACTTCTTCCATATAATGTGTCGTAAGGAAAATAGTCATATGCTTTTCTTTGCGAAGATAATCGATATAGTCCCATACGATCTTCCTCGACATGGGGTCAAGTCCCGTCGTCGGTTCATCGAGAAACAGAAGTCTCGGCTTGTTGAGCAGAGCCCTTATGATATCCACTCTTCTTCTCTGCCCTCCGGACAGTTTCTCATAATTCCTGCCCCATATCTCACCGAGTTCAAATCGATCCATAAATGAATCCAGTCTTTTCATGATCTCTTTCCTGCCAAGCCCGTAATAAGCGCCTCTGGTAAAAAGATTCTCTTTTACGGTAAGCTTCCCGTCCAGGACCGAATTCTGGAAAACGATGCCTATCGACTGTCTGATCTCATCATCGTCTTTTCCGAGTTCATTGCCGAATATCTTTGCTTCCCCGCCGGTCTTTTCGAGTATAGTGCAAAGTATGTTGATCGTTGTTGATTTGCCTGCACCGTTTTCGCCGAGGAACGCAAAGAACTCGCCCTCTTGCACATCGAACGAAATATCGTTCACCGCTCTGTGATTCTTATAATCTTTTGTCAGATTCCGTACCGTGATCGCATTCATTGTTTAGCCTCCCTGTCATTCACTTCACAGGTACTTTACCACAGATCGGCAATAAAAAAAGAGCAACCCGACCAACATGCAGATACATGCTACCAAGTTGCACTTTTTTATTATTTTCAGCAGAAAAACGATTGCTTATTCCTGATCACGGATGTCCTCGATCGCTGCATTGATCCGTTTTTCATCAGACTTTGTCAGCCATCCCGTGGCTGCCCAGACAAACAGATAGATCACGACGTACATGATGAGTATCGGAAGATATTCATCGAGTGTCTCGTACCATTTGAACAGATAGCCGCACAGGCTCACGATCGCTCCAACCAGGACAAAATGGATCGCTATCCTGACCATCATGCGTTTCCCGGCTACTTCCGCGTCATATATGAGCAACACGGTCGGCAGCGAGCACAAAAAGCCTGCAAGGACGATCGACAGCGGGACATACCACGGCCAGGTGAGCATGTCATCATTCTTGAAGAAATGACATATCAGCATCTGGATTCCCACACCGAACAGAATAGCTGTCGAGATCATCAGTGTCTGATTGAACAGAATCTTGATCTTATTCATGTTAAATCCCCAGCCTTTCTTTCAAATCCTTCACATAGCTCCTTGCGATCACGATATTTTCGCCGTTTAAGAGCTCTGCGGTCATCCTTCCGTTGAACTCGGCCTTTACGGACTTGATCTTCCTGATATTTACGATCATAGCCTTCGATGATCTCAGAAAAAACTGATTAAGAAGTTCCTCCAGTTCATATAAGCGGTATTTTGTTTCAAAGCATTCATCCTTTGTATATACATACGTCCGCTTATCTATCGATTCAAAATAATAGATCTTGTCAGTCCTGCATATCAGAGTCTTTTCCTTATCAAACACTGATATCACGCGGCAGTTATTATCGAGCGTATCTATCGCGCTCTGAATGTCCTGTGTCACCTTTACCACGTATATTTCGGCTCTTTCCTGATCATATGAATCGACCGGATTAACTTCAACCCTCACCGTAAGTTTCCTCCTGTCACTTCCCTGTCATGAATATTACTTCTCAACTCTCACGATCTTGACTGTGCCCTTAAAGCCGGCAAGCTCGAGTTCAGCCTTAACCTGAGCAGCGAGTGCCTGTCTCGCCTTCTTCTTCATGGTCGAAGGAACTTCGATCGTGATAACGCACTTCTTTGTGTCAACGCCCTTGAAGGCCTTCTTTTGGAACATGCCTTCAGTGTAGGCCTTAACCGTTACCTTCTCGAGAGCCTCGATGCCCTTGAACGCGCCGGGTCTTACGGTGGTAACATTGACACCGAGCGTGATCGCGGTAACATCAGCCATTCCCTTGAAGCTGCCCTTCGCGATTGTCGAAACGGCGTATTCCTTGCCGTCAACGGTGATCGTATCGGGAATGATAACCTCATCGTCCGCTGCCTTCAGCTTTCTGATGATCGCTGTGTCGTCGCTCATGATCTTCAGCGTTGCGGAAGCAATATTGCTGTCCTCCTCAAACGCGTCAGCCTTCACAACAACCTTCTTCGCAACAACGGTAGGCTCAGCATCTTCGGGCGCGCCCTCAGGTGTCTGTGTCTCGTCTACGTCAACAGTGTCCGCGGGAGTTCCCTCGGGAGTCTCGGGATTGTCAACGTCAACGGTCTCACCGCTCTCAGGCTCTTCATCCTCTGCGAAAGGAGGAAGGATGATGATCGGAGGCACGGGAGTATTGCCGCCCTCGTTACCGGGCTGAGGTTCGGTGGGAGTAGGCTCTGTGGGTGTAGGCTCTTCAGGTGCGGGACCTTCGGGGTTGGGGATCTCAGGATCAACAGGGCCGGGCTCGCCGGTTTCAGGTGCCGCAGCAACCATCTCATAAGTAGAGCCTTCTACAAATTCAACAGTTCCCTTGTAGTTCTTAATATCACCGGTTACCTTGATGGTGTCACCGACTTTAAGCTCTTCACCGCCAACAAGTCTGTAGCAAAGGATAGTCTTCTCACCAACTTCGATATTAACCGAAACATTACCGTATTTCTCATTGTAAGCTGTAGGAATATCAGTAATCTTTCCCGTAAGCGTTACGTTCTGGCCGAGGTTCTTTCCGTCTGCAAGCGCGAATGCCGCAGCAAGGATGCCTTCCTCGGTTGTAAGATCAACTTCGGGCTCGGTAACTTCGGGTTCGGTCGGAAC
>JAFZNE010000057.1 GCA_017553035.1 Lachnospiraceae bacterium
GATAAGGTCATCGATATCTCTCTGCGAAGCGGATTCGGTAAATACCAGGATGAGTTCGTTTGATATAAGCGAACTTACCTCATCGATCGGAACCAGGGCTTCTTCATCCGGCGCAGTGGTAAAACCTATTTCACGCGTTATCGTAAGTTTCTTTTCCTGAGAACCGAACAAAGTCTTGATAGTCAGGGTGACGGTATTGCTTCCGGGAATGACGGGAATGCCCTTGACCGAAGCATCCTTGGAAAGCAATCCCGATGACAGGGTAACATCTCCCGTAGCTACCCCGCCTTCTGCTGTTTCCGACTCATAAGAATATGTTGCCGAAAGGATCGGCTGATTGGCTTTGAGTTTGAGATCCAGATTGTATACAGACTCGGTGGTTTTCAGCTTTTTGCTCGAAATATCGGCACTGAGCTTCAGCGGGAACATATATATGGCCAGACCGGCGATGATCCCGACAAACACGACAATAAGAGAGATCGCTATCAGCTTTCCCTTTTTCTTTTTAGGTTTTTTCTGCTTCTGCCCGGCGTCAGGGGCAGGCTGCGGCACAGTGGCAGGCGGCTGAACCTGAAGAGGCTGTGCCGATTGAGCGCGCTGCGATTCCGGGGCAGGCTGCGGCTGCATTGCAGGAAACTGCTCCTGAACAGGCTGTGCTTCATTAGCAGGCTGCGGTGCCGGACCTGGTTGTACTGCAGCAGATTGCTGCTCAGTTATGACAGGTGCTGTCTGTGGCCCGGTCTGCATTTCCGGAGGGGTAATCGGTGGTTCCGGCCTCTTGACCGGGGTTCCGCATTCTTTACAGAATAGGAAATTTTCTCCTATTTCTTTTCCGCAATTTGGACAAAACATGGCGATCCTCCTAAATAAATCCAAGATGAGTCATAGTCAATACTTCACTCCCGGAGTGTAGAATTCGAATATTACAGCATCATTCCGCTTCTCTATCTTCCGGACATCATCCGACGGGCGCACGGTCCAGACATAACGCATCGCGCCGAGCTTGTCGGCAAGATGCACGGACCAGTAAGTTTTTTCCTTGTGATAGGAAATGAAGTGCGGGCGGCACAATACGTCGGTATAGCAATGTGAGAGCATAAAAGCCGCAAAGGGCTGAAGCTCGCCTTTAAATTCCTTCGCCGGAGCGGAGAGCTGGCCGCGCAGGATGTCGGGAGCGTTCTTTTTAAACCATTTTACGATAAAGGGGGAGAAGCTTTCGATACAGAAATCGCCTTTGTAAGCGCGCAGCATCGGGAGCGTTTTTTCGCAGAGCAGATCGTTCTTTGGCCCGTTCTTGAATTCAACGAGGAGCGGCACTTTACCGTCGACCAGCTCGAGAACTTCGCTGAAAAGAGGGATGCGCTCTTCGGTTCCGCACAGGCTCATAGCCTTCAGTTCGTCGAGTGTGTAGGCATCAACCCTGCCGTCCACGCCGCAGACACGGTTCAGAGTGTCGTCATGAAATACGACGATCTGTTCGTCTTTCGAAAACTGAAGATCCAGTTCGATGCCGTAGCCGGCTTCAACGGCGGCCCGGAACGCGGCAAGCGAATTTTCGGGTCTTTTTTTGTCGCGCGTATGAAGCCCGCGGTGGGCAAAATTGACATGATAAAACAGGTCGCGCTGAGCCTTGAGCTTGCGGCTTGGCATTACGAGAATGAGATTGAGCAGAAACAGTAAGATAAGCAGCCCAAGAAGGATCAGCAGGATCCAGATCACGATTTCCATGGTATACCTCCGGTGCCGTCCATTTATAAAGCGCGGTTTAAATTGGGCGGCGGTATTTTTTGGATTACAACTATATTCTATCCAATCAATGCGGATAAAGCAATTATTATATCAAATAATACCACATTTCCGTGAAAAAGCAAAATCACGTTCTAAAGTGAAAAAATCTTTGAATTTCATCCGTATTTTTGATATAATCATATGCACAAAAAGACGTATTTCGGATCAGGAGGATGTTTATGGACGCTAACATAGAAAATAAACTCAAACTGATGCTGCAGGGGCATTTGAAGTATACTTCCGACAACCTTGCGTTCAATATGCTGATCAAGAAGCTTCAGCGCAAGATTGAGGAGAATCCGGAAAGCATCGATATCTGTATAGAGGAGATCGATATTTTCGCGGACAAATACAGCAAGATCGTCGCAACGGACTTTGCCAGGATCGCGGCGCTGTAATGGCATTGAAAAAGTACTTTGAAGACCGTGAACAGGCATCTCGACAGATTTGAACGATTTGAACGAATAATCCGGGAGGTCATAAAATGCTACTGACATTAGAAGAAACCATAGATCTGATCAAAAAAGGGAGAATGCTCCATATAGCGGCGGATGATTCGCTTCTGGCGCAGCTGCCCGCAGGACAGTGGATCGGCGGTACAACGCCTTATCTTATAACGGAGGAAGGCGCGATCCATACCAAGGAAAAGCTGTCCGTGACCGCAATAGATTACGCCGAAGAAGTAAGAACGGCAGTTTACGGTAAATACAATGTTTTCCAGATAGTCGAAGAATGCTACGAAGACGGACTTACGATGCTGATCATGCCGTTTGGAGCCGAGGTGACAACGAAATATGCCAAAGAAGCTCCGGAAGTCGAGGAGCTGCTGATGCATCCTACGGTCGGCTGGGTTTCGGGTTTTGATCTGGAAGAAGGCGGCGAAGCAAAGGTGTACGACGGAACGACCGGCAAGTCCTATACCGACAGGGCTGTAGCCATGTACATCAAGCTTCCCGAAGGCAAGAACGCGGTGATCAATATAGTCAATATTTTCGAGGATGACAAGACCGATCCTATCATCACCTTCCCGGACAATACTCTTGATGTCAGAACCTGTTCGGTGAACGGGCAGGAGGTTGTTTTCGCGGATTATATCCGGAGAAAGGGGATCAATACCCAGATGCCGCTGGTTGCCGATTACAACGGCGTTTACATCAACACATCGATCAAAGCGGTAGAGGATGGAAAGGTAAGCTTGTATGCCCCCGTCTTCAAGGGACAGGGATACCGCTTTGCTACCGAAGTTTCCGATTATGTTGCCAAATTTGATGAGAAGATCAAAATGGCGGGTGCGGTTACACCTGTTTTCTCGTGCAACTGCATCCTCAACTATATGTACGGCGGACTGCAGGGCAAGAAAACACCGCCGTATGTCGGGCCGATCACATTCGGGGAGATCGCTTATCAGCTGATAAACCAGACACTTGTTTACTGCGAGATCGAGTGATCAAATAAATCTATTCTGTTTCATTTCTGATATTACTATGCGGGGCTGTCGCGCTTGAGATGGCGCGACGGTTCCGCAGTTTTTCGCTCCGTGACTTATATCGCTTCAAGGAGAGCAACAGCATGAACAAAACCAATACTCATTATATTACAGCCATATTTCTTACGATCGCCGCAGTGGGTATGACGATCGAGAGCATTATCATGGATTGGGAAATATGGGGGTTTCCGTTGATCATCGGAGGAATTGTGGCGCTTTGGCTGCTTCACATTTCTCAGTACGGAAGTGTAAGATCCAGGGAGAATTATTTCTTTGTTTACGGCATGTTTCTTGTCTTTATGCATGGCATACATGAAACAAGTCTTTTTGATGTGGCGATCGTGGCAGCTCTCGTGCTTATCACATTTACAATGCTCTCCCGCAGCGAGATGCCGAAGATCATCATGGGAGAATATGTTGTCATAATGATCCTGCAGCTCATCATGGTATTCAGGGACGGAACCATGGAATTTACCATGCTGAATGTCTCCAAGCTGATACTGCATTTTGTTGCGATAGTCTGTATATTTCTGGTATGCCTGTATCTGGTCAAGGGAAAGAGAGAAGCACTTGATGCGATCGAAAGCAGTGATAACAAGACCAAAGAAGCCGAAGAGGACATGGAGGATTTCCTGACAAATATCTCCCATGAACTTCGTACGCCTGTCAATGTTGTAAACGGTATGTCCACCATCTTTCTCAACAACTCCGATTCCGAAGAAGTTGAGACGATCCGGGATGCGGGCATAAGACTGTCTTATCAGATCGAGGATATACAGGATTTTACCGAAAATAAGCGCGGCGATATCGTCCTTGAAGAAGAAAAATACATGATCACCTCGCTGGTCAATGATGTGCTGTCAAGCTTTCGCATCCTGGAAAAGAACCAGGAACTGGAATTTATAGTCGATCTTGATCCCAACGTGCCTACAATGCTCAAGGGAGATATCAAGAAACTGCACAAGATCATCAGGCATCTTATTGACAATGCCGTCAAGTTTACCAAGCGCGGCGGTATCTATGTACGTGTCGGCGCGATCCCGAGACCCTACGGAGTAAATCTGATCATCGAGGTTACCGATACCGGAAGCGGAATGTCAAGAAAAGCTGTTTCCAAGGTTTCAACGGGCATGTATCAGGCCAATAAAAAGAGAAACCGCAGTACGGGCGGTATCGGCCTGGGTCTGAACATCGTACACGGATTTGTCCATAAAATGAAGGGCTTCGTGGTGATCGAAAGCGACGGAATGCACGGAACTACCGTAAGAGTAGCCATTCCCCAGGAAGTGATAGATTCAACTCCCTGCCTTGTCGTTAATAAAGACACACCCAAGAATATTGTTTTCTATACTATGCCGGAAAAATACAAGATCCCGGCTATCAGAGACTTCTACCGTACTATGGCGACGCATCTGGCAGCAGGTCTGGATCTGAATCTGTATTCCGTTGCGGGTCTGGAAGATATCAAAGAGAAGATGAAGGTTACTCATATCTTTACAGGCGCCGAAGAATACGAAAGTGCTTCGGATATCCTGGATATGATAGCTGAAGAAGGGATAACCGTTGCTGTTTCGGCAGTTTCAGGTTTTAAGGTCAATAAGGACAGCAAAGTCATCGTCATGCCCAAACCGCTGTATGGCTTCCCGGTAGTCAAAGTCCTGAACGGAGCCGGGCAGGAGGATATAGCCGGCGAAGATGAGAACATTCTCAAGCCGATGTTTGACGGTATCAAGGCGCTGATCGTCGATGACGAGCCCATGAACCTGGTGGTTGCGACCGGATTGTTCAGGCAGTACGGACTCGTGACCGAAACCGCAGACGGCGGAAAAGAGTCCGTCGACAAATGTGCAAACAATGATTACGATATTGTTTTCATGGATCATATGATGCCCGAGATGGACGGCGTCGAAGCTATGAAACTGATCAAAAAACAGGCGCTCGATCAGGGTAAAAAGATTGCTGTTGTGGCACTTACTGCCAATGTGGTAAGTTCTGCCAGGGAAATGTTCCAGCGGGAGGGTTTTGACGGTTTTATCGCCAAACCGATCGATGTTATTGAGTTTGAGCGCGTAATGAAACATCTGATCCCGTCGGAAAGGATCCGTTATGTGGGGAGGGATGAAGTATGAAATGGATCAGGAAGATCATCTCCAAGCTCAGGGATCCGGAAGAGAGTTATAGTGAAAGAACCCTTATTATGATGTGCATAACAGGGGTTATGATCATGCTGACAGCAATAATCTTTGATATCGTGTTCGGAAAATCACGTGTAGAGCTGTTACTGATGTGTGGTTCGATACTGACTTCAGTGGTTGTTACCATCCTGAGTGTACGCTATCACAAAATATATGCGGGAACATTGGCTCATATTCTGGCACTTGTACTGGTTGTCATCCCGGTATCTTTCTTTTTGGGCGGCGGCCTGAAAGGCGGTACAGTATTCTGGATCGTGTACAGCTATATGTTTATAGGATTGGCGTTGTCGGGCAAGACCAGGGTGATACTCGCCCTGATCCTGACAGTGCTTTCTGTTTTTGAATATTGGGCCTGGTATTACAAACCGGAGTGGTTCACGATCAGGACAGATGCCGATGAAATGTATACATTGGAGTCGCTGTCATGTGTACTGCTGGTCGGTCTTGCCGCATTTGCGATGCTGATGTATCAGCAGTTTATTCTTCGGACAGAGAGTATACGCGCTCAGAAGGAGAAGGAGCGTGCAGAGGAACTGAACCGTTCCCAGAACCAGTTTTTCTCGAGCATGAGCCATGAGATACGTACTCCGATCAATTCGATCCTCGGACTCAACGAGATCATACTGCGGCAGGAGGACGCATCCGATGAGATCCGCAAGGATGCCGTAAATATCCAGGGTGCGGGCAGAATGCTCCTTACGCTGGTCAACGATATCCTCGATGTCAGCAAGATCAGAGCCGGCAAGATGGACATAGTTCCCGTCAATTACAAACTGGCCTCCATGATGTCCGAGATCGTCAACATGATCTGGACCCGTGCGGAGGATAAAGGCCTGACGCTGCAGGTGCAGATCGATCCTATGCTGCCTTCCGAACTGTTCGGAGACGAGGTACGTATCAAGCAGATATTGATCAACCTTCTGAATAATGCGATAAAATACACGAGCGAAGGCAGTGTCAGCCTGCATGTCGAGCAGGAGGAGGTTGCGGGAGACCGTGTACAGATCATCTTCTCGGTAACCGATACCGGAATGGGTATCAAACAGGACTCACTTCCTTATCTGTTCGATGCTTTCCAGAGGATGGACGAGGAGAAGAACAGATATATCGAAGGAACGGGACTGGGGCTGTCAATCGTTAAACAGCTCATAGACCTGATGGACGGTAAGATAACGGTCAACAGTATTTACGGACAGGGCTCGACCTTTACGGTCTCCCTGTGGCAGGGTATTACCGATTCCGAAGGTGTCGGCGACATCACGATCGAGAGTTTCGGAATCGATGAACAGGCCGGTAAATATGTGGTCGGATTTATCGCACCCGGAACCCGTATCCTGATAGTTGACGACAATGAAATGAATCTTGCGGTCGAGAAGAAACTTATTGCCGACACAAAAATAACGATAGATACGGCTTCAAGCGGCGCAGATGCTATTGAGAAGACCCTGAGGTTCCGTTACGACCTGATCCTGATGGATCATCTGATGCCTGAAATGGACGGTATCGAGTGTATGGACAGGATCCGCAGGCAGATGGGTGGTCTGAATAATACCACTCCGATGGTCGTGCTGACCGCCAATGCCGGCTCCGAGAACAAGGAACTGTACAATCGCAGCGGCTTTGACGGATATCTGATCAAGCCCGTTTCGGGAAGGCAGCTTGAAACCGCTCTGATAAAGCACCTGCCGGTGGAGAAGATCATTGTAAATAAATCGGCCGATCTTGATTACGAAGAAATGAATACTGCTACGGGATACAGCCGTAAAGCGCCTGTACTGATAGCAACCAGTTCATCGTGTGACCTGCCGCCCGAACTGATCGCGGCACTGCAGCTCGACTATATTCCCTTCTCGGTACATACCGATGACGGCTTATTCTGGGATTATATCGAGACCGGTTCTGATGAGCTCCTGAGATATATGAACGAGAAGAGGGGCCGTCTGGTTTCCGAATCTCCGCAGGTTGAAGGATATGAGAGATTCTTTAACATTTGCCTGAAGAAAGCGCACAGGATCATTTACATCGCTATTTCCGATACGGTCAGTGACGAGTATTCGAGGGTGTCCGAGGCAGCGAAGAATTTTGAAAATGTTACCGTCATTAATTCGGGAATGATCTCGAGTGCCACGGGACTGCTTGTTATGATAGCCTGCAGGCTGGCCATGCGCAATGAATCAGCCGAACATATCATAAAGGAACTTGAAGAGATCAAATCAACAATACAATGCAGCTTCGTTGTTGCAGATACGAAATATCTGCTTGACAGGGGGCTGATCAGTTCAAGGACTCACAAGCTGCTTGAAACTCTCAATATGCGTCCGTCGCTCCAGCTCAAGGATGGACGTTTTGGGGTTGGTCATGTATTTATGGGTAATCTTCGGAGCTGCTATGAGAAATATATCAGGAGGATCCTGCCGAAGCATGCCGATCCGGAATTGGATATCCTCTTTGTTACTTACGTTGGAATAGCGGAAGAAGACCTGGTATTTATCGAAGAAGAGATCCGGAAACGGTTTAATTTCCGGCATATCATTTTCAACAAGGCATCGGCCGCGATATCGCTGAACTGCGGTGCCGGAACCTTCGGCCTGCTGTATATGAACAGGACCATGAGGGATTATCATCTGTCGAAGCTGTTCCCTCAGGAGCGTGAGCAGGCAACGGCCCGCTCACAGCAGGTGGAGAAGCCGGACAGCCGGAAAGAATATGACTCGAAGGAAGGAAGTTCAAAAGAAGCGGGGTGGCAGGGAAAAGGCTCCACTGCCGGATCTGTGAATGAAACTGCGCAGCCTGCCGCGACAGGCGCTGTTGAGCGTAAATGGTATCAGGATATCGAGGGGATCAATTCGGATGTGGCTATTCGCAACAGCGGATCCGAAGATGCATTTTTGTCGGTGCTCAGGATATTCTATGACGCGATACCGGAGAAAAAGCAGGAAATTGAGGAGTTTTATGAAAATCGCGACTGGAAGAATTATACGATCAAGGTTCATGCGCTGAAGAGCTCGGCCAAGCTCATAGGGGCTCTCGATCTGTCCGAGAAAGCACTGAAACTGGAAGAAGCCGGTAAAAACGACGACGCTGATTATATTACCGCGCATCATGCACAGATGATCAGGGACTATTCCGGGTATACGGACATTTTGGGAAATTTCTATGAAGGATCGAAGGACACTGCGGCTTCGGGCCATGAGAACCCTGTAGCCGATCATGAACTGATGGAGAGCGTATATGAGGTAATGCTTGAAGCGGCAAAGAATATGGACTGTGAAGGGATCGAAGAAGTATTGAAAGAAATTGAGGACTATGCGATCCCGGAAGAAGAAACCGGATTATTCGGGGCTTTGAAGAAATGCGTAAGCAGTTTCGACTATGATGGGATCATAGAATTGTTGGGCAAACGAGCAGGGGAAGGTACCCACTAAGCCAGGACCGGCTTTGACGCTCGAACAGATAAGGCTTAGATAAAAGGGAGGTCTGATAATGAAAAGAACATATAAAAGCTGGATAGACGACGGACTGACAAGTGCCCAGAAGGAATATACGGAGCCGACGGAGCTGCTCGGGTCTGACGGTAAATTGCTTGCCGCAGGCTGGGCAAGACATAATGTATTTGATTATGACAGAAAGCGCGTGAAGAAACAGCGCAGGCGCAAGGAGTGGGATTTCTACCAGATCAGCGACGGAGAATACATGGCGCAGATCAGTTTCGCCAATATCTCGCTGGGCGGATATACTTCGGCGGTACTGGTCAATTTAAAGACCGGCAAGGTGGAATCTACCAATATGTCGGCTTTCCTCGGCGGCAAGGATAAATATGTACTCCCTGCCAAAGGAGATATCCCGGGCAAGGTCAGCCTCAAGGTCAACAAAGCCGTATTTAAGACCGAAACAACGGAAAAATACCGGAAGGTCCTGTTTAAGGACGGAGATGTAAGGTGTGAGTTCAAAATGGATATTATGCCGGGACTCGAGAATATCACTACAGTTCTTCCTTTTGAAGGACATCCCGACAGATATTTCATGACCACCAAGCAAAACTCGATGCCGGTGGAAGGCCGTTTCATGTTCGGAGACAAGACAGTGGAGTTTACGAAGGACAAAGCATTCTGTGTGCTGGACTGGGGCAGGGTCTGCACGCCTTATTCGCTTGTTTGGTACTGGGGTAACGGGTCAACATATATTTATGATGCTGACGGCAACAGGCATATCTTCGGATTTGAAATAACCTGGGGAATCGGGGATGAGAGCAATGCTACCGAAACAGCGATCTTTTACGATGGCAAGCTTCACAAATTCGGACCTGTCGATGTCGAGGAGTTCCCGAAACCCGACGGATATATGAAACCCTGGCATTTTATCTCGCAGGACGGGCGTTTTGATATGACCATGCAGCCGTTTACGGATCACCATTCGGACCTGAACATACTCGTAATGAGGATGCATTCGCATCAGGTCCACGGGCTGTGGAGCGGCAAGGTTACGCTCGATGACGGGACCGTACTGGAAATAAAAGACATGTATGCATTCTGCGAATATGTGGAGAACCGCTGGTAAGACAGGCCGCGGATGAGGCGTTATTTGAGGCAGGCTTAACTTGTAGTTGAGATTTCTTATGATTTTTGATATACTATACTGTCAGGGTAAAATGTTCCGGGGAAGCGCTTGATCAGCTTTCCTTTAGTGCGTACAGATTTGAATAAAACTGCTATGGCATATGAAAGAGAATTCACAGTATGACAGATGAGATCAAAGATGTTTTGAAAAGATATATTAACGACAAGCTGATACTGGCCGTAGCGAGCAATCCCGCGAATAAAGCGGAGGGACTTGCAAGCAAGGTCAAGATCAAACCGGTCCGGCTCAAAGGCGCATTGATGTTTCAGGCGGCCAAGACCGTCGGCGCCCAGGAAATGCATGAAAATGCCGATGCTGACGGAACTATCGAACTGATCGACAGCCTGATCGACGAAAGCCCGCGTTTCGGACAGATAGAGCTGAAAAATGCCACAGGAACCGCGACAATACTGATAAGCCGCAAAGGGCATGTGACCATAAAAGAAAAGAAACAGAAGCCAAGTTCTACAACAGTAGAAAAAAGTGCGGACAATGAAAACAAACTGAAAAACAAACATAATACGGAAATAAACAGCAGCATGTCAGACTCTGACCGGATGCATGGCTTCTCGATCTCAGCTGACGAAATCGGCGGCCCCGACCGCAAGAAGAACTATATCCTTCAGGAGGGCATTCCGGTTCCGTTCCTTGTTGAACTTGGCGTCATGAACAGGGAAGGATACGTTGTAAAGGCGCGCTATGACAAGTTCCGCCAGATCAACCGCTATCTTGAATTCGTGGCGGATGTGCTTCCCGAGCTCGAAAAAAGGGCAGGAACAAAGAACGGTAAAGAGAACGACGGTGGAAAAAATACAGGTGATGAAACCGGCCGCGAAGCCGGAAGAAGGCTTGAGATCATAGATTTCGGCTGCGGAAAGTCGTACCTGACATTTGCCCTGTATCATTTTCTACACGAGTCAAAAAAACTCAATGTTCATATCACAGGGCTTGACCTGAAAAAGAGCGTGATCGAGGAATGCTCCGGTCTTGCGAAAAAACTGGGATATACCGATCTTGAGTTCAAACATGGTGATATAGCGGATTATGAGACCACCGGCGGAGTTGACATGGTGGTAACGCTTCATGCCTGTGATACCGCAACTGATTATGCTCTTTATAACGCGATCAGATGGAACGCAGCAGTTATCATGTGCGTACCCTGCTGTCAGCACGAACTGAACAAGCAGGTGCGCGGCGGGGAGCTTGAAGGCATTTTGAAATACGGAATAATCAAAGAACGTATTTCTGCGCTGATGACCGATGCGATGAGGGCGGAGATGCTCGAGGAGCAGGGATACAGGACACAGATCCTCGAATTTATCGACATGGAGCATACGCCCAAGAATCTGCTTATCCGTGCGGTGAAGAAGGCCGGAACCGGGAAGATGCCCGTAAATGCAAAGAAGGCTGAGGCGGGATACGAAAAACTGCTCAACTCGTTCGGAGCGGAGCTGACGCTGCACAGATTACTGAAACCCGGCACAATTTCCGGTGATCGGTCAGATTAAATGTAACATGAAAATACGTAATAAGATTAATTGAGACAGAAGGATATACATGAAATTCAGATATAAAGCACTGATCGTCCTTGCCGCCTTTATCGGCGGCCTGGTATATTTCGGATCAGGTATCAACGAGAGATTTTTCGGAAATGCATCGGATACGGTGGAAATGAGCGCCGCGACATTTCCGACCATATATATACAGGTTGGAGATAATACTTATAACAGGCTGCACGGGTACGCATCCAACCTTGACGCAATGCTGATGCGCGAGACGATCACACCGATAACCGCAGACAGAGTTTTCACGGTAATGATCGAAGAGAATGAAAGTGATGTCAAGAAGCTGAAATACGAGGTCTGCAATACCGAAGGCCGTGAAATAGAATCGGACAGTTTTACCGTTCTTGATTCCGAGAACGGGCCCAAGAAAGTGAAGATAGCGCTGAAGGAAACTCTTAAATCCGGTCAGGAGTACATTGTCAGGATCACCCTGATAACCAACCTGAGCAAGAGGATCTATTATTATACAAGGATCAAGATGTATGATAACGGACATATCGGCGAAAAGCTCGAATATGCGCAGAATTTCCACAAGATACTTTTTGAGGGCACCGATGAGGAGAAAGAGAGCCTGAAGAAATACCTTGAATCCAGCAGAAAAGCGGACAATACTTCATTTGCGGATGTTAGTATAAAATCGAGTTTCAAGCTCATCACATGGGGATCGCTCGAGCCTGAGATCGTATGGGAAGAGCTTCCGGTATTTCATGAGTTCTACGAAAGCATGGCGACGATAGAACTGAAGAGCTATGTGAAAGCCGAAACCGGCGACGGAACCGAATATTTCATTGTTAAGGAGAATTTCCGATTCCAGTATACCGACGCAAGGGTTTATCTGTACAATTACGAACGTACCATGGAAACGGTCTACGATATTTCCAATACTTCCCTGATCCGTGACGAGTTCAAGCTCGGGATCACAAAAGGGGGACGCATCCAGACCGGAGCTTCTCCGTCCGCGAAATATGCGGCATTTATCTACGGCAGGGAATTGTATACATATGATATCGATAAAAATCAGATGACCTGCGTGTTCTCATTTAAGGGCGGCAGCGCCGATTATACGCGTGAACTTTACGATCAGCATGACCTGAGGCTTATCAGAGTTCATGACAACGGAAATGTTGATTTTGTTGTATATGGCTACATGAACCGCGGCGAATATGAAGGCAGAGTCGGAATAGTGCTGTACAGGTATACGGCGGCGGACAAACGTATCGAGGAAGTCATGTACATCCCGGTCAATACGACTTTCCAGCTGCTTGAGGCGGATTTCGACGAATTTGTATACTTAAGCGGTAAGGATGTGCTGTATTTTTCACTGTATGACGCGATCTACGCATATGATCTGACGACAAGACAGCTGGAAATGATCGCGGAAGACGTTCCTGCCGATAATATCGTTTTCTGTGCGGAAGATGAATATATAGCATGGCAGGATATGCGAAGCGATCTCGAAGCCCGCAAGGTATTCCTGATCGATCTGCTGAATGGCGACAGGCGTGAGATAACGGCGCCGGAAGGTGAAAATATCCGGCTTCTCGGCAGGATCAACAATAATATAGTCTACGCATTTGCCAGGGTTTCGGATTCGGCGGTATTACCCGACGGCAACAGGATGGAGCCCGCATATATCCTTTATATCGAAAATGCGGAGGGAGAGATTCTGAAAACATATTCTGCGCCCGGTTTCTATATTGACAGTATCAGGATCGACGATAACAAGATCACGTTGAACAGGCTTGTAAAGACGGATGACTATGAGACGGCATATGAAGAGGCGCCTGAGGATACGATAATGAACCGCTTTACCGAGCCTTCGCATCCGGTAAAAGTCAACATGAGGGTCACAGATAAAACGCTCACCGAGTATTACGTTTCACTGCCCGAGAATGTAGCGATAGAGACCGTTCCCGTCTTGCTGAAGGCCAGGAATTCGGTTATCAATACCGATACGACCGCAAGGCTTACCGAACCGAAGAACAGAGAAGGAATATTCTATTCCTACTGTTACGGCGAGGTGCTCAATACATCGCTTACTGCAGCCGAGACGATAAGAAATGCCGATGTTTATGTCGGAACAGTTATCAACCGTGAGGGAAGACTGATCTGGGAGCGTGGTATCAAAGCCGCCAGATCGACCATCAAGGACATAACGCTCGTCAAAGCCGACAACGGATTGAATTCAGCGCAGGCTGCAATGAAAATGCTGCTCCTGCATAAGAATATCGATACAGACACATCCACCTGGAATGTCCGCGAGATGTCCATCAGGGACTGGATGCAGCCGTTGGTGAGATCGGTAATTCTTGACCTGACCGGTGCGGAGCTTGATGAAGTTCTGTATTATGTTTACAAATCAAGGCCTGTGATCGGATTCAAGGCGGATCGCAGCGCGGTCGTGATCACGGCTTATGATGCACTTTCGATAACGGTTTACGAACCCGCAAAGGACAGGACCGTAAAATATACGTTAAAGGAAGCCGTAAGCATGTTTGAAGCGGGAGGCAACCGGTTTATATCTTATGCGGAGTAAGATGCTGAAAAATTAAGAGAATGTTGTTATGAAAAAAGCCTTCCCCTACAGGGGAAGGTGAGACGGATGAGGTGTAAAAATCTATTAATTCAGGAGGTAAGTAAAATGGGGAAAAGAGTGTTTTTGATCGTTCTTGACAGTGTAGGAGTCGGGGAAATGCCCGATGCGGCGGAATTCGGCGATGAAGGCAGCAATACCGTCAAAGCGGCGGCAACGAGCGGATTCCTTGATATGCCCAATATGAAGAAACTCGGATTCTTTAATATCAAAGGCATCGACGATATGTATGACGATATTCCGGAGGCTCCGCTGTATGCGGCGGGACGCTGTGCCGAAAAATCAAAAGGCAAGGATACGACTACGGGCCATTGGGAGATCGCGGGACTCATATCAACCAAGCCCATGCCTACTTTCCCTGATGGTTTCCCGGATGAGTTCATGGAAGCATTTTCGAAGAGAGTCGGAAGAAAACTTCTGTGCAACAAGCCTTATTCGGGCACGGATGTTATCAGGGATTACGGACGCGAACATGTGGAAACCGGAGCTTTGATCTGCTATACTTCCGCGGACAGTGTATTCCAGATTGCGGCACATGAATCGGTAGTACCCGTGGAAACATTATACGACTATTGTAGAATTGCCCGTGAGATGCTTACCGGTGACCTGGCGGTCGGCAGGGTCATCGCCCGTCCTTTTGAAGGAGAATGGCCCTATACAAGGACTCCCCGCCGTCATGATTTCTCGGTTGAACCTCCTAAGGATACCATGCTTGATATTTTGAAGAAAAAGGGTTATGATGTCCTTTCGGTCGGAAAGATCATAGATATATTTGCGGAAAAAGGCATTACAGAGTATGTACGTACCGTAAGCAACGAGGACGGCATCAACAGGACGATCGAGAACGCCGGCAAAGATTTTAACGGTCTTTCATTTACAAATCTGGTTGATTATGATATGCTCTACGGGCACCGTAACGATCCCGAAGGCTATGCCAAGGCACTGACCTATTTTGACCAGAGGCTGCCCGAGCTTCTTGAGAAGCTGCGCGATGACGATGTTCTGATGATCACTGCCGATCACGGCTGCGACCCTGTTACCCCTTCGACGGATCATTCGAGAGAATATATTCCGATCGTGGTATACGGGCGCAATCTGAAGAAGGGCGTCAATCTCGGTACCAGAACAGGTTTCTCGGACATCGGAGCGACAATACTTGATATTTTCGGTGTAAATGAGGGCATCGCAGGCGAGTCGTTCCTGAAGGAAATTACGGAATAAAACAGACAGTTTGCATGTTGCCTTCTCTATCAGGGAAGGGATGAGGTACATATGAAATTGGTAATTCAGCGTGTCCTGCACGCTTCGGTAACGATAGACGGTACGGAAACCGCCCGGATCGGCAAGGGCTACCTTGTTCTGCTCGGCGTTGGCCGCGAGGACGATGAAGCAATTGCTGACAAATTTGCCGAGAAACTCCTGAAGCTCAGAATATTCGAGGATGAGAACGGCAAGACAAACCTGAATCTTGCTCAGGTGGAGGGCGAATTGCTGATCGTATCGCAGTTTACATTATATGCCGATACGAGTTCAAACCGCCCGGGATTCACACTTGCCGCGCCTCCCGATCAGGCGGAGCGGATATATGAGCATTTTGTGGATTACTGTACACAGCGTGTTCCTATCGTGCGTCACGGCGAGTTTGGCGCGGATATGAAGGTGGAGCTGGTCAATGACGGGCCATTTACGATACTGTTGTAAGGTGGATTTATGGGAGGTTAAAGATGTACGAATACAGGACGGAAGGTACTTGTTCGACTAAGATCAATTTTGATATAGTGAACAAAGACGGAAAGAAAGTTGTTACGGCAGTGAAGTTTACCGGTGGATGCAGCGGCAACACACAGGGCGTCGCAAGGCTTGTTGAGGGAATGGAAGTTAATGAGGCTATTTCCCGTATGGAGGGGATCAAATGCGGATTTAAGCCCACATCATGTCCCGATCAGCTCGCAAATGCGCTTAAAAGTGCACTTCTCGGTGTGCTGGTAAGTGATAATGCTGTTGTAAAGTGATGAATTGAAAACGACCGGTCAATACCGGAAAATAATCCGGGCAATGAAAGCTGTCCGGAATCGGAGGTTTGATTTTGAAAAAGATAGTTTTGACGGGCGGAGGTACTGCAGGTCATGTTACGCCCAATATGGCACTTATTGAGCGTTTACGTGAGGCTGATTATGATATCAGTTACATCGGCTCGTATACGGGAATCGAAAAAGGTTTGATCGAAGGAATGGGGATCCCTTATTACGGGATTTCTTCGGGAAAGCTGAGACGTTATTTTGATCTCAAGAATTTCTCCGATCCTTTCAGGGTAATGAAGGGAATGCGTGAGGCCAAGAAACTTATGAAGCAGCTGAAACCCGATGTGGTTTTCTCAAAGGGTGGATTTGTTGCGGTTCCCGTGGTATTTGCAGGTAAAAAATGCAAGGTTCCCGTGATCATCCATGAATCGGATATGACCCCGGGACTTGCCAACAAACTGTGTATTCCGAAGGCTGACAAGGTGTGCTGCAATTTCGTCGAAACCCTTGATTATCTGCCTCAGGGCAAGGCGGTGCATACCGGAACACCTCTGCGTAAAGAGCTGTTTATGGGAGACAGGCGAAAAGGCCTGGAATTCTGCGAATTTGACGGCAAGAAGCCTGTCATCATGGTTGTCGGCGGAAGCACCGGAGCGGCTGCGATCAACGAAGCGGTCAGAAATCTGCTTCCTACGCTGCTTATGAAGTACAATGTCATCCATCTGTGCGGCAAGGGCAAGAATGACCCGTCCTACGACAATACTGTGGGATATAAGCAGTTCGAATACATCAGCAAGGAACTCAAGGATCTATTTGCGATAGCGGATGTAGTCGTTTCACGTGCCGGAGCCAATGCCGTCTGTGAGATACTCGCGCTTGCAAAGCCCAACATCCTGATCCCGTTGTCTGCGGCTGCCAGCAGGGGAGACCAGATCCTGAATGCGGAATCCTTTGAGAAACAGGGATACAGCTATGTTCTTGATGAGTCCAGACTTACCAATGAGACTCTGCTTGAGGCGATCAACGAAGTCTATGCCGACAGGGATAAATATATCGAAAAGATGAAGACCGCAAAGCAGGCCGACGCGACCGAAACGATATTCAGGATCATCGATGAGGCGGCGAATAAAGGAGAGGAATGACCAACCGAAGCGTTTTACAGATATTGAAGAACTCGGTGGAGAAATTTACCTGTTGAATGAGTATTCGCCTTGACTGAAATTTGATTGTTTGATAGAATATATGCGTTTGGTTCCCAAAAACAACGTAACTATATGGAAACGTTGACCTGATCGGCGCTTCCGGCATTTTTCAAAAATATGGAGGACATCATGGAAAAGAAAGAAATGCTCTATGAGGGTAAGGCAAAGCAGGTATTTGCAACAGATGATCCCGAGGTACTGCTGGTTCATTACAAGGATGATGCGACTGCATTTAACGGACTGAAGAAGGGTACCATTACCGGCAAGGGCGCGATCAACAACCGCGTTACGAACTTCATGATGCAGGTTCTTGAAAAGGAAGGCGTTCCCACTCATTTTGTTGAAGAACTGAACGAACGCGATACACTCGTCAAGAAGGTTTCGATAGTTCCGCTTGAAGTGATCATCAGAAATATCAGCGCAGGTTCATTTGCGAAGCACTACGGAGTGGAAGAGGGCATTGTATTTGATGAGCCTACCATTGAATTTTCATACAAGAATGATGAACTCGGCGATCCGCTGATCAACGAGTATCATGCACTGGCACTGAAGCTTGCTACCAAGGCCGAGATCGCAAGGATCAAGGAACTTGCGTTCAGGACCAATGAAGTAATGAAGAAGTTCTTCAAGGAGAGAAAGGTCGATCTGGTTGATTTCAAGCTTGAGTTCGGACGCCTTTCGGATGGGACCATAGTTCTTGCCGATGAAATTTCTCCCGATACCTGCCGTTTCTGGGACAGCGAGACACATGACAAGCTTGACAAGGATCGTTTCCGCAGGGATCTTGGTAATGTTGAAGATGCTTATAAAGAGATGCTGAAGCGTATCATAGGTATTGAAGCCTGAAGCATGCCGAACATTAAGAAACAATGTTGATGTAAAGATCGGCCCGGAGCAGAGAGGAAAGTGATAGTATGAGACTTGTTCTGGTTATCTTATTTCTGATCATATATTTTATTATAACTATACCGCTGTTTCTTGTTCTGAAACTGATAGAAGTCTTTGCGCCGATGAAAGGCTCGAAGGCCGCTCAAGCTGTGATCAGGCATTCATTCAGGTTTCTTCTGTTCCTGTCCGGTGCGAAGACCACGGTGCTGGGAATTGAGAATATTCCGACAGACAGGCCGGTATTGTTTACCGCGAACCATCGCAGTCTTATGGACATTGCGCTCGGATATTCGACTGTGCCTGTAGTGATGGGATTTGTGGCCAAGAAAGAAGTATCGAAGGTTCCCGGCCTTAATTGGTGGATGACTGCCGTGAACTGCCTGTTCATCGACAGAAAAGACATGAAGCAGTCCCTCAAGGTAATACTTGCGGCGATCGAGAAAGTTAAGAAGGGCTATTCGATATTCATCATGCCCGAAGGTACACGTAATCATTCGGATGGACTGCTTCCGTTCAAGGAAGGAAGTTTCAAGATAGCTGACAAGACCGGATGTCCGGTGGTACCGGTTGCCATTTCCAATTCGGACGGGTTATACGAGCTGCATAAGCCCTGGATCAAGAGCGCTCCCGTAGTTATCCATTACGGAGAACCGATCTACCTTGATGACATGGAGAGGGATGAGAGAAAGAATCTCGCTCCGCGTGTAATGGCGCAGATCGAAGCAATGCTGGATGAGGATAAAGAATATATTTCCAAGTGATATGTTATTTTGACAGATAGCTAGTCTGTCGTAAAATGTAAGACAATTTAATATTATAAAGTTAATGATGAGAGGTTTGTTATGTTACAGAGATTGTTGTTATTTGCGGATGCGGTGGTACCCGAAGCTGAAAAAGTTGAAAAAAGCGGTCTTTCGGTAGGCTGGATCATCGCCATCATCGTTCTTGTAATTCTTGTAGGCGGATTTATCGGTCTTTCGATCCTCGGCAAGAAGCTCCAGAAGAAGCAGGAAGAATCCGAGAAGCTGATGCACCAGGGTGCACAGACCGTGTCGATCTTCGTTATCGAGAAAGGCCGTAAGAAGATAACCGAAGCAGGATTTCCGCAGATCGTAGTCGATCAGACACCCAAATACCTGCGCCGTTCCAAGGTTCCTGTAGTTAAGGCCAAGGTAGGGCCCAAGATCGCGTCCCTGATGTGTGATGAGAAGGCATTCAATGTAATTCCCGAGAAGAAGGAAGTTAAGGTTCTCATGAACGGAATCTACATAGTTGAAGCCAAGAGCGCAAGAGGCGGTCTCGAAGCGCCTCCGGTCAAGAAGAGCTGGCGCCAGAAACTCCGTGACAAGTACGACAAACTCCGCAAAGACGAGAAAACCCAGGAAAGCAAGGATAGCGGAAAGAAGAAAAAGGCTGATGCGGCAGCAGCGACGAAGGATAATAAGAATACCACGCAAACGGATACCGGCAGCAAAAAGAATAAAAAGAAATAATACAATATGGCACGAGGGACTGTTGATCACAGCCCCTCGTGTTGATTTATACAGTATTTAATTTAATTGATACGTGTTATGTTGCTGCAGTCGGGTATATCGCGTCAGTTAACCAGCTTTCCGTTCAATACTCCTACGCGCTGGCCGGTAAGAACTCCGGCAGAATCCTTCAGTCCCTTGATGCCCTGGGCAATGATGGATTCCTGTGTTTCCTCAAGACTGCGGCCTTTGCCCATGAAGAAGATAGCGACGGTACCGGGACCGACATGTGTTCCGGTGCAGATGTCGTAATAACGGATGATGATATCCTGAACAGGACAGGCTTCTCGCACAAGCTGCGCAACATATTCGGCATCTTCGGGGGCGTCACAGTGTGCAATGGCAATAGTCTGGCTTGCGGGATCCACGATGTGCTTAACGGTCTGGTTGGCGATCTCCATGAGAGCCTTCTTACGGCCCCGCATTTTTGAAAATGCGATTATCTTGCCGTTGTCATCGGCCTGGAGCACAGGCTTGATCGAAAGAATGCTTCCGACGATGGCTTCTGCGGTGGAAATCCTTCCGCCCCGCTTTAAGTATTTCAGATCATCCACGGTAAATACGTGGTTCATATCCATCTTATGATTTTCATACCATTTCGCCGCGTCTTCGATGGAAACGCCCTGGGCACGGAGCTTGGAGAGTTCGATGACCAGCAGACCTTCACCAAGTGAAGCTCCCATAGAATCAATAACAATGACCTTACGTCCGGGGAACTCTTCCATAAGGTCTTCGGCGGCGATCCTCGCGGCCTGTACGGTTCCCGACAGTCCACTCGATATTCCCACAAATATGATATCGCTGCCGGTTTCAAGGATCGGTGTAAAATAGTCTGTAAAACGTGCGGTGTTGACGAGCGATGTGCTGACCTTGGCTCCGTTTCTCATTTTATCGTAAAAATCTTTCCCTGCCTGTGCGTAATCCCTGTCGGGGTCATAGCAGTCGTAATTCTCTCCGTCTATCATAACCTGGTAGGAGATCATGTGAATATTGTACCGGTCCAGCAGATCACGTGTAAGATTGCTGGCGGAATCAGTGATTATTTCGTAGCTCATATATCTTCTCCATTTCTTTCGGCAAACAGTCTGATCCGGCAAGGATCAAACGGTTTTGGTTTATGCATCTATTATATGTAGTAATAAAAACTATGTCAAGTAGTTATTGTAAATTTAATATTTGGTTTAGAAATCGAAATAGATATAAGAATTTCCGAAAAAGAGTATAAAATAAGGCTTCCGGAATCGTTATCGTATTCCGAAAGCCTGTTATTCATCAGTTATTCATCAGTTATTCAATTGTTTATCATTCCCATTTGAAATCGTCATCACACAGAGGAATGAACTTGTATTCCGAATCTCCGATAGCAATGATATCGCCGCAGTTCAAAATGGTGGGAATCTCAATGGTCTCACCGTTGATGCTGATACTGTCGGCGTTGTCACCGGGGATAAGATAGAATGTATTCTTCTTGATATAATATGCAAGGGTAGCAAAATTGTCGCTCTTTACTTCGCTGTTGTTGGCAAGATAAATGTCGGAAGCGGGAACACCGCCGATGCGGTTATTCTTGGAACGGATGCGATAATCTTCACCCTTGTCATCACCCTTGGTACATACAAGCCATCCACATACGGGCTCTCTCGATCCGGGTGCGGCGGGTGCCGGAGCAGCGGGCTGGGCAGGTGCGCTGACAGTCTCAACGAAATCGCTTACAGCCTTGAACGGGTCGGGAGCTTCGGGCTCGGTGAATGCCTTGGGAGGCTCTGCGGGCTCAACAAAAGGTGCGGGCGCAGGTGTTCTGTTGGGCTCGGGAAGCGGTGCGCCACAGGCGATACAGAACTTGGAGTCACTGGGATTTTCGGTTCCACACTTGATACAGTAAACATTTACACTCATAAAAATACCCCTCCGTTATATAGTCTTATTGATATTTCCGAGGCACTTGACCGACCTCTGCTATCAATCACAATTATACCAACCGCTACGGATTTGTCAATGAAAATGATACATCCATGCGGATTCGTTAATTAAAATGAAATATCCTTGCGGATTTCAGTATCAGAACCTGCGTTTTTGCGTCGGGAATCTCGTTGTTCATGACCATCTCAACAGCTTTTTCGATCGGGATCTTCTCGCATTCGATAAACTCATCCTCATCAAGATCCTGCGTACCCGATTCCTGATCGACTTCGCAGCACCACAATCTTATTATCTCTCCGCAATATCCCGGTGACGGATAGAGATTGCCGAGAAACTGCCAGTTCTTGCCCGTACAGCCTGTTTCCTCCATAAGCTCGCGCTTGATAGCTTCCGCCGGATCCTCGCCTTTTTCAAGCTTTCCCGCCGGCAGCTCAAGGCAGACCTCATGGTACGGATACCTGAACTGTCTCACAAACAACAGCTCGCGATCCTTCGTAACGGCGGCAACACACACTCCGCCCGGATGATCAACCACCTCTCGATAGCCGGGTTTGCCGTTTTCCAGTTCCACATCATCGACATGGACGGTGATGATCCTGCCCTGGAAGATATCTTTTCTGTTGAGGGTTATTTCGGGGTTCATGGCTGTTGGTTCCTTTCTTCTTCTGGAATTTGGTATTGTAATGATAAATCGTGCAAAGAGTTTTGAGATACCTCATTTTGTAGATATTATATCATCGAAGAGATTGTTATTTCAATAAATATGATGGAAATGAAGACAACAATTATAATAAATGGGAGGCCTGGCAATGATGGCAAAAAGGCAAGAAAAGTTCAATTTGTATATTTTGGAGAAAACGGTAGTAGAAAATTCAGAAAAAGCATGTATTATGCTACTGGCATAACAAAAACCAAAATAAATATTGTAATATGACATTACAAAGAGGTTCACATTATAAATATCTAACAGGAGGAGAAGGATGAGCACATTTAATTTATTGGGTAAGGAAGTTTCTTTTGATGAGAGCTTTGATAGGTATTTATCTATTAGACGAGAATGCCAAGATGAGAAAAACAGAGTCAAGAAGGAATTCATAGAGTTCTACGATAATAGTTCAGGCATAGAATCCGTTCTTGGGAAATATCCTCATTTTCTGGAGAAAGCAACAACGTCAACTATTGAAAATCTGTTCCAACATTTAATTGATATGGAAATTTATGATGTGGACAAAGAAGATTTTGAGGATACTTGTTGGGATTTGTCAGCGGCAGAAGAAGAGTATGAAAAAGTAGCTGAATCACTCAGTGAAATTGATGAGGAATTGAATAATATAAAACAGTATCGTGCGATGAGAAAGGCGACGAGAAGCAGATATGGCTGGGTATCAAGTAATAATCTTTCGAGCATGGCATCTGCATCAATGTCAGCAGGAGCTATGAATTTAGCATCTGGTTTGGGGCATAGCATTTTTAACTTCTTTGGAAATGCTATTTCCACTTCAAAGGCCAATTCTCAAAAAAGGGAGCTGTATAACAATCCAAGAACAAAAGCATTGTTGCTTTCAGGAGCTACACAATGTGTTATTAGTATGTTTGACAGCTATATTCAATTTGTTAATGGTTATCCCGAAAGAAGTGAACCATATTACTCCGATTCTACGGATTATAAAAAATCACATGCAATTATTAATAATATTAGCCGAGTTGATGGACAGGATAAAAAAGATGATCTTCTTTTCAAAGCTTTTGCTCAATGCCCGTTTAATACGGAAGTTCTTAGCTACGCATTTGAGAATTATCCGGATGAAAGAGACAATATATATGAAATTGGTCGTAGCTCATATGTTGATATGGAATCTTTAATGGAAGAACGATTTGGGGCTATGTACAATGATGAGGTATCTAAGTCTCCGGAGAGGACTTTGGAAGTTAGGGAACAGATCATCGAAACGATGGAAAAATATGGAATAGAAGAAAGTGAAACCCTGTATAAAATTGAAGTAGATCGCATTATGCATATCTGTGAGCAGTATGTCGAGTCAATCCCATTTGAAAATAAGGAATTAATAGACTTGTTAAGAGAGACAAAGATTCCTGAAAGCGAAAAAAAGCGATTAGTTCAATATGGTTATATATGGGAACTGGCCAAGGAGTATGATGTTGAGTATGAATATTCAGAGAAGGAAAAGATAATCAAAAATATTTATGATACTTTGATTGATACTGAGAGCCTCGAAACGAATATTGTTCTTGAAAGATTATTATCTGCC